>JANNHY010000302.1:0-16050 GCA_031404635.1 Ilumatobacteraceae bacterium
ATTCGGAGCAAGGCCAAGCAGAGAGGACGGGCTGCCCGTCCAGCCGGTTCGCCGGCTACCTCTCGGGTAGGCCGCTTAGAGGGATGGTCACCGGCGTTTCGGCGTCACAGAATCCCGCTTACAGGCCGACTCACCATCGCTAACGCCTCTGAAGGGCTTGTAGGTCCGGACTAGGTGAGGACTAGGTGATAGGACTAGGTGCCCGAAACGACGGTCGTTCCCCCATGGCTCACTCGGTCGCCTTCGGGTGGCCGACGTGGGCGCCGGTCATCCAAACGGTCCTCCGATCGTCGTCGATGCAGTACCAGATGCAGCCGCCGGCGGTGACCTCGTACTGCCATTGCTCGAGCACCTGGCCGTTCACGCTGCGCAAATTGAGCGAACCCTTCAACGGATGCTGACGGTTGTCGCGATGTCGTGGATCGTTGGTAATCCGCTCCCAGGCCACCCGCGCGTTGGCCGGTGCAGCCGAGCACACCTGCTCCCAACCGGTGACAGCGTCGCTCGTTGCGAAGCGGAAATCCCATCCCCCCGGAGCGGGTGGCGGCGCAACCCGCTCCTTGCGCTTCGGCACGGCGGTCAGGCTTCCGGCGCTCTAATCAGCCCACCGTCGGCGACGATTGCAGCTCGCAGGCGGCGCGCCAGTCGCGGGTCGGCGTGGATCTCTGCGGTAGCCCTCCACTCACGCAGCAGCTGCGCGACGGGTGCGTAGTTGTCGAGAGCCGACGCTGCCATCAGCGTGCAACTGAGTTCGTCGACGAACGCTATCCGATCGCGTTTGGGCAGCAGCGTGGCCCACGGGAAGGCATCGTCCACCGCGCCGGCAAGCCCGACTGGGCTGTGGACGAGCAGGTTGCGCAATAGGCGAGTGACCGCCTCGAAAGCCTGTGCTCGTTCGTCGTCGCGGCTTGCGTCGCTGAGCCGGAGCGGGGGTGCGTTGCGGCGACGAAGCACGACGTCGTGGTCCTCGAGTTCGGCGACGACCTCGTTGGGCTGACGCAGGAACTCGGAGAAGGGATGTTCGACAACTCGCACACTAAACAGGATATCTGAACTACTTCAGAAGTCAACGGTTGGATCCGCTCGGGGGCAATGAGAACGCTACGATCGGGACCGTGAGTGGATCGTCACTGCCGCCCGAAGCCGGGGGAAGCGTTGCCGGCGAGCACCACTACGTCGTGAACTACGACGATCTCGAGGAGGCGGTGTGCTGGCGGCTGATAACCCGTGTCGCCGTTGGCCGAGTCGGGTTCGTGTACGACGGCGAGCCGATGGTGCTCCCGGTCAACTGCGTCGTGATCGACGACAGTATCGCCTTCCGTACAGCTGGTGACTCGATGCTGCACGAACTGGGCGACGGGACTCGGGTTGCGTTCGAGGCCGACCACATCGATCCCGTCGCCGAGTCGGGATGGAGCGTTTTGGTCCGCGGCAACTTATGGAAGCTCGTCGACGAAGAGCTGCGCTCTCGGTTGATCGGGGCTTCGACGCATCCGTGGGCCCCTGGCCCGAAAGACCGCTGGATGATCATCCAGCCGTCAGTCGTGAGCGGGCGATCGATCACCCGTCACGAGTGAAGGCCGTTCGCTGTCAGCGGCGGGTTTCGTTGAAGCCCAGCAGCACGGGACCCGAGGGACCGATGACGATACGGCACACGGATGCCTGGTCGAGATGGCAACGCCAGCCAACCGAGACGTCGACGCCGAGCGCCCAGGTCATCACCGCCTTGACCGGCGAGACGTGGGTGATTACGACGATCGTCTGCTCCTTGGCGTCGGCCACAAGGTCTTCGACGGCAGCGATGACCCGATCGCGCATCGTGGCGATGCTCTCGCCTCCGCCTGCCCGGTACAGCGGGTCGACGCGCCATCTCGCCCAGACGTCGTCGCCGACCTCCGCCACCGGCAAGCCGTCGAGGGTTCCGTAGTCGAGTTCGGTCCACCGTTCGTCGACCTCATACGGCACCGCGAACGCCTCGGCTGTCTGCCGGGCCCGCAGGAGTGGCGAGCTGATCAAACGATCGGGGCGGCCGAGCCATTCGGTGAGCCCTGCGACCTGGGCGACGCCAACCTTGTCGAGGGGAAGATCGAGCCGACCCTGCAACTTCCGCGCCGCGTTGGCCTCGGTGCGACCGTGACGAACGAGAATCAGCACCCGAACAGTGAACCAGATGGCGACTCACAAGTTCATCCTCCGAGACGATCTACGGCCGCGGTTGGATGAGCACCCCGCGGTGGATCAGCGCGCTGCGACGCGTTGGGTCCGACAGCTCACACCGCCGCCACATCCACGCCAACAGAAGCGCCCCTCCGGCTTCGAACGCCACGTTCGACCAACCGCGCTGCAACGTCGGCACGCGCACGGTTCCCCACGACCCGCTGAACGGCCACCAGAATACGCGTGTCGAGGCGAAGGCGCCGTCCCACACCAGATGCAACAGCATTCCGATCGGCACGGCCAGCAGCAACCTCCGAATCGGTTTGCGACCAGCGGTGCCGACCATCACCAGTGCCAGCGCGCCGACCGCAACCGTCAGGCTGTGCGCCCACCGGGCGTCGCCCGTGGGAAGATCGATCGCATCGGGCAGAATCGCACCCACCGCCAGAAGGCGATAGTCGAAGCGCGGGTCGCGGAAGACGAACCACACCGAGACGACCGCGGTGCCGATGAACCACAGGAACATGACAAGTCAGCGAACCAGCACGCGCCCACACTGCGGACAGTCGACGAGTTCGTCCGGTGGAAGACGTTTGAAACCGTCGACCTCGGCCCGCGACAGGTCGAGATGGCATCCGTCGCACCGCAATCCGTGGAGCTTGGCGATGCCGATGCCGCCGTGCCGGGCTCGCTGCCGGTCGTATAGCGCGACTTCCTCACCACTGAGCGCCGCTCTGGCGGCGTCGTGCTTCGCTGTCAGTTCTGCTTCTTCCTGTGCGCCGGTGCCCTTGGCGACGGCGAGTTGCGCCGCAGCGGATTCTCTCACCGCCACGACGGAGTCCTCATCGTTAGCCAACTCTGACAATCGTTGTTCGGCTTGGGCTTGCAGTTCCATCGCCTCCAACTCGCGATCGTCGAGTTCGTCGCGATGGGCGTTGAGGGTGTCGATCTCATGGTTGAGCGCGTCGGCCTGTCGAATCTCTGTCACGATTTTCAATTGCTGCTCCAGGCGTCTGCGTTTGGCAGTCAATGCCTCGGCCGCGTGCTCGGTCGTCTCGATCGTGGCCTCGGCTTCGCTCAGTTGCTTGGCTGCCGCGGCGACCGCGGCACGGTGCTCGGCCAACCTGCGCTCGGCATCGGCAAGTGCTTCGCCCTCCGGCAACTTGGTAAGGCGACGCTGAAGCTGACCGAGGGCCGTGTCGAGTTGCTGGAGTTCCCACAGCGCTTCGCCATTCACGGCGTCTTCTTACCAGTAATGACTGCTCCGCCCGGCGGCCTGTCACAGGTGTAGACCACCACACCCGAAACGGGCACCGTCGGGAACGGCGCCTTGGGATCGAGCACATCGGGTGAAATGGTCGTGTCACTGGGAATCGCTTTGAGAACCGGCTTCGGCGGCGGCTCAGGTGGCGGCGCCGATATCGCCGGATCGGGCGGCAAAGTCGACGTCGATGTCGTGGTGCTGCCCCCGGTCGGCAGGCTCCCGGTGACGACCTTGGCCAGACACTCGCTGTCGGGCAGATACATTCGTACCGCTTTACGCGTTGTCGGCGGCGCCGCTGGCCAGTCCTCCAGCGGCAACGGAGCTAGCGCCGGCTCCATCAGCGCCCCCCAGATCCTGGCTGGATACGTCGAACCTTGCACCTTGCCGACGCCGACGAACTCCGGGACGTCGACCATTGGGGTGTAGGCATCAGGGTCACCGACCCAGACGGCGGTGGTCAGCTGCGGCGAAGCACCGACGAACCAGGAGTTGGTGTTGTCCTGCTGCGTACCGGTCTTGCCGGCGGCCGGGAACGGGAAATTGGCGAGCGTTCTGGCCGCCGTCCCCTGAGTCAGAACCCCCTTCAACGTAGCGACCGCAGTCAGGGCAACTTCGGGGTCGAGTACCTGCACGCCCGGGTCGTCGTGCGTGTACAGCCGTGTGCCATCAGCCCGCACGACGTAGTCGATGTAATAGGGGTCGTGATGTAGACCCTGATTGGCGATCGTTTGCATTCCCGCCGCCATGTCGATCGAACTCATCGCGTTGGCGCCGGTTGCGTACGAGGCGTAGGGCTGCAGCGCCGCCCGATCGGTCTGGCCTTCGTACAGGTACGGTGAATGTGCCATGCGATAGGTCGTGTCGACCACTCGGTGCAGCCCGATGATCTGTGACAACCGTGCGTAGGCGCAGTTGATCGACGCCCAGGTGTGTTCCTGCAGCGTCACCACACCGCGACCTACCGCGTCGTCGATGGGGAACAACGGGTTCGCCGGGTCAGCAGGGTTCGGCAGGATGCACGGCGTCGTACCGTTGAGCAGGTCGGTGGGTTGGGCGCCGGCCTGCAGGGCGGCGGCGAGAATGAAGAACTTGACGCTGGAGCCCGTCTGGCGTGGCACTAGTGCCATGTTGATCTCGTCGACGCGTGGCTGGAATCCGTGCCCGCCGACCATGGCTCGGATGGCACCGGTCCTCGTGTCGAGTGTGACGATCGCCGCATCGAATCCCTGCGCGCTGTCTGGTAGTTGGGTGCGGGCCTGCTCGGCGAGCACTTGCAGGTTGGGATCGAATGTCGAGTGGATCTCCAAGCCACCGCGATACAACAAGTTGGCGCGCTGTTGCTCGTCGCCCAGGAAAGTCGCCCTCTTCAGAAGATACTCCTTGACTGCTTCGGTGTAGTACGTCGGCTTGGTCGTATACGTCGGTATCGAGCGCACGCGCTCCGGCATTGGCCAAGCCGACCCGAGCAGCGACCCGACGAACGGCGTGACCAGGCCGACGTCGGCCAGTCGCTCGGTGACCTGGCGGAACCTGGCACGCGCCCGCTCGGAGTGGCGGATCGGGTCGAAACCGGACGGTGACCGAACCAGGCCGGCCAGGAAAGCTCCCTCGATCATCGTCAACTCGCCGACGTTTTTGCCGTAGTAGATCTCGGCAGCGGCCTGCAATCCGTAGGCGTTGTTGCCGAAGAAGACGGTGTTCAGATAGCGCTCGAGGATGGCTCCTTTGGACATCTTCTTCTCGAGCATCGTCGCGTAGTGCGCCTGCAGTCCCTTGTAGCGCCCGTCGCGCGGCAGCCCGGCGAGGAACTCGTTCTTGACCACTTGCTGGCTGATGGTGCTGGCTCCCTGCCGGGGTGCGTCGCTGGAGAAGTTCGATAGCAACGCCCGAGCAAAGCTACGAAGGTTGACCCCGTGATGCAGGTAGAACTGCTCGTCCTCGACGGCGAGGAAGGCGTCCAAGACTTCGGGAGGGACCTGGGCGAGCGTGATCGGCTGGCTGTTTTCCCGCTCGAATACGGCGATCACGTTGCCGACGAGGTCGTAGACATAGCTGCGCTGCGACAGCGACTGGAATTCCGGCAACGACACCGGCATTTGATCGTGAGCGTTGGCAACACGCCACAACCGCGGGCCGACGCCGATCACGACGGCCGTCGTCAGCAACGCTCCGGCAACGACGATCGCTCCCAGACGGAAGAGCCAAGCAAGGGGACGCACGCATCTGCAAGGTTAGTTGGGGGCCGATCTCGATCGTCGGCACCGGGTAGCTTGGCTGGTTATGACCGCGCCGCGCCCGTTCCGGTTCGGCGTGCAAGCATCAACCGCCGCCGACGCCGCGTCGTGGGCACAACTCGCTCGCAAGGTTGAGTCGCTCGGCTACAGCACGCTGACCATGCCCGATCACTTCAACGACCAGTTCTCGCCGGTTCCTGCGTTGATGGCCGCCGCCGATACGACCGAGACGCTTCGAGTTGGGGCTTTGGTATGGGACAACGACTACAAGCATCCGGTCGTTTTCGCCAAAGAGATGGCGACAATAGACGTGTTGTCGGGTGGTCGCCTCGAGATCGGCCTCGGCGCCGGATGGATGGCCACCGACTACGAGACGTCTGGAATCCCCTACGACTCCAGCAAGGTACGCGTCGACCGTCTCGAGGAAGGTCTCGCCGTCATCAAAGCGGCGTTGTCGGGCGAGGCGTTCTCGTTCGCCGGCGAGCATTACAGCATCACCGACTTCACCGGATCGCCGCGTCCGGTGCAGGCCCCACGGCCGCCGATCCTGATCGGTGGTGGGGGCAAGCGAATTCTGTCGATCGCGGCCAGGGAGGCCGACATAGTCGGTATCAACGGCACGCTGGCCGCCGGCGTCATCGGACCCGAAGCGATCGCAACGATGACCGCTGAGGCAGTCGACAGGAAGGTCGAGATCGTGCACGCCTCGGCCGGCCGGCGCATCGCCGATATCGAGTTCAACGTCCGCGCCTTCATGGTTCGCGTCACCGACGAGCGGCAGGCGGTCATGGAACAGGTCGCTGGATTCGTGCAGGTCGATCCGTCGTTCATCGAGGAGTCACCGTTCGCCCTG
This sequence comes from Ilumatobacteraceae bacterium, assembly GCA_031404635.1. Lineage (GTDB taxonomy): Bacteria > Actinomycetota > Acidimicrobiia > Acidimicrobiales > Ilumatobacteraceae > JAENVT01. Next base: position 6,509 of record JANNHY010000302.1, read on the forward strand.
ATCGGAACCGCGGATCAACTCGTCGACGACCTGCTCCGGCGCCGCCAGCGCTGGGGTTTCAGCTACGTGATCGTTGGTGCCGAAGACGTCGAGTCGTTTGCACCGGTCGTCGCCGAACTCGCCGGTCGATAAGATTGGATTTGTCAGACGACCGTGACTTTTAGAGCCTCGTCGCCTTTGCGACCCTGGCCCACTTCGAACTCCACCGCTTGGCCCTCTTCGAGCGAACGGTAGCCATTGCCTTCGATGTTCGAGAAGTGCACGAACACGTCGGCACCACCCTCTCGTGAAATGAAGCCGTAGCCCTTCTGAGCGTTAAAGAACTTCACGGTGCCGGTAGCCATCGCCTGTACTCCAGAATGCTGTCTGGCCCAACGCTTTGCTGGGCACTGGCACGTAACGCTAGCTGTTGTGATGGGCAACGGCGACAGCTGACGAAAATCCAGTGAGCGGCCGAATCTTCACGAGATCGTTCGCACTATCGCTGCGTCACCTTGACCTCCGCCTCCGCACAGCGCCGCGGCGCCCAAACCACCACCCCGACGGCGAAGCTCGTGGATCAACGTGCCGACGATACGGGTACCCGACATACCGATCGGGTGCCCAAAGGCGATTGCGCCGCCGTTCACGTTGACGACCTCGTCGCTGATGCCGAGATCCTTCATCGACGCCACGCCCACCGCGGCGAACGCTTCGTTTATCTCGAACAAGTCAACGTCAGACACCTCGAGGCCGGCACATGCGAGCGCCTTCTTGATCGCTGCCGACGGCTGGTGCAGCAGCGAAGTATCGGGGCCGGCGACCATCCCGTACCCGACCAGCTCGGCCAACGGAGTGATGCCCAGCTGGTCGGCCCGAGCTCGGCTCATCATCACCACCGCAGCAGCGCCATCGGACAGCTGCGAGGCGTTACCGGCGGTGACAGTGCCATCGGAAGTGAATGCCGGCCGCAGCGCAGCGAGTGAATCGAGGGTCGTGCCGGGCCGGATGCCTTCATCAGTGTCGACCATGACGGGTTCGCCCTTATACGCGGGCACCGACACAGGCGTGATCTCGTCCGCCAACCGGCCGTGCTTGATCGCATCGGCTGCCCGTTGGTGACTCTTCATCGCCAGGTCGTCCTGTGCCTCGCGGGTGACCTCGAACTCGTCGGCGTACCGCTGCGTGCCCTGGCCCATGTGTTCCATCTCGAACGCGCACCACAGGCCGTCGTGGATCATCGAGTCGATCAGCACGTCGTTACCCATCCGGTAGCCGCCACGGGCCTTGGGAAGCAGGTACGGGGCGTTCGTCATCGACTCCATCCCGCCGGCCACCACGACGTCGGCTTGACCGAGCGAGATCAAGGCGTCGGCAAGTTGGATCGTGTTGATCCCCGACAGGCAGACCTTGTTTACCGTCATCGCCGGCACCGTCATCGGGATCTCCGCGTTCACCGCAGCTTGACGGGCGGTGATCTGCCCCTGTCCTGCTTGCAGTACGTGGCCCATCAGGACGTGATCGACCTGATCTCCTGTGATCCCGGCGCGCTGCAATGCCGCGCTGATGGCGAGTCCCCCGAGCTCGACTGCGCTGTAGCGGGCCAGTTTTCCCGACAACTTGCCGATCGGTGTGCGAGCGAACGAGACGATCACAGAGCCAGGCATGACGAACTACTCCTTTTCGGCTGTTGCTGCGCGAGGGAGGGACAGTCGCGTCGGAATCGTGTGTAGGTCTCAGGAAGGTGCTCGCTCATGGTCCCAGCATCATACGGATTTGAGGCGATGCACGCCTGCTCGTGCAACACCATGCTCGATAGCGGTCCCGCCTTCCGGTATGTTCGGTTGCACAACGAGGTGTGCCGGGAAGTCTGGTCGGCGATTCAAGAGGAGACTTGTTTGGATCGCGCCCGCCGTCGCTCCGGTTCGCCCATTGTCCGCATGCTGTCGCCATTGCGCGACTTTCTCGCTACCGAAGCATCGGGCGCGATCCTGTTGGCCGGCGGTGCCGCGCTTGCCCTCGTCTGGGCGAATTCGCCTTGGTCGGAGTCGTACGAAGACCTTTGGGACACTCGAGCGGCGATCTCGGTCGCCGGTCACACGTTGGACCTCGACCTCCGCCACTGGATCAACGATGGCCTGATGACCCTCTTCTTCCTCGTCGTGGGACTCGAGATCAAGCGCGAACTCACCGACGGCCACCTCTCGTCGCCGCGAGCTGCGCTCCTGCCCGGTGCGGCCGCACTGGGCGGCATGGTGGTTCCGGCTCTGGTGTACCTGGCGATCGCCGGCACGTCCGCGCCCCGCGGCTGGGCGATTCCCATGGCAACGGACATCGCCCTCGCTATCGGCGTCCTCGCCGTAGCGGGCAGTCACATCCCGGCCTCGCTGCGGGCGTTCCTACTCGGGTTGGCGATCGTCGACGACATCGGCGCGATCGTGATCATCGCCGCCGTGTATTCAACCGGCGTGATGTTCGGCTGGCTCGCTGCGGCAGCAGTTGGCGTCGCGGCGACGATCGCCGTGAATCGCCTCGGCGTCTACTCGACGTGGGTTTACGTCGTGATTGGTGGGATCGTGTGGTTCAGCCTCCACGAGGCGGGGATCCATCCCACCATCGCCGGGGTGGCGATGGGCCTGCTCGCGCCGTCCACGCCACGGCTCCATCCGGACCTGATCGACAGTGCCGAGTTGACCGACCTGTCCGACGCAGACGCGGCCCGCACCACGAGCGACCTCGCCAGGGGTTCGGTGTCGGTCGTCGAGTGGCTGCAGCACGTGCTCCACCCATGGACGAGCTACGTGATCATCCCCATCTTCGCGCTGGCGAACAGCGGGATCACCATCTCCGCCGATGGTCTTGGTGATGCCGTCCGTTCTCCGATCACGTGGGGTGTGCTCCTCGGTCTGGTAGTCGGTAAGCCGCTCGGTGTCGTGCTCGCAACTCGTGTCACCGTACGAGCAGGGCTCGCCGACAACCCCGACGGTTCGGCGCCGCGCCAGATCGTCGGCGTCGGTGCCGCGGCGGGAATCGGCTTCACGGTTGCGCTGTTCATCACCGAGCTGGCCCTAACCGACCCGGTCGACCAGTCCAACGCCAGACTGGCGATCGTCGTCGCATCCGTGCTGGCGGCCGCGGGCTCAAGCGCGATCCTCACGCTGGCACCCCGAGCGGCCGGCGACGGCGCCTCACGCTCCTTCGAGTGACTGCCCCTTCGCGCCCGAGATCCGGCCGAGTCACTACCCTCGGCGGGCGCACGGTCGTCGAAAGCGAACGAGCAGCCGGCTTCTGAGCATTTTCGGCATCCAGTTCGGAACGGACCGACATCAGCACCAGCGGGCCCCTGTCCGTCGTCTAGTGAGCGGCGCCGCCGCTACAAGCGCTGCTACGAGACCCGAACCCGTAGCGCCCGTGGCTCGACCTTGAACCGAAGGTTCGACGTTGCGTCGCGAACTTCACCGTCGAGTTCGTAGGCGATCGGGCGTGACAGCTCCGCAGTCAACTCGCTGCCCTGGCAACGATGCACCAGATCGCTGCGTTGCGGCCGGCCGCGAAGCAGACGCCAAACCACCGATGACCATTGCCACACGCCCCGCGCCGATAGCACAGCAACATCGAGGAGCCCGTCGTCGTGGCGGGCGTTGGGGAACACCTCGAGCCCGCCCGATACTGCTCCGCAATTTCCGACCAGCACCATCGCCGTCCGGCCGCGGAACGTTTCGGAGCCGTCGGCGGTAACGACCACATGGAAGAAGCGACTGCGGAGGTTTCGTGCTGCCGAGAGCACGTATGCCGCGCTTCCGATGCGGCGTTTCAGCCTTGGGTTGGCGTCGCGGATCATCAGCGCGTCGAATCCGACACCTGCCATCACAGCAAACCTCTCATCGTTGACGACGCCGACGTCCAGCGCCGTCGGTGATCCGTGCACTGCGGTGTGTACCGCGTCCAGCCCTGTCTCGAGGCCAAGGTTCGCGGCCAGCAGGTTGCCGGTGCCAAGCGGTACGACGCCCAACGTCGATGCAGTGCAGGCCACTGACTGCAGCACCGCTCGCACCGTGCCGTCGCCCCCGCATGCAACGACGGTCTCGGCGTTGGCGGCGACCGCAGTTGCGGCCTGACCGACACCGGGATCGATCTGCGTTGTCGGCAACCAATTGGGTTCGACACCCGCAGCGGCGAAGGCGGCACGTAGTTCCTCGTCATCACCGGAATTTCCGCTCGCGGGATTGGCGATCACGGCCACGTGACCGGGCCGAGTCGACGGGAGATGGGATTTCATTTCATCGGAGTCCATGGCAACCTTTTCGAGAATCGGCTCAGTCGTAAACGTGCGGCGGATGTCCGGCGAGTGTGTGCTGGTCGGACCGTGTTGGCAGTTCTGAAGCGTGGGCGACCCGTTCCGCAGGTTCACCGAACCGCAGCAGCCGACCACCGAACGCGATCGTGCACAGCAGAAACCACGTCCAGCCCACGGCCAGCCCGGCGATGACGTCAGTCAGCCAATGAACGCCGAGCAGCACGCGGCTGGCAGCCACGCCGAACGAGACGAACATCGCCGCGATCGCTCCCGCGGCCCTCCACGCCCTGCCCCGTCGTGCGAGTACCACCAACGCCAAGGCCGCCCAACAGGCGGCTGCTGCCGCCGAGTGGCCCGACGGAAACGACGAGCCGGCGAAACCCACCAGACGGCCGACGTTCGGCCGGTCGCGCTGGACCAGCCACTTGAGACCGTTGTTCAACCCCGAGACCCCAAGGCCCACCACCGCCAGATACCCGAGCGCACCCCACCCTCGCCGACGAACTGCCAGCACGCCGACCGCTGCTATGACGATGAACAACCATCGCGTCGCTCCCAGAGCAGTGATCCCCTCGAGCACCGAAGTCGACCGTTCGGTCGCATGATCGGCGCCCCACTGCGCAGCCGACTTGTCCCATCGGGCGAACCCACTGTTGCGATCGATCGAGTCAAACACCCAACCGACGAGCAGCGCCCCGGCGAACAGGGCGGCGAAGGCGACGGCCACCATGATCCCCCCGGCAACCTTGCGGTCGACATATCGAAGTGCGGGACGAATTCGTTCCGGAGCATGACAAACCAGCCACCGCTCCTCGCGCTCGGTGTCGAGCGGCGCGGGTTTCGAACCACCCAGCGCGGCTGCGACGACCAGCACGATGGTCAAGACGACCGCGCTAGCGAGCACCACGAGCGTCGTCACGACGGGTCCTTGGCGATCTCCCGGCGGGGCGCGCTGAGCAGGCAGTACACGCCGTACACGATCAATCCGGCGGCGGCTACGACGACCAGCGCAGCGCCATAGTCATCATCGGCGGCCCGACGCAGAGCCCTGTCGAAGCCGCTGGCGTCGGATGGATCGAAGCGCAGCGCGGCGCGGCCGACGAAGAAGCCCACCAACGCCGTGACCAAGCCGCGACCGAACCACCCGATCATCCCGGCGACGAACACGACCCGGGAGCGACCGCTGTTGCCCGACCAGGTCGGGCGAACGCCCTGCAGGTTGTCGGCGAACTCCCGAGTGATCGCCTTGCGTATGAAGAACACGCCGACACCGATGACGACCGTGGCTGCAACGACCAACAGCGCCCGTCCCCAGCTTTGTGACATCAGCGAGCGCGAGGCTCGCTCGACGGTGTACGAATCGTCCGGCTCGCTTCCGCGAATCGCGTGCCGAAGCGCCGTGAACGCCAGGAACACATAGAAGCAGCTAGAGAACGAGTATCCCACTCGTTCCAGGTGGTCCCTCAAGTCCGTGCCGCGGATGACGATCACGCTGAGCACCCGCCACGCCGAGTACATCACCAGTCCCACACCGAACACCCCCAGCAGCAGACGTCCCGCTGGCTGATGCGACACCAGACCGAGCGCCCCCTCCGGCGACGCCTGGTCGTCGATGCGCGGACGCCACGCGAACACCAGCGCCACTGCACCCATCAGCAGATACACGAAGCCCTTGGCGAACCACCCTTGGCGGATCATCGATTCGAGCCACGGGTGTTGACGGACGGCCCTCTCGACCGCGTCGGCCACCGACGTGTCCTGTCCCGGTGTCGACGCCGTTGCTTGGTGCAAGGTCATGGTCAACCAGTCAGACGTTGGGGCTCAGTCGGCGGCGCATGGCGGCGACGTCGAGATCCGGTTGCGGGTACGTCAGATGCAGGTCGCGGAGGGTCCCGACAATGATCCGGGCAACGGCCCAGTTACGGTACCACTTGTGATCTGCCGGGATCACGTACCACGGAGCAACCGCCGTGGATGTGCTCCCGGCGACGTCGCCATAGGCCGCTTGGAAGTCGGCCCATCGGTCGCGGGTGTCGAGGTCGCCCTCGGAGAACTTCCAGCGTTTGTCATCACGTCGTAGCCGTCGCAGGAACCGTTTGCGCTGCTCGTCGTACGACAGGTGCAGCAGGCATTTGATGACCACCACCGAGTCGTCGACGAGGTCATTTTCGAACTGGTTCACCTCATCGATGCGCTTCTCCACCTCCTCCTGGTCGACCTCTCCGGCGACAAGCGGAACGATGAGGTCCTCGTAGTGAGAGCGGTCGAAGACCACCAGTTCGCCGGGCTCGGGCAACTGCTGGCGGATGCGCCACAGGAAATGGTGCTCCTCCTCGTCAGGTGTCGGCGCCTTGAATGACGCCACGCGAACACCCGCTGGGTTCATCTTCGAGACCACGTGGCGAATGGTGCCGTTCTTTCCGCTGCCATCGAGCCCTTGCAGAACCAGAAGAACCCTGGTGTCCTTGTTGGCGTACACCAGGTCGTGCAGCTTACTGAGGCGATCGCCGAGTGTCCGGGCGAGCTGTCGTTCGGCTGTGTCGCGCGAGCCGGCCATGGGCGTGCCCGCAGGGTCGATGGAAGCGAGCTCGAGGCGGTTGTGCGGGTTGGGTCGTGCCAGCAGGCAAGGTCGCAGGTCGCGCTCATCCACCGTGGGCCACCTGGATCTCTTCCGGCTCGGTCACTTCGATCGGCGGATCTGAGGTGGTTTCCTCATTCCGCGCGACCACCCGTTGGACCAACCACCAGCAGAAGGCGATCGACACGGCCCCGAGCGCGTAGCCTGCGACCACGTCGGTCACGTAGTGCATGCCGCGGTACGCCCGGGACACTCCGACGATCAACGCCACCGACACGGTGACAGTGGAGAACACGACGCGGATCCATGAGCGTCTGGTGTGCACAAAGACGACGATCAGGAGGGCGCTGTAGACGGCAGCGGCAGCGGCGTGTCCGGATGGGAAGCTGCTGCCGACCGGTGAGTCCTCCAGCCGTGGCACGTCAGGACGCGGACGCCCCACGATCCAGGTGACGGTGATGAAGACCATGGCCTCGAGGATCAAAGGGAGCACGATCAACATCGGTTCCGCCCACCGTCGCCACAGTACCGCCATGACCATGGCAATGACGATGGTCACCACGATCTTGATGCTCGTCCCCGACAGGGCCGAACCGATTGCAGTCCAGTGGTCGAGGCCGGGAGTGCGGCGGTCGACGAACCAACGTGCCGCCGCGGTGTCAGCGCGCACCACGGCGTTCGAAGCGAGGACGGCCCGACCGAGCAGGTACCACACCGCCGTCAGCACCACGTAGGCGAAGACGAACCATTTGATGTCGGACCGTCGCACACAAGGTCGCGATGCATCCGGTTCCACTGTGTCTTCTCGCAATGCTCGCTCGGAGATCATTGTCCAACCTCGCTGTTCCGGCGCGTTCGGCCGGTCTCGAGAGAAATGGGTGCCCGATTCGGATCAATGTCAAACCGCCCCGAATGATGTTTTTCGACTGACGACGACGATGGACCAAGTCACCAGTTGCTGTCCAGTGCTCGCTTGCTGTCCGACGTCCCCCACCCGCTAGCTTCCGACCGTGGCCGAACTACTGCTCGGGCCGATGCTCCGGTACGTGAGCGCGACGGCCGCCACCGTGTGGGTCGAAACCGACACCGCCTGTGTCGTCGAGGTGTGCCGTGTGCAGCAGAAGACGTTCTCGTTCGCCGGACATCACTACGCCCTGGTGGTCATCGACGGGTTGGAGCCGGGTTCGATTACCGAGTACAACGTGCGCCTGGATGGCGAACAGCGATGGCCGTTGCCTGCCTCCGCTCTGCCGCCGAGCTGCATCCGCACCTCTTCGCCCGGCACAGCCGTCTCGGTGATGTTCGGAAGCTGCCGCGCCGCGTCACCACACGAACCCCCCTACAGCCTGGAACTCGACCACGACGTTCGAGGCAAAGGGGTGGACGCGCTGCACGCCGCAGGTCTGCGGATGCTCGAGCAGCAGCCACGGGAATGGCCACAGTTGCTCCTCTTTCTCGGCGATCAGGTGTACGCAGACGAGTCGTCCCCGGTGACCGCCGAACGAACCGAGCGAACGCGTAACGGACCTCGCGACCCGCCGAAAGGAATCGTCGCCAACTTCGAGGAGTACACGTGGCTGTACCACGAGGCGTGGACGCCCGAGATCGAGCGTTGGATCCTGTCGGTCGTACCCAGCGCGATGATCTTCGACGACCACGACCTGATCGACGATTGGAACATCTCGGAGTCGTGGGTCAAAAACATCAGGGCGCAACCGTGGTGGCCCGAGCACGCGATCGGCGGACTGGTCTCGTACTGGATCTACCAGCACCTCGGCAACCTCTCACCGGAACGAATTGCTGAGGAAGGTTTGCTCGACGAGATCACGGCCGTCCCTGATGCATCCGACCTGCTGCGTCGGTGGGCGCTTCAGTCCGAAGAGTTCACCCCCGTTCCGGGCGGCTACCAGTTCAGCTTCGAACGGCACCTCGGGCCCGTCCACCTCATCGTCATCGACTCCCGCAACGGGCGCGTGCTCGACCCCGGCAAGCGCGAAATGGTGGATCAAGACGAATGGGCGTGGATCGTCGACCGGGCCACGGAGGCGGCGGACCACGTGGTACTGGCCACTTCGCTACCGTTGTTCGTCCCTGGCGGGCTGCATGGCATCCAGCAGTGGAGCGAGGCGGTGTGTGATGGGCACAGAGGGGCATGGCTTCGACGGCCCGGCGAGTGGATACGCCGCGCCCTGGACCTCGAGGACTGGGCAGCGTTCGATCGGTCGTTCCGCCGGTTCGAACAGCTGTTGATCGGGATGTGCACGGCGAGCGACCATCACGCTCCACCGGCCACGGTTTCGGTTCTGTCCGGCGACATCCACTTCGCCTACGTCGCCGACATCGACATGCCGGGTGCGTTGACCACTCGAGTGCGCCAGGTCGTCTGCTCTCCGATCCGCAACGTGCTACGAACCCGCGAGCGACGCGTCATGCGCTTCGCCAGCAGCAGGTTCGGTCGACGGCTTGGGAAGGTGCTGATGCGCCGCGCCCGCCGACAAGCGAGTGCCCTCACCTGGGAGCTCACCAGCGACGCCGTGTTCCACAACAACATCGGAACGCTGCGGTTCGATCGCGACGACGCTCACTTGCTGATCGAGATCGCCATCAGCGTCGATGGGTACGAGCAACACCTGGAACCGGCGATCACCCAGTAGCCCAGAGTCCGGCGTTGTTTCGAACCAAATCGAC
>JANNHY010000303.1:0-5782 GCA_031404635.1 Ilumatobacteraceae bacterium
CCAATCCGACAACGACGGCGGCAACAACAACAACTGATCACGATCACACGACACAAAGTTGAACGATGACACCCCGCAAGTTTTTCAGACCCGCGCCGCCAACGCGAGCATCCCCGGGGAGGTTTATGCAACACCCACCCGTGTGCCGTGAAGCACTCCACAACCCGGTGTGGAGTGCGCCGCGCCTGCCTGGGTGCCGTGAAACACTCCACACCGGTGGTTTTGGAGGGGCTCCGATACGGTGCAGCGCATGCACACGCGGCTCACCGACCTGCTCGAGATCGCCCACCCGATCATGCTTGCCGGGATGGGCGGTGTGAGCTACCACCGGTTGGTCGCCGCCGTCAGCGAGGCGGGCGGCATCGGCACGCTGGGGGCGTCGACGATGACCGCCGAGGAGTTGCCGATCGAGATGGCCGCCGTACGCGAATTGACCGGCAAACCGTTCGGGGTCGATCTGTTGACGGCTCTGCCGGGTCAGGTCGAGCGCGGCATCCAATCGGTGATCGACGGCGGCGCCCGGATTTTCGTCGCCGGGCTCGGTGTGCCCCGCGAGGTGATCGACCTGCTGCACTCGAACAACATCCTCGTCGGCAGCATGTGCGGCAAGGTACGTCACGCCCTCGACGCGGTGGCCAGCGGCGTCGATTTCGTCGTCGCCCAGGGCACCGAGGCCGGCGGCCACACCGGCACCGTCGCCACCATCGCCCTGGTGCCCCAGGTGGTCGACGCCGTCGGCGGCCAGGTCCCCGTTGTCGCCGCCGGCGGCTTATACGACGGCCGCGGCCTGGCGGCATCGCTGGCCCTCGGTGCCGACGGGGTGTGGATCGGCACACGGTTCATTGCCACACCCGAGGCGCGGGCCGTGAACGGGTACAAAGAGGCGTTGCTGGCTACCGCCGAGGACGGCACCGTCGTCAGCCGTTCGTACACCGGCAAGACTTGCCGAGTCGTCCGCAACGAGTGGACCAACCACTTCGAGGCCCATCCCGAGGAGCTGCAGCCCTTCCCGGCCCAAGTGATCTACTCGGCGAAGGCTGGTGTCAACCACCTCGGCTACCCGGACGGCACCGTGGTCGACGCCTCCAGGGAGTTCATGCCCTGCGGGCAGGGGGTCGGGGCGATCGAGTCGCTGGTGCCCGCCGCCGAACTGGTGCAGTCGATGATGGCCGAGGCCGAACAGATCATCGAGCGCTTGTCCGGAGCACGACGATGACCGTAACCCCAAGTGGCACCACTATCGGCACGCTGACCACTCATGTCGACCGCGTCTGGGCCGACGACATCGTTCCCGTCCTGCACGACTACATCGCCATCCCCAACGTGTCGGTGCTGTTCGACCCGCAATGGCGTGAACACGGCCACATGGATCGTGCGGTCGAGCTGATCCGGGCATGGTGTGCCGATCGTGCCATCGCCGGCCTCACCGTCGAGGTTCACGAGTTGCCCGGCCGCACGCCGGTGATTTTAATGGAGGTACCGGCCTTCGGGATCGGGTCGGCAGACGACACCGTGTTGCTCTACGGCCATCTCGACAAGCAGCCGGAGATGACCGGATGGCGTGACGACCTCGGCCCGTGGAAGCCGGTCATCGAAGGGGATCGTCTCTATGGGCGCGGCGGAGCCGACGACGGCTACGCGGCGTTTGCCTCGCTGCTGGCCATCGAGGCCGCACAGGCCAGCGGATTGAACCACACCCGGTGCGTCGTGCTGATCGAAGCGAGTGAGGAGAGCGGCAGCCCCGACCTGCCGGCCCATCTGCACGCGCTCGCCGACCGCATCGGCACACCCAGCCTGGTGGTGTGCCTCGACTCTGGTTGTCTCGACTACGAGCGGCTTTGGGTCACCACCTCATTGCGCGGCCTGGCTGCCGGTACGTTGCGTGTGGAGATCCTGACCGAGGGGGTGCACTCCGGCGAGGCCAGCGGTGTCGTTCCGTCGTCGTTCCGGATTTGCCGGCAGCTGCTCGACCGGATCGAGGACAGCTCCGACGGCCGTATCTTGCTGTCGCCATTGCACGCCGAGATCCCTGCCGACCGGCGTCAGCAGGCCGGTGAGACCGCCGTCGAGTTCCCGATCGGAAGTCACTTCCCGTTCGTCGCCGGCGCCGAACCGATGGTTGCAGATCCCGCTGAGCAGCTGCTGGCACGCACCTGGTACCCGGCCCTCAGCGTCACGGGCGTCGACGGCATCCCGCCGGTCGAGGGAGCCGGCAACGTGTTGCGACCACACACCGCGCTTCAACTCAGCGTGCGCCTGCCTCCGACCTGCGACCACGAGGCCGCCCTGGCAGCGATCGAGGCGGCACTGACCAGCGACCCGCCATACGGCGCCAATGTCACCTTCGACGACGGCCATTCCGGTCCAGGTTGGAATGCCCCGGCGTTCGCCACATGGTTACAGGCGGCGCTCGACGCTGCCTCGGTGGCCACGTTCGGCAACGCATCGCGTGCGTTCGGCGAGGGCGGCTCGATTCCGTTCATGGGCATGCTCGGCGAGATGTTCCCCGACGCTCAGTTCGTGATCACCGGCGTCCTCGGGCCGGGGGCCAACGCCCATGGTCCGAACGAATACCTCCATCTGCCCACGGCGCGCCGGGTCACCACCTGCCTGGCGACGGTGTTGAACGCCCACGCCACGCGGTGATCCGCCGCGCCCGCTGACCCGGAATGCATTGATACCGTTCCGGCCGAAGGAGCGGAAACCCCATGACGGTCACCACCAATCTGCCGCAAGACGACCAGGCCACGGCATTGATCGTCGAGCGGGTGTTCTTCGAGCTGCGCAAGGTCATCGTCGGTCAGAGCCGGCTGATCGAGCGGATGCTGGTCGGGCTGCTCAGCCAGGGTCACTGTCTGCTGGAGAGTGTGCCCGGCCTGGCCAAGACACTCGCCGCCGAAACGCTGTCGAAAGTCGTCGGCGGCACGTTCGGTCGGGTGCAGTTCACCCCCGACCTGCTGCCGTCCGACATTATCGGCACGCGCATCTTCCGGTCGTCGAGCGAGAAGTTCGATGTCGAGTTGGGCCCGGTGTTCGTCAACTTCCTGCTCGCCGACGAGATCAACCGCGCCCCGGCGAAGGTGCAGTCGGCGCTGCTCGAGGTGATGGCCGAACAGCACGTCACGATCGGGGGAACGACCTACCACGTGCCCACGCCGTTCTTCGTCATCGCCACGCAGAACCCGATCGAATCGGAAGGTGTGTACCACCTACCCGAAGCCCAGCGCGATCGATTCATGATGAAGATCACCATGACCCATCCGTCGGCCGACGAGGAGATGACGATCGTCGACCGGATGAGCGTCTCGCCTCCGGTCCCCGAGCAGGTCATCGACCTGCACGGGTTGGCACAGCTGCAGGAGCGCGCATCACGGGTGTTCATCGACCGCAGCGTGCAGCAATACGCCGTCGACCTCGTGCAGGCCACCCGCACGCCCGCCCAGACCGGGATGACCGATCTCGTCACCGTGATTGCGCTCGGCGCCAGCCCGCGCGCCACATTGGCACTCGTCCGCGGCGCCAAGGCGCTGGCGTTGCTACGCGGCCGTACGTACGCGATGCCCCAAGACATCTTCGACCTGGCCCCTGAGGTCTTGCGACACCGGCTGATCCTCACCTACGACGCCTTGGCACGCGATATTTCCATCGAACACGTGCTCGGCCGCGTGCTCAGCACCGTGCCGACGATGTGGGTCTCACCGAAGCCGAACGACACCACGCCGCGGAGCTGAACTAGTGGTATCGAGTTCGGGCATCGAATGGCCGAGCGGGCCGACACCCGCGACCATTGCCGAGTTGCTGCGGTCGTTGGAGTTCAGCATCAACCGCCGCCTCGACGGTCAGCTCCACGGCCAGCATCAGGGGATCACACCCGGGCACGGAAGCGAGCCGGGTGAATCGCGTGTTTATCAACCGGGCGACGACGTGCGCCGCATCGATTGGAACGTCACGGCGCGCACCCGTGAACTGCACGTGCGCGACCAGATCGCCGACCGCGACCTCGAGGCGTGGATGGTGGTCGACGTGTCAGCGGCGATGCACTTCGGCACACAGCACAGCACCAAGGCACAGGTCGCCCTTGCCGCCGCCGCGACCGTCGGCTTCCTAACCGCCCGCAACCAGAACCGATTGGGTGCAGTGCTCGTCGCCGGGCCTGAGCTACGGGTCACACCGCCGCGGCTCGGCCGCGACAATGTGCGCGCAATCCTGCAAGCAGTGGCCGATTCGCCCGGCACCGAGGGGCTCGGCCGCGGCGACCTTCCCGAGGCGCTGCGGCGCGTCGGTGCGTTGAGCAAGCGCCGTGGCTTCATCTGCGTCATCTCCGATTTTGCCGGCGTTGAGTGGTCGTCGCCGATGTCGCAGCTGGCGATGCGCCACGATCTGCTGGCCATTGGGATCGTCGATCCGCGCGAGTTCGACGTGCCGCCGATCGGCTTGGTGACGTTCTCAGATCCGTCGACAGGCGCGACACGCGAGGTCATGGTCACCGGCGCGGTGCAGCGCCGGTTCGCCGACCGAGCCGCAGAACTGCGAGCGCAACGCGAGCAGACCGTTCGTGCATCGGGGGGCGACTGGTTGGAGCTCTCCACCGATCGTGACTGGCTCTCCGAGATCGCCGCCCACGTCCGTCGGCGCCGCCTGCGCCCGGCGATGGTGCATCGATGAGTTGGGACTTCCTGGCCCCCGTCCGGCTGTGGATGTTGCTGATGGTCGCCGGTCTGGCCGGCGCGTATCTGGTCGCCCAGCGCCGGCGGGCGACACACACGGTCCGCTTCACCCAGATCGAGCTGCTCGACCAGATCGCCCCGAGACGCCCCGGCTGGCGTCGCCATGCGGTGGCCGGCGTGCAAATGGCAGCGCTGACGATCGGAGTGTTCGGCGCCGCCCAACCGGTCGAGCGTTCGACGACACGTCCCACGGCCGCAGGGAAGATCATCCTGGTACTCGACGTGTCGCTGTCGATGCAGGCCGACGACGTCGCGCCCAATCGGTTGGACGCCGCTAAACAGGCCGGAGCGGACTTCGTCGACGCCGTCGACGCCGACGTCGAACTCGGCCTGATCTCGTTCAGCGGCTCCGTAGGCACGGATGTCGAACCGACGACGGACCGGGTTCGTCTGATTTCCGCAATCGAGGCGCTGCAACTCGGCGAGGGTACGGCCATCGGCGACGCCATGGCAGCTGGCGTGCGCGTCTTGCAGCGCGGCCAACCGACCGAGGCGTCGCCCGGCACGCTGGTGGTGCTCTCCGATGGCGAGACAACACGGGGGCGACCGACTGCAGACGGCGCTCAGGTCGCAGCCGATGCCAACGTGCCCGTCTACACGATCGCTTTCGGTACCGAAAATGGCACCATCACCGACCCCGTCACCGGCGAATCCGAGCCGGTGCCGGTGAAGCTCGACGAGTTGCAGGCGGCCGCCGACGCCACCGGCGGCACGGCCTATGTCGCCCCATCTGCGGCTGAGTTGGCCAAGGCTTACGAAGACATCCGCGCCAACCTGCAACAAACCACCGGCGACGCCGTGACGACCATCCACGAACTCACATGGCGGTACGTGATGGCTGCCGTTGTGCTGATGATGATCGCCTGGGGGCTCGGGTTGTGGTGGTTGCGCGGCCCGCTGTAGTCAGCTCAGAACGAGTCGGCAACCTTGGCGGCGGCGTTTGTGATTCGCTGAGCGCGCGCGTCGGCGGCGAGGTTGGCGGCCATCTTGTTCATCGCGTAACCCACCGCCAGGTGGCGTTCCGGTTGGGCGAAGGCATTCGACCCGCCTGCGCC
>JANNHY010000304.1:0-2469 GCA_031404635.1 Ilumatobacteraceae bacterium
AGGTCCGCCTGCCGATCTCGCTCGCCGACAGCGGCAGCCTGCTCACATCGGGTCCTGCGCAACTGACCGGGCGGGTGCTCGACGGCAACGACCAGCCGATCGCCACCGTCAGCGCGCCGATCCGCTCGACCGACTTGGTCATTCCCTACTGGGCGGTTGAGGTGCAGATAGACCAGCCCGGCGCGTACACACTACGCATCGAGGGCGACGACGGCTTCGGAGCTGCATTCCTCGTCAGTGACCCGGCGGAGGTGAAAGTTCCCTACATCGGATCACTGCTGCCGCCGTTCGACACGCCCACGGTCGACGACCATCGCGGGGTCGAACCGTACTGCACCCTCACCCCCAATCCCTGCCCGCTCCACGACGTGACCCTCACCCAGGCGCTCGCGTCAGGCAAGCCGGTTGGCTACATCGTTGGTACACCCGCCCACTGCCAGACTGGTACCTGCGCACCGGCCTTGGAGTTCCTCGTCAGGGCTCACGACCGGTATGGCGACAAAGTCGTGATGGTGCACGCCGAGGTCTACGCCGACGACGCTGCCACCACAATCGCTCCTGCCGTCTCCGCCCTACGGCTGGAATACGAACCCGTGTTGTATTTGTGCACAGCCGGCATCGTGCGCGATCGACTCGACGTGATGTGGGATCAGAGCGAACTCGACGAGCGGCTCGACTCGTTTATGACCTGAAGGCTCAGCTGAAGCTCGACCCGCATCCGCAAGTTCGGCTGGCGTTGGGATTGTTGATGGAGAAGCCGGCCTGGTTGAGGCCGTCTTTGTAATCGAGCGTTGCCCCTTGGAGCATCTGCGCCGATGCCGAATCGACGACGACGTTGACCGTCGCGCCGGGGTTACCGAACGTGGCCTTCTCGTCGTCGGCGGCAACATCGCCGTCGAAGAACATTTCGTACGAGAACCCGCTGCATCCACCGGGACGCACAGCGACGCGAAGGGCCAGGTCGAGGTCGCCCTCGGCAGCGAGTAGTTCCTTGACCTTGACGGCAGCGGTATCGGTGAGCGTGATCACTTGTTGGCTCCTCCTACGGTTCGAAGTCATTGTAACGACCTGCAACCGTACAATTGGTGTCGTGATTCCAAGCCCGCCTGATGTCGAAACGGTCACGTCGCTGCTGCGGTCGGTGATCGACCCCGAACTCGGCGCCGACATCGTCACCCTTGGCATGGTTCCATCGGTCAAGGTGACCGATGACGGCGTGGTCACGGTCGGCGTAAAGCTGACTATCGGTGGCTGCCCGCTGCGCGCCCAGATCAAGAAAGATGTCGAGACCAGGGTCGCCGTGCACCCAGGTGTGACCAAGGTCAAGATCGACTGGGGTGAAATGACCAGCGAGGAACGCTCCGAGGTCATGCTCAAAGCACGCTGGAATGCTCGTGAGAACGCACCCAGCACCGAGGTGTCGGCCTCGACGCGGATACTGGCCATTGCCAGCGGCAAGGGTGGCGTCGGCAAGTCGTCGGTCACGGTCAATCTCGCCGCGGCGATCGCCGCCCAGGGTTTCACTGTCGGTGTGCTCGACGCTGATATCTGGGGTTTCTCCGTGCCGCGCTTACTCGGTGTCGACGACCGGCTGGAGGCCGAAGCCGTCGAGGGTCGCGACAAGCCGATGATCATCCCGCGCACACTGCCAATGGGCCGGGGGATGCTCAAGGTCGTCAGTACCGGATTCCTGGTCGAAGAGGACACGGCGCTGATGTGGCGGGGGTTGATGCTCAACAAGGCCGTCGAGCAATTCCTGCGCGACGTGCACTGGGGCGAACTCGACTACCTGTTCATCGACATGCCGCCGGGCACCGGCGACGTGCAGATGGGGCTGGCGCGGATGTTACCGCGTACCGATCTGCTGATCGTCACGACGCCGGCGGTCGCCGCCCAGAAGGTGGCGGCGCGAGCCGCCGACATGGCCCGCCGCAGCTACCTGCGGGTGTGCGGCGTGATCGAGAACATGTCATCGTTCACGTGCGACCACGGCGTCGAATATCCCCTGTTCGGTGTTGGCGGCGGTCAGGCGCTGGCTGACGAGATCGGTGTCGAACTGCTTGGGCGTGTGCCACTCGAACCTGCCGTGGCCGCAGGTGGCGACGCCGGACGGCCGGTGGCGATCGATGGCACGGGGTTGGCGGCCCGAGAGTTTCGGTCGATTGCCCGCAAGATAATCGACGAGGTTGCCCCACCGGTCAACATGGACGGGTGTTCGGCACGCATGTTGTCGATGGTCGCAGCCGCGCTCGACGCCGCTGATCAGCCCAAGTCGGCATAGTCGTCGTCGCCGGGCAGCGACACACCCCTCACTCGCCCCTGGGCGTCGATGCGCAGCCTGGGGAGGATAGGCACCGGCCGGCCGAGTCGCCTCGCCGAATCCATCGCCGATGCGGCGTTGTGATGGGCGACGAGGAACTCGAGGCTCTTGATGGTCGGAGGCATCATCGTCAGTTCTCCTTGGGCATG
>JANNHY010000305.1:0-3193 GCA_031404635.1 Ilumatobacteraceae bacterium
CCACCGGCACCGATCCGCCGCTGACCTGGCGCGCCAACCCCACCGCTACGCCGTCGATCTTGGAGACGTCGGCGTCACGGCCGAGATGGTTGAACAGCAACGGGCTCGTGGCGTACGTGTTGGCGATCAACACCTCGGCGCCGGCAGAGAGGTAGTCACGGTGTGCCTGGCGGACTATTTCGGGATGGCTGAGGTTTGCGTCGGCACACCACGTTTCGCCACTCATCGGTGCGCCGAGCGCTTGAATCAGCGTGCCTGTGCCGCCGTCGAGAATGATCATCGTCCGAGCAAGCTATCGGCTCGGCAGCCCGGCGATCGCTCGGCCTACAGTGGCCGAATGCGCGCAGCCAGACTTCACTCAATCGGGGGAACTCTGCAGGTTGACGAACTCGCCGACCCGCAGCCGGGCCCTGACGACCAGCTTGTCGAAATTGCCTATGCATCGGTCAACCCACTCGACGTGTGGATCACCCAAGGTTCGGTCGGCGCCGCTGCTGCCAACCTGCCGTGGACCCCGGGTACCGAGGCCACCGGCCACGTCGACGGCCGCCCGGTGCTGGTGCGCGGCGGCGGACTCGGGGTCATCCGCCCTGGCCTGTATTGCAGCCGAATCGCGGTTCCCGACAGCTGGCTACTTCCGGTAGCCGACGGTCTCGATCTCGCTCAGGTGGCCGCGATGCCCGTGGCAGGAATCACTGCCTGGCAGGCGCTCCACGGTCGCGCCCGCATCGAAGCCGATGATCGTGTCCTGGTGCTCGGCGCCAGTGGCGGCGTCGGGGCGCTGGCCATCCAGCTCGCCAAGGCCGCCGGTGCGACCGTGTGGGGACAGACCGGTTCACCTGCCAAGGTTGACGGCATCACGGCCAACGGCGCCGACAATGTCGTCGTCGCCGGCGCCGAAGGCTTGGAATCGGCGCTCGAGTCCTACCAGCCGACGGTAATCCTCGACTCGCTAGGTGGCCCGTTCACCGATGCCGCCATCGGCGCAATCGCCAACAAGGGCCGCCTCGTTGTCTACGGCACGTCGAACGCCGAACAGGTCTCGATCAACCTGCGCCGCCTCTACCGCAAAGGGGTGAGCGTGCTCGGCTACGCCGGCCTGGTCGACACCGCCGAGGAGCAGCGTGTTGCCCTCGACACGTTGTTGGAAATGATGGCCGCGGGAACCCTGCGCGTGCCGGTTGGCGATGTGCTCCCCCTCTCTGAGGCGGCCGTTGCCCATGCCCGCATCCTCGGCCGCGGCGTTGAAGGCAAGATCGTCCTCGACTGCCAGGCCTAGGTCGGTGCGTCTCTCGGGTCAGTGAAGGCTGGGCGGCGGTAGCTGCTGCGCCGGGGAAACCAGTTGACCATTGGGATGGGCCAGCACAGGCAGTGGAACTTCGACCCGACCGGTCTGGCGATGTGCCACGAGAGCCTCGTTGTGGTAGCGGTCGGCAACCTCGAGGAACGATGGGTGGTGATAGTCACGGCCGTTCACCTTGGGGCCCTGACGACCTTCGAAGATCGCCGCGACATCGTCGCCGGAGATGGTCTTGTGGGTCTCGAGAGCGTGGGCGATGGCCAGCACCATGTGCCGATGCTCATGGAGCACCCTCGTCGCTTCGTCGAGGATGTTGCCGAGGCGCATCTCGATGCGGTTGCCGATCGCCGCCCGATGCTGGGCCGCGGCGTCGTCCTTGTCGGCGGGAGTGCGGTATCCGCCACCGGGCCCACCCAGGACCTCCTTGAACACCGACTGCGCGGCGATCGTGTCGCCCATCCCCCACGCGCCCTCCATCATCATCGCGATGTACGTTGCGTTGCGCAGATCGGCGGAGACACCGGCGGAGCTGTCACCGTCGAAGAACATCCGCTCACCGGCCAGCGAGGCCAGTGACACGAGTGCGTCGACCTCGAACGTCGAACGCCAGCTCAAGAACGTCTGGTCGTCGTAGGTGCTCATCACCACGCCGAGGTAGTCGCCCCCGGGCTCGATGCTGACGAAGTCGATCTCCATCGACCGCCGCTTGAGATAGGCGGTCGTCGCGTGACAGGCCTCGTGAATGGCGACGGCGTGGCGTTCGCGCTCGATGAACTCGACCTGCTCGTGTTCACCGACTCGTTTCAGATACCGAGCCTGCAACACATCGGCCCAGGTGACAACGTCGCGTCCCTCGCGCAGGGCGACGAGCACGGCCTCGTTGACGAGGTCTTTGACACTGGCGCCGGTTGCGCCGGGCGTCATCGTCGCCAGACGATCGACCTCGGCCGCGGTGACGGTGTGGCGGATCCTGTCGAAATAACCCTGGAAGGTCTTGGCCCGGCCGTCCTTCATCGGGTAGCCGACCTTGTAGATGCGATCGACACGACCCGGCCTGAGGAGGGCTGGATCGAGCGCGGTCGGCAGGTTGGTGGCGAACAGGTGCAAGATGCGGTAGCGAGGCGGCGGCTTGGCCTTGATGTTCAGGAACTGCCGGATCCGCCGAGCGAGGAAACCCCTCGGCTTGTTGAGCCCGTTCATCTCGGTGAGCAGCGCTTGAAGTGTGCCCGCGCCGCCCATACCGCCCATCCCGGCCATGATGATCGAATCGCGGATTCGTCGGCGAGGTGACGGTGTTGTCGATTCGACATCCGACGGCCGCTGCAGCCAACTGACGATCTCACGGCGACTCTGAGGGCTGAGCCATTGCGCCGACTCGAGCTGTTCACGGGCGTCGTTGTCGAAGCCGCCCGATGTCTGGCCGCCACGGCTGCCGAGCACGTCGGCCTCGTCGAAGAACACGACGACACCGCCATAGCGCAGCGCTAGTTTGCGCAGCTTGCGGTACAGATGTTTGATCTTCATCGGGGCGACGCCCATGAATGTCTGGACGAACGCCTGCGGGTCGACGAACACGTACGGCTTGCCGGTCTCGCCGGCCGACGCCTCGGCCATCAGGGTCTTGCCGGTGCCCGGAGGACCCCACAGCAAAATGCCCCCGGGCACGTACCCGCCACGGTCTTCGATCTCCTTCGGCCGCTCGAGGAAGTCGAGGTTCTCCTTGACCCTGCGCACGACATGATCCTGGCCCCAGATGTCGGCGAAGCGAGTCTTGATCTCACCAGGCTTGAACGTCTCGACACCACCGATGAAGAAGATGCCGAAGAAGAACACGATGTACACGAGGCCACCGAGCGTGCTGAGTGCGATCGTCAACCCCACCGGCAAGCCGAG
>JANNHY010000306.1:0-11976 GCA_031404635.1 Ilumatobacteraceae bacterium
CGTTACGGGTGGCCCGACCACCTACGACCTGTCGGTCGACGGTGTCGGCTACGCCACGTCCGGCGGCTTCGTCGACGACATCGCTGACGAGCTCGATGCCTTCAAGGCCCAGATCGTCAGCGGCGAGATCGTCGTGCCCACCGATCCGACCCAGGCTTGATCCGCCGCACCTGAATGTAACGCAGGCGAGCGGGGCCGGACTATTGTCCGGTCCCGCTTCTGCGTTTTGGAGGGTACGTGGCACGAGCAATCGAATTGGTTGGGATCACCAAGCGTTTCCCTGGCGTCGTGGCCAACGATGGTGTCGACCTCGCCGTGGAGGAAGGCGAGATACACGCCATCTGTGGCGAGAACGGCGCCGGCAAGTCGACGCTGATGAAGATCCTCTACGGCATGCAGGCCGCCGACGAAGGCACGATGACGGTGTTCGGCAACGAGGTCCACTTCAGCAAACCGACCGATGCCATCAACCTCGGCATCGGCATGGTGCACCAGCACTTCATGCTCGCCGACCAACTAACCGTTCTGGAGAGCGTGATCCTCGGCAGCGAGCCGACCCTGTCGGGTGGCCGCATCGACTTCGCCACAGCCAAGGCACATCTCCGTGAGGTCAGCGAGGCATACGGGCTCGACGTCAACCCCGACGAGCTCATCGAGACGCTCGAAGTCGGCGAACGCCAACGGGTGGAGATCATCAAGGTGCTCTATCGCGGCGCCAAAGTCCTGATCCTCGACGAGCCGACTGCGGTGCTCGTTCCACAGGAGGTCGAGGCGCTGTTCCGCAACATGCGCGAGCTGAAGGCCAGAGGATCGACCATCTTGTTCATCGACCACAAGCTCGACGAGGTGCTGGCCATCGCCGACACGATCACCGTGCTCCGCCAGGGGCGTTCGGTCGCAACGGTCAAACCGGCCGATGTCACCGCCCACGACCTGGCCGAACTGATGGTCGGCTCCGAGCTACCGACCCCGGCCACCAACGAGTCGACTGTCACAGACGATGTGGTGCTGCAGGTCAAGGGTCTGATGGTCAATGAAGGTGATCGTCCCGTGGTCAGCGACGTCAGCATCACCGTGCACCGCGGCGAGGTTGTCGGCCTTGCCGGGGTGGAGGGCAACGGGCAGTCGGAGTTGGTCGACGCCATCATCGGTACGCGGCAGATCGCCTCCGGCTCGCTCACGATGCTCGGCGAAGACATCACCCGCAGTTCGGTTCGCCATCGCCGAGAACACGGTCTCGGCTACATCCCTCAAGACCGCCAGCGCGAGGGCCTGTTGCTCTCGGCACCGCTGTGGGAGAACGCCGCGCTGGGCCATCAGACCACCCGGCCGTTCAGCAACGGGTTCTGGATGGACCGCGAGGGAATGCGCGGGGCCACCGAACACATCCGCGAAGCGTTCGACGTGCGCACCCCGAACATCGACGTCGCCGCTCACACGCTGTCGGGCGGCAACCAGCAGAAGCTGATCGTCGGGCGGGAGATGGCCGCCAACCCGGCGATCCTGATCGCCTCCCACCCGACCCGTGGCATCGACGTCGGGGCGCAAGCGGCGGTGTGGGACCTACTGAAGGTGTCGCGAGCTGCGGGCCTGGCGACGCTGTTGGTCAGCGCCGACCTCGAAGAACTGATCGGTCTCTCCGACACGATCGCCGTCATGCTCCGCGGTCGCCTCGTGGCCACCCTCGATCCGGCCACGGTCACACCTCGCGACCTTGGGGCGTACATGACCGGCGCCGCACTGCAGGAGGGCGCCGCATGAGATCCACAGTCCGCCGCGTCGTGCTGGGCGCCGCCGCACCGGTGATGGCGCTGGTGTTCGCCATCGTCGCCTCGTCGATCGTCCTGCTCGTCGCCGGCAGCAACCCGTTGCGGGCGTATGGCGACATGATCGACCACGCCAGCAAGCTCGAGACGATGATCGACATCCTCAACCGGGCAACGCCACTGTTCATCTCCGGCATCGCCGCCGCCATCGGCTTCCGGATGAACCTGTTCAACATCGGCGTCGAGGGCCAATATCTGCTCGCCGCGCTGGTCGCCGCCCACGTCGGCGGGCTCATCGATCTGCCGGCGCCGTTGCACATCGCCGTCATCTTGTTGGTGGCGATGAGCGTCGGCGCCACCTACTCCGGTGTTGCCGGCGTGCTCAAGGTCAGCCGCGGCATCAGCGAGGTGATCTCGACGCTCATGCTCAACTACATTGCCACCTCAGGCCTGATCGTCTACGGGCTGCAGCAATGGCAGGCACGCGGCGCAGGTGGCGGCAACGTCACCAGGGTCGGCACCGCCGAGATCCCCTCGTCGGGGCGGATCCCCGATATCAACGGCCTCGTCGAGATCTTCACCCGCGACATCGGCCGCGACCGCAAGCTGACCGGTGTGCTGATCGTCGCCATCATCGTCGGCGTCGCCTTCCACGTGCTGTTGAACCGCTCACGGTTCGGGTTCGATCTGCGGGCCAGCGGCGCCAACCCGTTCGCCGCCCAGGCCGGCGGGGTGTCGCCGAAACGGATGGTGGTGTTGGCGATGGTGTTGTCGGGTGCCGTGGCAGGACTCGTGGGGATGACCGAGATCATGCAGAGCGGCGTCTTCCCGGCCAACCCGATCCAGGGCCTCGGCTTCGCCGGTATCGCCGTGGCCCTCCTCGGACGCAACAGCGCCGCCGGGGCCGCCGTTGCCGCCTTGATCTTCGCCTTCCTCGACATCTCCTCTGGCATCTTGCAGAACACCGGCTCGGCATCGCGCGAAATTGTCCAGATCATGCAGGCCCTGATCATCCTGGCTGCGGTCGTCGCCTACCAGGTCACCCAACGGGTGCGTGACCGAGAAGAAGCCAAGTCGGCGTCGGCAGCGCTCAGCGGAGTGGCGGCATGATCGCCGTGAACCATCTGAAGAACATGCCCGCCTGGGCCCGTTGGGCTCTGTACGCAGCTGTCGGCGTCGTTGTGCTCAACGTCGTGCAAGGCTTCGACGACACCAGCCTGCTCACGGCCGAGGGTTCGTCGAGGGCGATGCTCCGCTGGGGCGTGCCGATCCTGCTGGCAGGCCTCGGCGGTCTGTTTGCCGAACGCGCCGGTGTCGTCAACATCGGCCTCGAAGGCATGATGATACTCGGCACCTGGTTCGGTGCATGGGGAGCGCTCACGTTCGGGGCGTGGTGGGGTCTGATCTTCGGTGCACTCGGCGGCGCCCTCGGCGGGCTACTGCACGCCGTGGCCACCGTTCAATTCGGTGTCGATCACGTGATCTCAGGCGTGGCGATCAACATCCTCGGCCCCGGCGTCGCCCGATTTCTCTCCTCGGAGATCTTCAACGTCAAGTTCAAGGACGCCGGCGGCTCGATCACACAGTCGCCGCGAGTTCCCACGGTCGGGCGGATGACGTTTCCATTCCTCGCCGGCGGCGATCTCGGTGGTTGGAAGACGCCTGACATCCTAGGCTGGTTCGCCAAGAAGGACTGGTTCTTCATCTCCGATATCACCGGCATCGCCCGCGGTCTCACCAGCAACATGTCGTGGGTGACGGTCATCACGCTGGCCTTCCTGCCGTTCAGCGCATGGCTGCTGTGGCGCACCCGCTTCGGCCTGCGCCTGCGGATCTGCGGCGAGCGCCCAGAGGCCGGCGAGGCACATGGTGTCAACATCTACTTCTACAAGTACGTCGGGGTAGTCGTCAGCGGGGCGTTGGCCGGGCTGGCCGGGGCGTTCATCGCCAGTCAGGAGCTGTCCGGCGTCTACAAGGAAGGTCAGGTCAATGGCCGCGGCTACATCGGGATGGCGGCGTTGATCTTCGGCAACTGGCGACCGATGGGAATATTCGGAGGGGCGATGCTGTTCGGCTACCCGTTCGCCCTCAAGCTGCAAGATCTCGATGGCAAGGCCTCGCACTCGTTGCTGCTGGTCGCGGCGATTGCCATGTTCGCCGTGATGGTGTGGGCGATGCTGCGCAAGAACCGAGGCGACTCGTTGCTGGCCGCACTGTTCGGCGGGTTGACGTTGGCGTGGTACCTGCTCGCCGACACCCCACCCGACTGGTGGGCGGCCATCCTGCCGTATGTCATCGTGGTGGTAGTGCTGATCTTTTTCACCAAGCGCTTGCGCCCGCCCGCGGCCGACGGACGGGTGTATCGCAAGGGCGAGGCCTAGCTGCCAATACCGTTCAGTTAGACCCGTGCGATGAGAGATGAGCCGTCGGAGGACGCATATCTCTCATCGCTGGCGAAGGCCGTCCGGGCGCGATGAGAGATGAGCCGTCGGAGGACGCACATCTCTCATCGCCGGGTTGGGGCGAGTGGCGGCCGGGGAGGGCTATCGCTAACTGAACCGCATTGGGCCTAGCTGGGCCTAGCTGGCGCAGAGTCCGTCGAGCACTGCGCGAACATCGGCGCCGACGCGGTGGAGTTGGTAGCCGCCCTCTTGCACGACCAGCAGCGGACTGTCGATCGCCGCGATGGCCTTGCCGACCTCGGCGAAGTCGGCGGTCGTCAGGCACAATCCGGCCGTCGGGTCGCCATCGGCCGGATCGACACCGAGTGACACGACCACATACTCGGGATCAAAGGCGCAGACCGCGTCGATGCCCGTCGCCAGATCGCTGAGGTAGCGGTCACCGGTGGTGCCGAGTGGGAGCGGCAGGTTGAGGTTTGCGCCGGCGCCGGGCCCATCGCCGCGTTCGTCAGCGCGACCGACGAACCACGGGTAGTTCTGGTCGGGGTCCATGTGAATGCTGACGAACTGCACGTCGCCGCGTCGGTAGAAGATCTGCTGTGTGCCATTGCCATGATGGGCGTCGACGTCGAGCACCGTGACGCGCCGCGCCCCGGCGTCGATCAACGCCTGAGCAGCGATCGCCGCGTTGTTCAACAGGCAGAACCCGCCAAACGCCGAGCGTGTGGCGTGATGGCCTGGCGGGCGGCACAACGAGTACACGACGCGCTCGCCGGCCAGCAGCCGGTCGGCCCCCGACAGGGCGATGTCGACCGATACCAGCGCTGCGGGCCACGAGCCCTCACAGAGGGGCGACGAGGTGTCGAAGCAGAACCAGCCGAGGCGGCCGTAGGCATTGATCACGGGAGGGCGGCCGACCGGCATCGCCTCGACGAGACCTTCGTGCATGAACGTCTCGGCGATCACCGCCTGCGGATCGGGGATGACCGCGGTGTACTCCTTCCAAGCCGTCGAGAGGAAGTCGACCAAGTCGGGGTTGTGTACGCGCAGGATCGGTTCCATGCCGTGCACCGTCGGGGCGACCGTGGCGTACCCGCCGTCGCCCAAAGCCTGCACGATGCAATCGACGCGCTGCGGCACTTCGAATCGGCCGACGAGCGAACCGGAGAAGATGTCGAACTCCGGGTCGTGCGACCGGTGGTCGTCGCTGGTGATTACAGAGACCGGCTGGGTGGGCATGGAGCCAGACTGTAGATCGCTGTCGGCCCGAACTATCCGTCACGGTCTGCTACGCCTCGATGTGGGCGACGGCTTGCACTTCGAGGCCGCCGCGGGGCCGCTGCGCGAGTGTGACGGTCACCCATTGCGGTTTGGCTGTCGTCATCACCTCGGCGGCGATCTCGGCCGCCATCGCCTCGGCGAACACTGCCCGATCACGGAAGCCCCACAGGTACAGCTTGAGGCTCTTCGATTCGATGCACCACTGCGCCGGGGCGTATTCGATGACGACGCCGGCCAGGTCGGGCTGCTGTGTGACGGGGCACATCGACGACACCTCGTCGGTGGTGAAACGCACCGTGGTCACGTTCGCAGGCGCCGCGAACACCTCGACATGCTCGATGGGATGGCGCACGGTGTGACCCAAGACAGTCAATTCCATGCCTCAGAGGGTAGGCGTGTCTGGGGCTCGCGCCTACGATCTGGTTCATGGGATCGGTGTTGGATGACCGGCAGATCGAGCAATTTCAGCGTGATGGGTTTGTGGTGATCGAAGGCTTCGCCGACACAGAGGCCTGCGATGAATTGAAAGCGGCGGCGAACCAGATCGTGGCCGACTTCCAGCCCAGCGGTGAACACACGATCTTCACCACCACCGAGCAGGATCGCGTGAGCAACGGAGAGTTCCTGGCTTCGGGCTCTGGCATTTGGTGCTTCTTCGAGGAGGAGGAGGCCTTCGACCATGAAGGCCGACCGCGCACCTCGAAGGAGCTGAGCATCAACAAGATCGGCCACGCTATGCACGATCTCGATCCGACGTTCGAGAAGTTCTCGTACACTCCGGAATTGGCCGGTGTCGCTGCCGACATCGGCCTCGCCGATGCGCTGGCGCTGCAGAGCATGTACATCTTCAAGCAGCCGCTGATCGGCGGCGAGGTCGGCTGCCATCAAGACAGCACGTTTCTGTACACCGATCCGATGACAGTGACCGGCTTCTGGTTCGCGATCGAAGACGCCACGCTAAAGAACGGCTGCATGTGGGCCAAGCCGGGGGGCCATCGCACCAGCCTGCGCAAGCTGTTCAAGCGGGCCGGTGACACCGACGCCGACGGCACCGTTTTCGAGCAACTCGATCCTGCCCCGCTGCCGTCACCTTCCGAACTGGTGCCGCTGGAAGTCCCAGCAGGCACGATGATCATCCTCCACGGCCTGCTTCCTCACTGGAGCGATATCAACCGCTCGGAGACGAGCCGCCACGCCTACTCGCTGCATTGCATCTCCGCAGCGGCCGAGTATCCCGAATGGAACTGGCTGCGCCGCTCCCCCGACATGCCGCTGCGCTCGCTGGCCGGAGTCGCGGCATGAACCTCCGTACCCTTCCGAAGGCGCTCCTACACGACCACCTCGACGGTGGTCTCCGCCCGGCAACCGTGATCGAACTTGCCGACGAATACGGCTACACCAAGCTGCCGACCAGCGACGTCGACGACTTGGCCGCCTGGTTCAACAGCGGTGCCAAGCGCAACGATCTGGTGCTGTACCTGGAGACCTTCGCCCACACCGTCGGCGTCATGCAGCACCGCGACGCCATCGAGCGGGTGTCCTACGAATGCGCCCAGGATCTCGCCGCCGACGGAGTGGTGTACGCCGAGGTTCGGATGGCGCCGGAGCTGTGCACCGAGGCGGGGCTGACCCTCGACGAGGCCGTAGAGGCGATGCTCGACGGCTTCCGCCGCGGGGCTGCCGGCACAGACCTGACGATCTATCTCATCTGTTCGGCGATGCGCACCGCAGCACGTAGCCGCGAGATCGCTGAGGTGGCCGTTCGGTGGCGTGACGCCGGCGTGGTCGGTTTCGACATCGCCGGTGCGGAGGAGGGATTCCCTCCCACACGGCACCTCGACGCCTTCGAATACGTTCGTCGAGAGAACTTCCACACCACCATTCATGCCGGCGAGGCGTTCGGGTTGCCGAGCATCTGGGAGGCCGTGCAGTTCTGCGGCGCCGAACGCCTCGGCCACGGCGTACGCATAGTCGACGACATCACCGGGCCCGACGGCGAGGAAGAACTCGGTCGCCTGGCGGCATTCGTTCGCGATCGACGCATCCCGCTGGAGCTGTGCCCGACCTCGAATCTCGGCACAGGCGTGTGCAAGACCATCGCCGAGCATCCGATCGGGATACTCCGCCGTCTGCGGTTCCGCGTCACGGTCAACACCGACAATCGACTGATGAGCGCGACATCGATGTCATCCGAGATGGAGCAACTGACCGAGGCGTTCGGCTGGGGCCTCGACGACTTCGAGTGGCTGACGATCAACGCGATGAAAAGCGCCTTCGCCCCCTTCCCCGAGCGACTGCGCATCATCAACGGCATCATCAAACCGCGCTACGCCCTCGCTCGGGCTGAACACAGCGCCGGCCTCAACTGAATCTGGCACACTCGGGTCATGACTGTCGCCGTTCATCTCGTCGAGCATCCCCTGATCGCTGATTCGCTGACCAGGGTCCGCGACCGCGACACACCCAATGCCTTGTTCCGCCAGGAGCTGGAAAGGATCGGCACGCTGCTGATCGCCGAAGCAACCCGCGGCCTGGCCACTCACGAGGTGCGGGTGACGACGCCGCTGGTGGCCACCTCGGGTCGGGCGTTGTCGTCGCAGCCGGTTGTCGTGCCCGTGTTGCGTGCCGGCCTCGGCTTCGTTCATGCCGCCCAAGAATTGCTGCCCAGTGCCGACATCGGGTTCATCGGCGTGTCGCGCGACGAGGAGACCTTCCAACCAAAGCCCTACGTCAACAAGCTGCCGGAGTTCCTAGCCGGACGGCAATGCATCGTGCTCGACCCGATGCTGGCCACGGGCGGCTCGTTGGCCCACACATGCCAGTTGCTGCTGGAGCGTGGCGCCACCGGCACGATCATCGTCGTCTGCGTGTTGGCTGCTCCGGAAGGCATCGCCCTGCTCAAGGCTGCCGGTCTCGACCTGGCGATCTACACCGCCGCAGTCGATGAACATCTCAACGAACACGCCTTTATCGTCCCAGGCCTCGGCGACGCCGGCGACCGCCAGTTCGGCTCCCCCGCATAACCCCGTGGAGTGTTTGGTGACCGCCTGGGTGCCCCGAGACACTCCACAAGGGGCTAGAGCAGGGCGGCCAGCGCCTGTAGGTAGGGCGCAGGGTCGATCGCGATTCCCTCGCCGTACAGCTTGACCTTGGGTTCCGTGCCGCTTGGCCGCACCTGCAGGCGGAGTTCGGTGCCCAACTGCAACCGCAGCAGACTGGCCTCGTCGAACCACTCGACGTCGGTGACCGTACGATCATCAACTTCAGCCGGAGGATTGGCACGCATGCCGGCCACCGCAGCGATGCCGTCGACGGGGGCCATCTTCACCGACAGATCGGCCATCATGTGCCTGCCGAAGCGGGCCGTGATCTCATCGAGCCGACCCTGCAACGTCACGCCGTCTGCGGCGGCCAGGGCAGCGACCTCGGCCATCAACACCGCGGCGGTGATGCCGTCCTTGTCGAGCGGTCGTCCGCAAACCAGGTATCCGAGAGCCTGTTCGTAGCCGAACACGAAATGCGACTCGGGTCGGCTCAACACGGTGTGACCAATCCACTTGAACCCGGTGTAGGTCTCGGCGAACCGCACGCCGTAGTCGGCCGCCATCTTCGACAGCAGTGACGACGACACCAGCGTGGTGACCACCAGGCGATCGTCACCTTTGGTGTGGCGCAGGATGTGGTCGGCGAGCAGCCAGCCGATCTCGTCGCCCTGCAATCGTCGCCAGCCGCCCTCCGACGTCGGTATGGCCGCGCCGAGACGGTCGGCGTCGGGGTCGTTGCACAAGGCGATAGCCGCATTACACGCTGCGGCTTGCGCCAACAACAGGTCCATCGCTCCCGGCTCCTCAGGATTGGGGAAGGCGACCGTCGGGAAGGAAGCATCGGGTTCCTGCTGCTCGGCGACGACGAACGGCGTCGGCAACCCGGCGCGATCGAACGCCGCCACCAACGTGTCGCCGCCAACGCCGTGCATCGCCGAATAGGCGACCGTTACCCCCTCGACGTCGGGCCGTAGTCTCACCGCCGGCACTGCCGTGAGATACCCCTGCACGCACGAATCGTCGAGCCACTCGATCAACGGATCATCAGGCTCCGACATCGGCACCGCACACGGATCGACCAGGTCGATGAATGCAGAGATGGCGGCGTCGACCGGCGACACGATCTGCGCGCCATTCGCCGTGAACACCTTGTAACCGTTGTCGGCCGGCGGGTTGTGCGAGGCGGTGACCACCACCCCCGCTGCGGCACCGACGCCGACGATGTTCCACGCCACCACCGGGGTCGGCACTATGTACGGGAAGATCATCGCTCGCATTCCTCGCGCCGCGCAGACCCGCGCCGTGTCGAGTGCGAACGCATCGCTCTTTCGGCGATGGTCGTAACCGATGATCATCCCTCGGCCGGCGGAATCAGGCTCCGCGCCCAACAGGTAGTCGACCAGGCCGGCCGCGGCCTGTCGCACCACCAAACGGTTCATCCGCTGCGGTCCGGCGCCCACCGCAGCGCGCAACCCGGCCGTGCCGAACTGCAGCCGGCCGTCGAATCGGGCGACCTGTTCGTCGTCGGAACCGGCGAGCAACGACTCCAACTCATCACGCATGTCACTGTCGGGCTCGGCGGCCAGCCAGCGGCGCGCCTCGCTGCGGAAATCGCTCATGGCAAGAGCGTACGCAACTCCACCAAGGGTCGGGGACCAACGTGGGCGATCACCTCAGCGGCGGCGATCGCACCGAAATGGGCGCATTCAGCGAGCGGTCGACGGCGGGTATACCCGTACAGGAACCCGGAGGCGAACAGGTCGCCGGCGCCAGTCGTGTCGAGCACCTGATCGACCGGTTGAGCCGGAGCGTGCAGCACGTCGTCGGGGGTTACGACCATGCAGCCATCGGCGCCGACGGTGATGACAGCAAGCGTGCAGTCGTGGCGCACGGCGAGCAACGCCTCGTCGATCGACTCGACCTCGTACAGCGACGTCAGTTCCGCGGCGTTGCCGAACAGCAGGTCGACCTGATCTGTCACCAGCGCCCGAAAGTCGGCACGGTGACGGTCGACGCAAAACGAATCACTCAACGTCAACGACACCAGGCGATCGTGGTCGTGAGCGACCTGAGCGGCGTAGCGGAACGCTTCCTTGGCCTCCGGCCGGTCGTACAGATAGCCCTCCATGTACAGCACTTCACCTGTGGCAACGGTGTCGACGTCGATGTCGTCGCGGCACAGCAGCGACGACACTCCGAGGTAAGTGTTCATCGTCCGCTGCGCGTCGGGCGTGACGACGATGATGCACCGCCCGGTAGGTGTGCCCTTGGCGGGCGCACCGGGGCGGAAATGCACACCGACGGCGCGGCAGTCGTGGCCGAACACCCGGCCGAGTTCATCGTCGCTGACCTTACCGATGTACGCCGCCGTCCCTCCGAAGGAGGCAACGCCGCACATCGTATTGGCGGCCGAGCCCCCGCTCATCTCGATGGAACCACCGAGAGCCCGATAGAGGTACAGGGCGCGATCGGTGTCGACCAGGGTCATCGATCCTTTGACGAGATCATGTTGGCCGATGAACGAGTCGTCGGCATGAGCGATCACATCGACCAGCGCGTTGCCAATCCCGACGACGTCAAATTGAATGCCCGACACGTGGGTGCAGGCTACCGGGCACACCCGCTCCGTATACGCTCGCTGGGTGAGCGACAATCCCTACCGCCTTCCGCACACCGTTGTTCCGGGTCGTTACCGCTTGTTGCTGGAGCCGGATCTCGACGCCGCAACCTTCACCGGAACAGTTTCGATCGATGTGACCGCGACACAGGCCGTAGAGTCCGTGATGCTCAATGCCGACGAGTTACAAATCGCCTCCGTCAGCGTCGGCGGCGCGGAAGTCTCGTTTCATCTCGACACCGTCGCCGAGCGACTGGTTATCGACGCACCCCTCGATTCTGGTGAAGCCGTCGTCGACATCACCTTTACCGGCACGCTCAACGACAAGTTGCGCGGCTGGTACCGCAGCACGTTCAAAGACGAAGACGGCGTCGAGCAGGTGATCGCGACCACGCAGATGGAGGCGACCGATTGCCGCCGCGCCTTCCCCTGCTTCGACGAACCAGATTTCAAGGCTATCTTCGAGATCTCCCTCGTCGTCGAGTGCGATCTTCTCGCCGTCTCCAACGGCCCCGAGGTCGGCCGCATCGCCCGTCCCGACGGCAAGCACGTCGTCATCTTCAAGCCGACAATGTCGATGAGCACCTACCTCGTCGCCTTCGTCGTCGGCCCATTGGAGGCAACAGAGCCGATCGACGTCGACGGCATTCCGCTGCGCATCGTCCATGTCCCGGGCAAGGGTCACCTCACCCAGTTCGCACTCGAAATCGGCGCCCATTCTTTGCGCTGGTATCAGCGCTACTACGGCATTCCATATCCCAGCGACAAGGTCGACATGCTCGCCTTGCCAGACTTCGCCGCCGGGGCAATGGAGAACCTTGGCTGCATCACGTATCGCGAGAGCCTGTTGCTGGCCGACCCGGCCA
>JANNHY010000307.1:0-13618 GCA_031404635.1 Ilumatobacteraceae bacterium
CCGCACGATTGCCACCGCGGTGATTTCCACGAGCGTCGACTACGACAACCTCACGCGCCGCCACACCATCTCGCAAACGCTGAACGGGCCCGGCAAGCGCGAGGCCGAGCGCTGACCACGACAACGGACCTCCCTTGGGCAACGGCGTCTCGGAATGCATCACACCGGCCGAAACAGCGAAGCCCATCAGCCCACCAACGGCGGCGTACATCGTGGCCCCACGACTAGCACCGGGTACGACGTGCTCGCGAACGTAGAACAGCGCAGCTATCGGTGCGTGATAGGCCGCGGCGAACGCTGCAGACACCCCGACGATGGCGAGGTTGGCAACCGAGAGGCGCAACTTCTGCCCGGCGTAGGCACCGACCGAGCCTCCCATTTCCAATATCGCGGCCTCCCGTCCCAGGGAAGCCATCGATGACATGGCAGTGAAAGTGGCGGTGGCCCGCATCATCGTGCATCGCAAGTCGGGCCCGACACCCTCGCCTCTGGCCGCGTCGGCAATGGCCTCGAGACCCACACGCTCCCCGACCCGGCATTTCACCATCCATGAGATCTCGGCGGCGACCAGCACGCCGATGAATACGATGACCCCGACCAACCACGGGTCTCTGGATTCGGCGGCCAGCGTCGGGTCGCCGCTGCCTGCGATGGCCTGAATAACCCGACCGATGAGTTCTTTGAACCCATAGGCGAGCAGAGCAGCGCTGACAGCTACCAGAGCAACCGCCACGGCCAGGCGCAGCCATCGTCTACCCGTCATCCGAATCGTCGAGCCGGATTGACCGAGCGGTGACATTGCGACAGGCTTCACCGAGGAGGGGTGCTCGTACTCATGAGAGTACCGATGACGATGCGCCGGAAACCTGGTCGGTATCGACTTGTCGTTGTACGCCAAAGCCCTGGCTGCGTAGTTCGGAGACAACCTTGTCGATCGCCCCGGCAAGGCGACCGGGATCTGAGCCACTGACCGTGAACGTCTCGGCGGCCATGGAGGGGGTGCGACCACACAGGCCGGAATCGGCGATATCGACCAGGCGGTCGCGCATCGATTCGGCAGTCAGCGCCCAACGGCGGGCGTTGGCGGCGTTGCCCGGCGACCGTGCGCCGTGTTGGTGGTGCCAGGCGATGACAGCTTCGAGGTCGGCGGCGATGGGTTCCAGCACGATGTGTAGATCGCCGGAGTCGTGAGCGTCGTCGATGATGTGGCGGAGCGCGGAGCGAGTGTCGCTGGGGCGCCATGGTGCGCCGATCGATCGTGATGCTCTGCCGATCAAGGTCGAGCTGAGCCACGTTCCGCTGGTGGCGGGGGCGAGCAGGAGCCGCGCCAGGCGGGCCGGTCCGAGGTTGGTCGGGAGCGGTTCGATATCGATCTGGCTTCCAAAATCGGGTGCCGGTCGTAGGCGCTCGAACTCCTCGGTTAGGTAATCGGCGATCGCGACGAGCAGTGCCCTGTAGGCGCCTTCGCCGACGCATCGGATGGCGCAGTGCACCGCGACAGGTGCCCAACCAGCGAGATGATTGGAGAGGAACGTTCGCTCGGTTTCAATAGTCTCCATTGCCTTGTCGGGTGTACCCGCTCGCCACGCGGCGGCTTCTTCGTGGCAGAGCTGGGCCAGACAGCGCAGCTGCAATCCGAGGTGGTCGGCTCCGGCAACGCGCCACCGCCGGTCGAGATGTTCGCTGAAACCGAGACGTTCGTAGCGTTCGACGATCTCGGTGACGGTTTCGCCGCCGTGCTGGCCGTCTTCGCTACGAAACACGCTCTCGTAGAGTGGCACGCCCCGCAGGAAAGCCCGTTCGTACTCGGTGGCGATGGCCGGGTCGCCCGAGGCGAGCGGTGCCAGTGCGGGGATGTCGGCTACCAACGGTGCGAGGCCCGAACCAGGTTCCTCGAGGGTGAGTAGCCCGAGGAGAGCGGCGAGGCCGCCGCGTCGTTCGGCGATCAGGGCGAGGTCGCTGGTCATTGCTGTCCTTTCCAGTCCCTCGGTGGCGTTGCGTACGCGGCCGCGGTGGGCTTGACCGGTCGGGCGAGCCACAGTGGTCGTCGCAGCCCGCCGGGGCCGGGGCCGGGGCGGGCTTTGGCGAGCCATTCGCGGTACACCTCGGTGGATTTGCCGGTGTCGACGGCGATGTCGCCGTAGCGATCATCGGGATGGGCGGTGGCGACCGTGACACGCTGCAACCAACAGTGCATCCCCGAGACCGGGTCGGGCTGGACGGGGAAGGTGAGGTTCTGATGCACACCGGCATCGCTCCACCACACCCGGCTCGAATCGGGATCCGACGACTCGAACGGTGTCACCCCCTTGACCTGGCTCATGCTCCATTGGCCGGGTCGGCCCGTTGGTCGTTCGCTCTGACCGAACGCCTCGGTCGGGCCGCTGAGCGCCGCTAGTGCGGATGAGTACCGCGGTGTCCCGACTGCGTCTTCCAGACGCCAGCGACCCATGTGGTGTGACACGCCGACGACACCGGGGCGGATGCCTTCGGTGCGCCAGGCTCGGATCACGAAATAGCCGATCTGGGTGGTGATCCGCACCAGGCCCTTCATCTCGATACCGAGTTGTTCGGCATCGGATGGATGAATCCACATCGGATGGGAGTGGCTGATCTCGTTCAGCCATTTGGCCTGCCCGGAACGGGTGTGGATCAAGGTCGGGAGCCGGAACGTGGGGAGCAGGATGCGCTCGCCGTGTTCCATATCGAGGTCTTCCCAGTGCACGTGGCTCTTGATGAATCCGGGCATCGCGTATTCGGGCCAGCCCCAGTCGCGCAGCATCGGCGAGTACATCTCGAGCTTGCGTGACGGGGTCGGGAAACCGAAGTGGACCTTGCCGTCGATCTCGACACCGATCGAGCCGTCACCGATGAACGGCATGTGCCCACCGATGTCGTCGAGCGAATCGTGGAGCCCGGCGGTGCCGGGCACCTGATACACACCGTCGTCGTTCTTGACCGCGTTGACCTTGGCGATTTCTTCGGGGGTGACGATGCGTTCGTGGACGGCGTACTGGCCGCCGGGAATCTCGAACGCACCGTACTTGCGCATGTAGCCGAGCGGGTCGAGGCCCTCGGCTGCGGCGGCCTCGGGGAGTCCGGGGATCGAGTTACGGAACATCAAGTCGTAGTACTCGTCAATGCCGAGTGGCTCTCCCGGGTTGCGCGTCGACTCGAAATGCCGGCGGATACCGAGCGAGTTGTCGGGGTCGATCTTCCACGACAAGTCGATCCAGAATTCGTTTTCCTCCCACACCTCGCCGGGGTTCACCTCCCAGGTCCGGTCGACTTTGTGGCCTTGCCTTTCGGCGTTGACCCGGAACACCGGTTGACGGAAACCGATCCATCGTCCGCTGTGCGTTTCGTAGCTGGCCACGTCGTGACGTTCGGCGCCGTTACCCATCGGCAGCACGTAGTCGGCGAACCAGGCGCTCTCCGACCACGTCGGGGTGAGCGCGACGTGGCAACCGACCAACGATTCATCGGTGAGCGCCTCCAGCCACGAGAACCCGTCGGGGTTCGTCCAGATCGGGTTGTAGACCCGGCTGAAGTAGGTGTCGACCTTGCCGCGACCTTCCTTGAGGAAGTGCGGAAGGAGGATGGAGGCCTCGTGGTGAGCGAGCGGGTACTCGACCGGCCACGTGAGATCGTTCCAGCGTCCGTGCGGATGCACGACCTTCGGCGGAACCGGGATGAACTTGTTCCACCCATTCGGGCTGACGCCGCCCTCGGTACCGACCGACCCGGTGAGCACGTTGAGGAACCACAGGCACCGGGCGACCTGCCAGCCGCCCTCGGTGCCGGCCGCGGCGGCACGCCAGTTGTGCGAACTGAGCTTGCCCGGCACCGCCGTGGCAATGACATCGACGATCTCCCGAATTTTTTCCGCCGTGATGCCACAGACCTGCGCGGCGTACTCGGGCGTGAATTCTTCGTACAGTTCGATCACCGCCGGGGCGAAGTTGTCGAACGTGCACTCGAGGTCGGGGCGCATCTCGCGCAGCACCGTCTCCCAGTTCACCCAGCGGCGCACGAACTGGCGATCCCACATGCCATTCTGCAGGAGCAGTCGGGCGATGGCCAGCAGCATCGCCGCCTCAGTACCTGGCCACGGCGCCAGCCAGTGGTCGCTCATCGACGCCGTGTTCGACAGGCGCGGGTCGACGCAGATGATCTTGGCGCCGCGCATCTTGCCTTCGATGATCCGCTGAGCGTGCGGGTTGAAGTAATGCCCGGCCTCCAAGTGGGAGGAGATGAGGAAGATTACCTTGGCGTTGGCGTGGTCGCCCGACGGGCGATCGAAGCCCATCCATGACGCGTACCCGACGCGGGCGCCGGATGAGCAGATGTTGGTGTGCGAGTTGTGCCCGTCGATACCCCAGGCGTGCAAGACACGCTCGATGTAGCTGTCGTCACCCGGCCGACCAACGTGGTAGATGACCTCATCGTGACGGCCCTCACGAAACGCCTTACCGATACGGGTGCCGATCTCGTCGAGCGCCTGCTCCCACGTCACCCGCACCCACTTGCCCTCGCCGCGCTTGCCCGAGCGTTTCAGCGGGTACAAGATGCGCTCCGGGTCGTATACCTGGGTGATGGTCGCCGGTCCCTTGGCACAGTTGCGTCCGCGGCTCGCCGGATGGGCAGGGTTGCCTTCCAGCTTGGCGATCTGCCCGGTCGACTTGTCGACGTAGGCAAGCAGCCCGCAGCACGCCTCACAGTTGAAGCAGGTGGTCGGGATCAGCCGGTAACGGCGCTCCTTCTTCTCGCCGTGCGCCCACGCTTTGGCGTCGAGTTCAACCCAGTCATCCCACCGTTCGGCGGGGGCGTAGTTGGTGAGTTGCGAACCGGGCATGATTCGGGCGAGGTTCGCCTGGGCGGAGCGGTTGAGATCGTCGAGCAATGACATTGCGGCCAGCCTTTCGTCTAGGAGAGCGGCACGGACTGGCCGGCCCGGACGAACGCGTCCTCGTACAACGCAACCCCAGCGATCGCGGCGATACCGCCGGCGAGCGCCAATATCCACGAGCCCGAGATCAAGGCCAGGATCGCCAGCGCACCGGCAGCGACCAGACCGACCAACACGCCGCCCCAGAACCGCCTCTTGTACTGCCCGTGGGTCATCGCCCGTTGCGCCAACTCGACATGCATCGTCGCCTTGCTCGACAACTCCGTCGAGATCAACAACGCCAACGACAGAACACCACCGAGCAGCATCCACGTCATCGCCGTGGTGAGCCCGTCGGGTAGGTCGAACAGCGGGGCGACCAGTAGACCGATACCCGCGCCGGCGGCTGCGGCCTGGGCCAACAACATCGGCAGCATCAGCGGTGTTTGCCAGAAGTCGCGGCCCTCGCATTGACCGAACAGGAATGCCGTGTAACCGGCCGTACCGGCTGCGAACAACGCTGCCGGTATCGCAACCGCTCTGATCAGCCCGGGCGAGTCGAGCAACCCACCCAGTAGCCAGACCGAACCGAACAAGCCATGCCCGAGCAGGATGAACGCACCGCGGACCAGCCACGAGCCCCACTGTGGTCGGGTGAAGATGTAATGAAACCGTTTCGGCTGTTTCAGGTCGGCGATCAACAAGACACCGGTCGCCGCAGCGAACAGCGACGAGATCAACGGCAGTGTCAACCCGACGAAGGCCCGCTCGTCGGCATGACCGGTCAACACGGCGAGACCGCCGACAAACAGCGCCCCGGCGCTGATCGCCTTCGTGACCAGGTATGCAGATACCTTGCCCTTCCATGCCATCGGGTGCGCCGTCGTGTATGCCGTGCGGGCGACGATCTGCTTTCCGCGCCCTGGTGGATCAACCCGAACGGTCGGATGATGCTCGGTGGTGTCGGCCCAGATCATGCCGTCGTCGGCGATCTTGGTGCGCAGCGGATCGAGCGCGGCCTGGTCGACACCCTTGTAGAACACGTGCGGCTTGGTGCCCTGCTCGGGTGCTTTCACGTGCGTCTGATGACGACTCAACATCACCGAGATCTTGCTGGTCGGGTCTTCGATGTCACCGGCGAAGATCGACTGCGTCGGACAGACGACCACGCAGCTCGGCTCCAAGCCGACCTCGACGCGGTGGGAACAGAAGTTGCATTTGTGCGCCGTCTGCGTCTCCGGGTTGATGTACAGCGCGTCGTACGGGCAGGCGTTCATGCACGACTTGCAACCGATGCAGCGCGAATCGTCGAAATCGACGATCCCGTCATCACGCCGGAACAAGGCGGTCGTGGGGCAGATCGCCACGCACGGGGCGTCGTCGCAATGGTTGCAACGGTTCACCGAATAGAACCTTCGGGTATCGGGGAACTCGCCCCGTTCGATGTACTTCACCCAGGTTCGGTTCACCCCCAACGGCACGTCGTGCTCCGACTTGCACGCCACGGTGCAGGCATGGCAACCGATACAGGTGTCGTGGTCGATGAGGAAGGCGTAACGCGTCACGGTGACTGAGGCTTCGCCGGCGGTACGACAATCGGCAAACCGGCCTGCTCCCACGCGCTGTACCCGCCGATCAGGTCGGACACATCATGGAACCCTGACGCTCGCATCAGCGACGCAGCGATCATCGACCTGTAGCCCCCAGCGCAATACACCACCGTCGGCGCCGTCGGATCCAGCTCGCCGAGCCGGTCCAGAATCCGAGGCAACGCAACCTCTTTCGCCGCTGCCAGCTTTCCACCGGCAACCTCTCCCGGTCCACGGACATCGACGAGTTGGAGGCCCTCAACGGCATCGAGGCGATCGACGAGTTCCGACGTCGTCAGGCGCGAGGCGCTGGCAATCCAACCCGGATGGTCAAGAAACGCAGTGACCGGATCTGACAAGCAGCCGATCACCCGATCGAATCCGATACGGGCCAACCGGTTGCGAGACTCGAGCTCGGTGCCGGCTTCGCACACCAACACGATCGGCTGATCAGGCGTCAACACGTCACCCGCGTACTCGGCGTATCGGCCCGCCAAGCCGACGTTGTACGAACCGACCAGATGGCCCTGAGCGAACACCGCCGGGTCACGTGTGTCGAGAGCGATGGCCCCTCTGCGCTGCTCACCGAGCACTTCGGTCATCGACATCGCCCGCGGGTGCAGATCCTCCGACAGCATCTCGTGGGCTTGCTTGTTGCGGTTGGCGGCGAACGCAAAATAGAGCGGCGACAAGCTCTGTCCCTCGGTGACGGCGTCAACGAACTCGTCCTCGCTCATCGGTTGCAACGCGTAGTTCGTTCGGCGTTGCTCGCCCATCGTCGATGACGTCTCCGACGACAAGAACTTCCCGCACGCCGAACCTGCCCCGTGGGCAGGGAACACCCGGGTCTCATCCGGCAGGGTCAACAACTGCTCGCGGGTGGAGCGATACAGCTGTCGAGCAAGTTCATCAGCGGTCATCCCGACCGACGTGAGCAGATCAGGCCGCCCGACATCACCGATGAACAACGTGTCACCGGTCAGCACCCCATACGGCGTCACGTCGTCTGCATGTTCGAACACCACGACTGAAATCGACTCGGGCGTATGACCGGGTGTGTGACGCACCTCCAACACAACGTCACCGAGAACCAACCGTTCGCCGTGGTCGAGACCGTCAATGGCGAACTCGGCCGAAGCCTCGGCCACCGACCCGTACGAGATCACTGCACCTGTTGCGCCTTGCAATTCGAGGTGTCCGGACAGGAAATCGGCGTGAAAGTGAGTCTCGACCACCCGCTCGATCGTCATTCCGGAATCCGCGGCGTCGGCTAAGTACTGCGCAACGTCACGTTGGGGGTCGACGACGACGGCCCGACCGGTGGACTCATCACCGATCAGGTACGACGCGTGAGACAAGCACCCGAGGTAATACTGCTTGAAGATCATGACGCCCCTTTCCCATGGGCTAACTATGCAACCACAAGTTTCCGCGCTCTTGGTCCTCAATCAACGCAATCGTCGGATTCAGCGGGATCATTCCGGTTGGAAGACCCCTTCGAGGTGCCAGATCCCCGTGAAGGAGTCGAACGCTCCACCGACGATCAGGCTCGACCACTCGATCACGAACGCGCCCGTCGCCGGGTCGATCGTGCCGCTGACATCGCTAGTGAGACCAGGCTTGCTGCCATCGGGCTTCGGACTGCCCTGGTTGAACGGTGCCCCGGCGTAGTACGCCGTCCATCCCTGCACCTGCCCGCTCAACGCGCCGGCTACTGCTGTGAGCGCGGGAGGATCGGTTGCCTCGTCGGTCGCCAAGGCGAACGCCACCCCGAAGAACGTCACCGGTTGAACGATGGCGGCCGCAGTCGCGTTGCCCGTTGCGTCGAATGCCGGATCAGGTGCCGGCTGATGACGGCCCGTGGCCAGCCCACCATCGGCTCCCGGCGCAAGAAGCGAATACGTCTGGTCGGTGGCGCACGGCGAGTCGGGGTTCGGTATGTAGGGCCCATCGGCGGTGCCACCGGCTTGGACCATCCGGAAGTACGAGCCGCTGACCGTCGTACCTTCACACTGCCCAGCGGCAATCTCGAAGACTCCGGCGAGATCGCCCTCGAACTGTGCTGCCGTCGTTTCGGGAGCGGAAGTTGTGTCGGGTGCGGCCGTCGTGTCGAGTGCCGCCGCCGTAGTGGGGGCGGTGGTTTGCGCTGCGGCGGCGGCGTCGGGTGCCGCAGTCGTACCGGCCGAGTCATCGTCGCTTCCGCAGGCGGTCCCGAAGATCGCGACTGCGACCACGACGGCGAAGAGGCGGTGATGTCGTTGTACTTTCATTGCTGTTTCCTCTCTCTGACGATCTCGTCGGAGTTTGCGGTGGATGTGTCTACGACGCTCTCGCCGAGGGCTGGTACTGCCTGTCGGCGAGCAAGAATTGCCAAACCGGCCACGAGGACGCCCGGCACGACGAAAAACCAAGGAAAAAGTGAGAAACTCGGAAGCGCGTCGACGGCCGCGAAGTTCTCGACGTGGTCGCTCATCGCCCCGATCATCGGCGCAAAGTCGGCGACTATCGTCTTCCAGGTCGCGGACAACTCCGAGATCGCCGGGTACGACGACGCTGCCGCCTCCGGCGACTGCCCGGCGAGTTCCGCCGCGAATGGAACGACCGCATTGCGCAACTGCCCCTCTCCGGCTCCGAGCGTGATGAAATATCCCTGAACATTCTGAACCCGCTGGCGGACCATCATCGGGCGGAAGTCGTCGATCATTTCGGCCCCCTTCGGGGCCCTGGCGAACATCTGAAACATGGCTGGGGCGAGCACGACGGCGACGCCGAGGGCAGCCAGAACCATTAGCAACCGACCGTTGCGTCGGCGGCGCAGCGCAGCCACGCCAACCGCGGCGATCATCAGGCCCGGCACGACGAAGAACCATGGGAACATCGGGAAGGGCGGAAGTGCCGCGACTGCGGAGTAATTGACGCGGTTGCGGTCGATCGTGTCGACCAGATCGGTCATGTCGGTACGGATTGTCGGCCAGGCGTCATTGAGGCCCGCAACGCTCGGAAAGCGGGCGGCATAACCGGCTTCGTCGATCTCGTCGGAACCAACGATGTCGGTTCGCAACTCGGTGCGCGATTCGACCTCGGCACGGTCGATCTGCTCGAGGTAGCCGCGGAACGCTTCGACTTTCTGCTGCGTCATGAACGGCCGGAACTCGGTAATCATCTCGCCGCCCTTGGGGGCGCGAGTGAACATCTGAAAAGCCGCGGGCGCGAACGCGAGTCCGAGACCGACCCCGACAGCCGCTACGACCAGCGACCTCCTCACCCAACGCCTCGCGTCGACGCGCTCCCCGACCAATCCATTGTGGCCTCTCCTCGTGTGAGCCCCGGCGAATGTCGAGGCACTTGGCGACCAAATCGTCGCCGACCCCTTGACGCCGGAACCTGTTGATGATGATATTAGCACGCGCGAATGTCTTGGGAAGGGGGCGGGGAATTGGAAGCGGTGATGAACGCCCCGAGTGCGTTGTTGAAGGCCCCCGCCGTGGCGGGTTACGCCGACGTTTCGTTCGTGGAGAAGCTTCGGCTTTTCGGTGAGGTCAAAGCCGACGCGAGGTATCCCGACTACATGTACGGCTGCTACGAATGCGGCATCTGCGTGGCTGCCTGCCCGTCGGCCAGGTTCTACGACTTCAGTCCCCGGCGCATCGCCCAGGCGGCGGCGCGCGAGGACGTCGAGTTGATGTACCAGCAGATGGAGGAAGACATCTGGGAGTGCTCGCAGTGCTTCTCCTGCGTGCGCTGCCCCCGTGGCAACAACCCCGGCGGGGTCATC
The DNA here is from genome assembly GCA_031404635.1 of Ilumatobacteraceae bacterium. Taxonomy (GTDB): domain Bacteria; phylum Actinomycetota; class Acidimicrobiia; order Acidimicrobiales; family Ilumatobacteraceae; genus JAENVT01. The sequence continues at coordinate 10,253 of JANNHY010000307.1, forward strand.
ACGATCATGCGCGAAGTGGCGGTCAACAACGGGCTCGGCTCGGCCCGCAAAGCGCTCGAGGGCTACACCCGGATCATCTACAAGATCATGTCCACTGGCACCCAGGTGTCGCCTGACATGCTGCAACCCGACGCCTTCCCCGACTGGGGCCCCGAGGTCAAAGACGTTTCCGAGAACCTCGACGTGTGGCGGCGGATGCTTCCCCCCGAGACGATGCACACCACGTCGACCGGCTGGGATGTCGACCCTCGCACACTGATCGAGCTGTACCTGATCTGGTTCGAAACCGGCGCCCTCGACATGATCAAGAAGGTCGACGAGGGGCTTCACATGATCCTCGAAGAGGTCATGGAAGAGCGTTTGGAAGAGGAAGGAATCGAGCGATGACCATTCCGGTGCAGTTGCTGTTGAAAAAGAAGGAGCGCTTCGAGCGCGACGAGCACCACGTGCCAGGGGACTTCCACGACGATCTCTTCCGCCTCGAGGCCGAAGGTGAGTGGATCGTTCAGCGTGTGCCCGAACCGTGGATCGAGGTCTCGACGAAGTACGGCCGACCGAAGAAGATCCCCGTCGCCGGGATGTGGCACCACAAGTCGTGCGGGCAGTGCGGCCACATCCCCGGCTACTCCACGGCGATCTACTGGGTGATGCGCAGGCTGGGCATCGACTACAACGACCCGCGCGACCAGACGTCGTGCACCGCTTGGAACTACTACGCCAGCGCCACCTCGAACGCCGCCGCGCAAGCCGCGGTGGCCCTGCGCAACTTCGCCGCCGCCTACGAGACCGGATACTTCCCCCTCATCCATTGCGGCACCTCCTACGGCCACTACAAAGAGGTGCGCGAGGAGTTGATCCGCCACCCAGCACTGCGCGACCAGGTGCGCAACGTGCTCGCCAAGCTTGGCAAGCAGATGGTGATGCCCGAGGAGATCATCCACTACTCGGAGTGGTTCTACGCGATGAAAGACCGGATCGCCGAGAAGCAGGTGCTTGACTTCTCCGGGATCGCGGTCACCGTGCACCCGGCCTGCCACTACTACAAGCTCGTCGAGGGCGACGCGATCTACGACCCCGACGTCTACGGCGGGCAGCGCACAGCCATCGTCACCGGGCTGGTCGAGGCGCTCGGGGCCGAAGTGCGCACCTACTCCACCTGGTTCGACTGCTGCGGGTTCGGGTTCCGCCACATCCTCGTGCAACGCGACTTCACTCGCTCGTTCGCCACCATGCGCAAGATCGAAGTGATGAAGGAAGAGGCCAATCCCGATGTCGTGCTCACCCACGACACGGGCTGTGTCACCACCCTCGACAAGAGCCAGTTCGCCGCCCAGGCGCACGGCAAGAACGTCGGCGTGCCGGTGATGTCCGAGGCCCAGTTCGCCGCCTTGGCGATGGGCGCCCACCCCTACAAGGTCTGCCAGCTCCACTGGCACTCCACCGACTACCGGCCGCTGCTGGAGAAGATGGGGATCGACTGGCGCGAGGCCTGGGCAGAGTTCGAACGCGACGCCGACAAGTTGCGCCGCGGCGATCAGCAGTTCCTGACCTGGGAAGACGTCGACGCCTGATGGGCGCGACCAACTCCGTCGTGGTGGTCGGGGGCGGCCCGGCCGGTCTTGAGGCGGCCGCGTCCCTGGCCGAGCTCGGCACGGCGGTCGTGCTAATCGAAAGCCGTGGCTTTCTCGGCGGCACCCCGATCGCAGAGAACTATGCGAACCTCACACCTCACATGGAGAGCGCCGACGTGGCGATGGGGCGTCTCATCGAACGCGTCACGTCGAACCCCCTCGTCGATGTGCGCCTTGGTGCTGCCGTGTCGGCCGTCAGCGGTGGGGCGGGCGCCTTCGCACTGACGGTCGGTGATCAGCAGGTCGAATGCGGCTCGGTGATCCTGGCCACCGGATTCCAACATTTCGATCCCGGCGCCGAGACCCAGATGTACGGCTACTACGAGCACCCCGACGTCCTCGCCCTGCAGGACCTCGAGGCGATGCTCAAGGTCCACAATGTCGTCCGGCCCTCCAATGGTGAGCCGCCGAAGCGGCTGTGCTTCGTCCAGTGCGTCGGGAGCCGCGATCGTCAGATCGGCAACGAGTACTGCTCGAAGGTGTGCTGTGGGGTCGCCTCAAAGGAGGCCATCGAAGTCCGCCAACTCCTGCCGGACTGCAAGGTGTTCATCTTCTACATCGACATGCGGATGTACGGCTACTGGGAGAACCAGATCTACTGGCCCGCCCAGGAAGAGCACCATGTCCAGTACATCAAGGGCATCATCACCGAGGTGCTCGCCAAGGACGGCAAGTTGCTGGTACGCGGCGAAGACACCACGATGGGCAGACCGATGGAGGTGCTGATGGACATGGTGGTGCTTTCGGTCGGCATGGAACCTTCCGGCGGCACGCGGGCCATGGCCCAGCTGTTCGGGGTCCAGCAGAACAAGTACGGGTTCATCGAGTCCGTGCGCGCGCTCCCCTCGACACGGTGACCACCAGCGTGCCCGGCGTGTTCTCCTGTGGTGCCGCCCTCGGTCCGGCCGACCTCGAGGATTGCGCTTCATCGGCTGCGGCGGCGGCGGTCAAGGCAATTACGTCGCAACGCCTGCGCGTCACTGCCGGCTGAATCGACCAACGATGCCCGGCCAAGTCGTCGACACCGAAACCGCTGCGGAGTTCATGAGCGAGACTCTCGCGTCCGTGAGCACCGACGACCTCGCCGCAATTGCCGCCGACCTGCAACGCAAGTCGGAGCTGCTCAGAACCCACCTCGATCCGGCCGAACTCGCTGGTTTGGGGGAATCCGAGTTGCGACTCATCCTGCGCAGCGTCTTCACAACGCGCCGGAAGGCCGACGCCATCGTCGCCGACATCGGTGCCGACACGCTGCGCGACGAGATCGCCCTACTGCTCTACGGAGACGGCGACCTCGGCGGGCGGTACAAGCAATTCCAAAACGTCTTTGCCGATTGGCCCGGTGCCGCCTTCGAGTTGCCGTCGGAGTTGTTGCATTTCACCGAACCCGACCGCTATTGGTTGTGGACCCGGTGGATGTGGGATCCACGCACCGACACCGGCGCGATCGCGCTGGTCACCGAGGACGGATTCGATCTCGGCGACGGGGATCCGTGGCCGACTTATCAGCGGATCGGCGAAGCAAGCGCGTTCATCTCCGAGACCGGGCGAGCGGCGGGATTCACCAGCTTCACCAGCGGACCGTTCGGGATCGACGTGTTCCTCGCCTGTGTCTACACCATCTACATGTACACCGTGCTGCGGCTGCGCATGACGCAGGAGTTCAACCACATCGTGCCGCAACAGACCGAGCTCATCAGGCGCTTGTTCGGCGTCTTACACCTGGAGGATTGAC
>JANNHY010000308.1:0-7057 GCA_031404635.1 Ilumatobacteraceae bacterium
TCGCAGCAACCGCACCAACTGCTCGCATTGGTTGGCCATGCCACCGGCCGGCGGCGGTAGAGGACCGACAACGCACAGACGGGGCAACCCGCCTGAGGCGAGATCGACCCGATCGGGTGCAGCGGCGATCCCCGCCTGGGCCCTCGACAGCGTTGCCGACGTCGTTCCAGAAGTTGTCCCAATCGCTCATGCCGCAGCTACCTCTCGTTGTCTAATCGGCCGAACTCGGCAGGTATCAGTGATGGTATGGAACTCGGAGTCGGCCGTCACCGGGAGCCTTCCCGGTTCGTCCCGGCTCTCGCGTACCCGATCCGACCGGTCGTGGTTTTGGTCGCCGGGCAGTACAGTCAAGGCATGGCGGACGAACAACCCAAACACGCATCGACGTCGCGGATCGCGGTGCACCCGAGTGCAATGATCCCTGGCATCCCCCGATTCGTCTTCGCAGTACCCGACGGTTGGGTCATCGACGAGGCACCGGGAGCGTTGTGCGTGATCAGGCAGCCCATCGCCGACGACGACGGGTTTTGGGTGAACGCAATCATTCGTCACGATACGGTCGCCCGCTCGGTCGATTTCGAACGCGCCGCCAAGGCCACCTGGGCAAAGTTGAAGAAGACCACTCCGAGCGCCGTCGATCACGGTGAGCGGATAGCTCGCTTCGGAGACAATGTCGTCTACCTGCGAGGGGTAAATCTCGACGGTCCGACGGGTCGGCCGCTGGCGCAGGTGCAGGCGATGTTCTTCGCCCCGGTCACCGAAGCCGGCAAGCTCGTCGACTTCTTCCAGATCATCGGAACGTGCCAACGTGACGAGACGGTGCAAGCCACCATGAACTCCTTCGTCGACGTGATCTCGAGCTTCCGCTTCGTCTGAACCGACAGCTCGTCGTTTGCTGATCATTGCTCGAACGAGTGGGTGTCGGGTGCAGCGGGTGTGATATCGCTGGCGAGATCGGCGGCAAAGTCCGGCTCCTCCCGCACGAGATCGTCGACTGGAGTCGGGATCGGCTCGATCACCACGATCGGCTCGACGAAGATCTCGACGATCTCGACGACCTGCTCGGTTTCGACCAGCCCGGCGACGATTTCGGGGGCGTCGACCACGATCGGTTCGCCGAGGTCGACGACCGCTGGCTCGGCTTGGCCAACCATTGAGGCAACCGACGCATCGCCGAGCACGTCGTCGGCGAGGTGGACCGGAGAGTCGATCGTGGCTTCGATAGGAACGTCGAAGGCGACGGCGGCCGGGGCGTCGGCGAGCAGCACTGGCTGTTGCGCCGGAGGGATGTACGTCGCTCGCACGTCGGTGATCTCCAGCGGGTCGGACGAACCATCTTCATCGACGTTGACGTCGAGTGATTTCCTCGGTGGCAAGTCGATGTCGGACGCTTCCAACTCCGGCCCCGATCCCGGCTCGGCGATCATCACGTCGAAGTCATCCTTGAGGCCGCCATCGGCTGGCTGGTCGAGGCCGATCAGGATTCCGGCCGGGTCGACCGGTTCGTCGAGGCCGATCAGAATCGATGCCGGGTCGACCTCGATGGCCAGGTCGAGTTCGATCGTGTCAACAGGATCGGCGGGCTCGACGATAGTGCCGGCGTCGGTCGGCTCGGCCGAGGCGGGATCGATCGAGGCGGGATCGGCCGAGGCTGGATCGACCGACGACTCACCCTCAGCCGAGTCCGCGGTTTCGTCTTCGACCGCTGCGTCGACAGGAACCGCTGGAGGCGTCTCGCCATCGGCTTGGGTCGCGGCTTCGGCCTCGTTATCACGTTGCGCCTCTTGGACCAGGGCATCGATCTTCTGATCCTGGGTGAAGTCCTGCACCCGCCGGTCGTAATCGTCACGCAGTTCGGCTAGCGCATCCTGTGTGGTCTGACCAGGTGCCGGATCGAATCGCTCGACCGCTTCGATCAGTTCTTGGCGGAGTTGTTGGGCGTCCTCGGGGCTCGTACCCGCCGGTGCCTCGAAGTGCTCGAGCCGTTCGAGCAGCGTCGCCCGCGCCGCCTCGAATTGGGCATCGACCGACGGGGGTGTCGGCTGTGCCACGGGAGCGACGGGTTGAGGTGCTGCCGAGGCAGGTGCCGCTGCCGGCGCTTCGGTCGACCCGCCGTCGGCTCCAGCGGCCTGAGCAGGCGCCGGACGCTGCACACGCGGAGCACCCGCCGGCTGTGAATGAGCAGCATCGTCGCCGCCTTGTGCCGACTCGGGTTCGGCTCGATCTGCTCGCTGCTGCGCCGCTTCACGGGGCGCGGACCGAGCCGCAGCGGCTTCGACGAGCGGGGTGACGAGCGGGGTGCCGAGCGGGCCGGCGACCGGCTCGGCCAGGACTCCTGTGTCGCTCGAAGGTGCCTCGTCGAACGCATCCATGCTGTCGTAGTCGGTTGTCTCTCGATCACGGCGGTCGGCCGACTCGACCGGTCCGTCGTCGGCAGACCCCGGCTGCCCGGGCTGACCGGCTGGCGTGTCAGCGTCATCGTCGCCGCTCGCGGCGTCGACGATGTCGTCGCCGTACATCACGCCGGCGGCGACTGCGGCCGCTGCGGCGGCGGCACCTCCGGCGAGCTTGGCGGCCTTCGAGGGGCCCTTCTTCTTGGCGGCCGGTGGTGGCGGCGGAGTCGACCGACCGCCCGCGGGGGCGGCTGGCGCTGAACCTGCCGGAGGGGTCGTTTGGTCACTCATGATGGTCTCCCTGGGCGAAGCCGAGGCTGTGTCGGCGATGGATTTGAAAGGTTGCGAAGATGGTGAGGCGGTTGGTTCGGCCGCCCCGGATGCGACGACCAGCTTCGAGTCGAAGTCGTTGAGCACTGGTCGCCCGAGGTGCCCGGCGACCATTTCGGCGACCAGTGGAATGCGCGCTCCACCCCCCGACAGAATGACTCCGGCGAGATCGCCTGCCGTCAAGCCGGCCGCCGCGATCGCCCGATCGAGGCTCTGCAGGGTTTCGGTGATGTACGGGCGCAACGCCGTCTCGAACTCGTCGCGCGTCACGCGCACCGAGGTATCCAGCCCGGGCATTACGACGCTGACGGAAGCGTCACTCTTGGTCGACAATTCGTGCTTGGCTGCTGTACATCCAGACCGCAGCACGGTTACGGCGTGGCGCACCTGGTCGTCCTGGCGATTTAGCTGCTCCAACGCGCCACCGAGCGCGATCGCCACGTGCGCGAAAACCAGTTGGTCGATCTCTGCGCCACCGACATGCTCGAGCGTTTGAGGCGTACCGACAAGCGAGGGTCCGGATTCGGAGAGCGACACGATGGCGGCGTCGAACGTGCCGCCGAGGTCGTAGACAGCAACGGTGTCGCCGGTGGAGATTCGCCCTGCCGACGCGTAACGGCGGGCCGCCGCAACCGGCTCGGCGACCAGCTCGACGTCGGCGAAGCCGAGCGACGTGCCGATCGTTCGGAGCAACTCGAGCTTGTATCCGCGCCACGAAGCCGGATGGGTGAGCACAAGAGTTGTGGTCGAGGCGTCGATGTCCGAGGCGGCGACGACCGCCCGAAGCAGCTCGCCGACCAATGCGTCGGGCGGGGTCGCGTTGCCATCGAGCACGATGGGGGTGGTGTCACCAAAGCGCCGCTTGAGCTGGCGTGTTCCACGAGCCGGCTGAGCGGCGAGCACCCTTTCGGCGTGCGATCCAACGACGAAGCCGTCATCTCCGAGCGCCACGGCTGAGGAAATCTCGCTGGTCGCGCCCAACGCCGAGGCATGGACGGCAACGGTCACCAATGTGCCGAGGTCGACGCCGAGTCGGGGGCGAATGTCGATGCTGCTCACTGCCTGCACGGTACGTCATCGGCCTGGTCTGTGAACCGGGTGGATTCCCTGATTCTGGCGGACGTGTCAGGTCGAGTCGGCGTCGGGTTCTGGGTCGGGTTCGGCGTCGGGTTGGTCGTCGGGTTCGTCATCGAGTTCGTCGTCGAGGCCATGTACCGGTGCCCCCGCGACCTGCTCGAGAAAGGCGCGCTGATCTGGGGTGAGCACCGATTGATCGGGCGAAACCCCCACCGACGCCCAGGGGTCGGGGGCGTCGAAGCCGCGGCGCTCGAGTTCTTCCTCGAGGGCTCGCCACCAGTCAGTCATCGCCGAACTCCTCCTGTCGCCGGTTCGAAGTTGGTCATTCGCACTGCGAGTTCGGTTCGCGACCGTATCCCCAGTTTGCGATACATCTGCTGCAGATGGAAGTCGACCGTTTTCACCGAGATGATGAGAGCGGCCGCGACCTGACGATTGGTGAGTCCCCTGGCGACTGCTTCGGCGACCCTGAACTCGGCTTGGCTCAAGGCATCGAGACCGGGGTCGGCTTGCCGGCGCGACTGAACCGGTTCGACGGCGGTGGCGGCCACCGTCAGGCGTTGATCCCACGCTCGAACTCCGCATCGCTGCAGCCCTGCCCTACTGAGCGTGATCGCTTTCGATCGAGCGCCCGGTGGTTGCAACTCGCTGAGCCAGAGGCGAGCCTCGCCAGCCTCGATCGGAAGCGCGTGCTGCTCGGCCAGCTCGAACGCCGTCGCGAGTGACGACGGGTCGCCGTTGATCACCCCAGCTTGGATGGCGGCGCGCACGTCGGACAGCGCACCCTCGCCGTGTGGCGTGAACGCCAGCGGTTCAGACGCCGCCGGCAACCCTGGATCGCGCTGAAGGCGCGCTCGCGCAGCGAGCGAGGCGGCCTGATCGTGCAGCGCGGACGGAAGCTGCGGAGCCGCTTCGATCGTGGCGATGGCGTCGCCGCCCCGACCTTGCAGGATGTCGAGATCGGCGGCGACGAGGAGCGCGATCCGAGCGGCGAACGCGTCGGAGCGATCGAACAGTGCGGCGGCCGCTGTCAACGCGTCTCGGGCGCGGCGCGTCTCGCCGGCGTGTCGAAGGGCCACTGCGCTGGCGAGCGCGTGGCCTGCTTGGCCGAGCGAGCGATTCGCATCGAGGGCGCGGAGCACGGCTCGATGGTCACCCCGGTCGAGGGCGGTGGCAATTGCCAGGCGGTGGGTCCTGGCTTTGGCCCAGGGCCCAGCCGCGACTGCGCCGCCCCATTGAACGGCGACGACGCCGCCATCGAGGAACTCGGTCGCCTCGGCCCTGGCGACAGCGGCGTCGAAGTCGATCGGATCGAGCGAGCGGAGCACCCGTCGTACACCCTCGGTCGAGGCGTCGTCGATCCACCACCGCAGCGCGGCGAGCAGGTTGCGCTGACGGTCGTGAGATGTCGTGGCGAACTCCGCAGCCCGCTCGGCCGTGATCGCCGCCGAGGCGATGCCGCCGCGCCGGGCGGCGTCGACCGCGACGAGTTCGAGGGCTTCGGCGACGGGTTGGCTCGGCCCGTCGGCAGCCGCCGCCAGGTGCCAGGCGCGTTCAGCGGCCTGCTCGGGCATCGCGAACCACGCGGCAAGGGCGCGATGTGCTGACCGTCGGCTGCTGGGGGCGACGAGGTGGTAGGCGACGGTGCGGACCCACGGGTCGGTGAACGCGAAGTGCGAACCGACGATGTCGATGACGCCCAATGATTCTGCCTGATCGAGCCCGCTGGTCGGCTCACCCAGCGTTGTCAACGCGGCGCGTACCGCAGCCGTGCCACCTCCGTGCTCGGCGGCCGCCACCACCAGCGATCTGCATACGACGTCACCCAACGAGCGCAGCTTGGCCTGGAGTTCGTCGACTAGTTCACCGCTCGGCCGAGGGATCATGGATATCGGGGCAGACCCTGAGCGTTGCTGATCGGTCAGACCTTCGGCGAGGGCGCGGGCGATGCCCGGGTTGCCGTTGGCCGCTTCGGCGCACCGGGTAGCGGCTGCGTCGTCGAGGCCGCCCGCCGTCAGCATGCGATGGATCGTCGGCATTGCGGTCGGTTCGATGCGCGCCGTCGTTGTCGCGATCATCTGGCCATCGCCTGTCGACGCGCTGACGAACGCGATCGCGTCGGCCGAGGCGCGACGGGCGGCGAACTCGAGCACTTCGAGCGTGGCTGCGTCGAACCAATGCAGGTCGTCGAGAATGAGGCAAACGGGCTGTTGCTCGGCGAGCGCGCACAGAAAGTGGAAGGTGGTCAGTTTCACGTCGAGCGCGTCGACACGTCGATGGTCGAGTGTCACGACGGGCCTGAGCGTCGCCCACGCCGAGTCGTCGAGCCGATCGCGCCATGGTGCCAGCAATCCGGAGAGGGCGCCGAATGCGAGTTCGCGGTCCCGGTTGCTTGCCCGTGCCCGCAGGACCGTCATCGCACGTTGCGCCGCTTGGTCAGCGGTGCGGTCGAGCCACCAGGTCTTTCCCGCGCCCCTCGGCCCGTACAGCCCGAGCGCGCTGGCCTGTCCGCCGACGGCGGCGTCGAGCGTTTGCGCAACAAGCTGACCGACCGTCTGCGCTGGCATCGCAGCCGACGCTACCCGAGGCAGACTCACGCCTGTATTGACGCGCGGTCTATGGGAACGGCAGCGGGCCGTTGCTTTCGTCTCCGATTTCGCTACCAGCTTCCATGTCGGCGTCGAACGCTAGGTCAGGTGCGTCGAGCTGGAAGCCGGTGTTGAGATTGTCAACCGCCTCGAACTGATTGGAGTCGAACGACACCTGCAGGTCTGCGCCCGCCGCGGTGAACTCGGTCGCCGTGAATCCGACTGTCGAGGCGTTGGTGCCGTCGGGGCCGAGGGTCGACGGGTCGAACGTGCCGGTATCGATTCCGGTGACCGGGCCGTTCGGGTTGCCGGTGTTCGTAAACCGGACATCGACGACCGAGCCTCCGGCAAGACCCAGGTAGTCGAGGCCGGTGAGGTGGGTGTCGAACGCTCCCGCGCCGCTTGAATCAGCGGCATCCGAGTCGACGTGAGCGATTCCGTCTCTGGTCGGAATCAGCACCGTCGCACCCGCCAGATCGATCGGGCCCCCAACGCCGTCGTTGGGATTGCCTGTGTTGGTGAATGCAACGTCGACCACCGAGCCGCCCGCGACGGTGAGCCGGTCAAAACCGGTGAGATGCGTGTCGAACATCGAACCTCCGCTCGCCTCAGCAGCATCGGGATCGACCCACGCGGTCGCTCCGTCGCCGCTTCCATCGTCCGTCGTTC
>JANNHY010000309.1:0-3138 GCA_031404635.1 Ilumatobacteraceae bacterium
CCTCGCCGATGTGCGGGTCGACGTAGGCGCGGTGCAGCACCTCGTAGTTCTCGATCGTCGTCGCCTTGAGGTTGTGTCGCACGGCGGGCAGCCATTCGTCGGTGATGAACGTCGACAACGGGGCCCGGCTGGGCTCGGTCGGCACCTTGCGGTCGCCGGCCTCGTAGGCGGCGAGGGCGTCGGTCAGCGCCCGCTGGGCGGCACGCTGGCCGGCGAATCCGGCCTTGGACACCGAGCGCCGCTTGCCGGTCGCCGGGTCGGGCACCGCGAACTCGAAGGCCCACTTGGCGCCCTTGGCGTTGCTCGGGTTCTTGACCGTCGTCGCCTTGCCGTTGGCGCCGACGACGTGGCGATAGCTGAACACTCGACCTTTCATTGAACGTCACCCTTTCGTTGCAGTAGATCCATCGCCTTGGCCGTCAGCCGACCGCCGCTGCGGCCCGGTCCGAAGCTCGCGAGCAGCCCGCGTTTCCTGGCCTCGGCGAGCTTGTCGCGCACCGTTACCGGGTCGAACCTCATCATCTTCGCCAGATCGGCAACCGGCCGGCGGCTTGTCGACGACAGATCGACGTAGGCCTCGGCCAGTTCCGCATAGTGCCGATCGTCGCGGCCGGCCCGACCAGGGCGCTTGCGCATCTCCTCGGCGGAGACGCCAGCAAACAACTCGATGAGCAGTCGGCCACTATCATCAGCCGTGTAGGTCGAGAGGTCATCGAACAGATCGGCGATCGGCACCAGGCGCACGGTCGCGGTGGACAGCCCGCCGGGCGGCACGCTCAGAATCCGGCGCCGGCCGTCGACGATCTCGTAGTCACACGAGAACACCTCAAGCGCCGTCAGCACCAGGCCGCCACCCGCCGGGCGCTCGTATGTCGCCTGGAAACACCACGCGGGTCGTCGCGGGATGGGCCCGGAGATCGTGATCCGACCGTCGCCGAGGTCGATCCCGACTCCCGGCACCTTCAGTGACTTCGATGGCATGGATTGAACTATAGTCTATTCGCTGCGAGAATAGCAACATGAGCACTGTGCAACTCTTGCGGGAGGTGGAGGCCTCGCGGCAGCTCCCATCGCCTCCGATACGCAAGGCGATCCGCGAGTCCGCCCACGTCTCGCAGGGACGGATGGGGGAGGCCCTCGGCGTTCACCCGGTGACGGTGATGCGCTGGGAGCGGGGTCAATGCGTCCCGCGCGGCGAAAACCTCGTCGCCTACGTCGAGCTGCTCCAGCAACTGGGTGAGTGACGTCGTGATCACCGTCAACGTCAACGGTGTCGATCTCCCGCCGACCATCGGCACCGAGGAGGCCGCCGGCTACTTCGGCTGCTCGACCGACGCCCTCTATGCGGCCGTCCGCAACGGCACGGCGCCGATCGAGCCGCTACGGCTCGGCTCGCGGTTGCGGTGGCCGACGGCCCGCGTGCTCGGGGTGCTCGGCCTTGTGTTGCCCGAGTAGCCGTGAACGGGCCCGTGCTGGCGCGAGTGACGTCACGGTTCCTGCTCGTCAAGTGCCAGGATCAGGTCTGCAACGGCAAGAAGCACTGGCAGACGAGGATCTTCGCCAACACCGCCGAACGCTGCGGGCTCGAACTGGTCGGCATGCTCCACGTCGTCGGCCGCCGCAAGCAGCCCGAAGGCCGCCAGGTGCACGTCCACAGCGACTACTCGACGCTGCTTGTGTTCGAGGTGGCGCCATGAGCGCTATGCTCGCCGCCGCGCTCGACTTCGCCGGCCGAGGCTGGCCGATCTTCCCGCTGCACGCGCCGATCGGTGGAGGACGGTGTTCGTGTCCCAACGCGAAATGCTCCAGTGTCGGCAAGCACCCCAGGACCAAGAACGGTTTCGAGGACGCCAGCACCGACCTCGCCCAGATCCACGCGTGGTGGAGCAAGTGGCCGGCCGCCAACATCGCAGTGCACACCGGAGTCGTCTGCGACGTGTTCGACATCGACCACGACGACCAGCTCGAGGGGACCGCCGACTTCCGCTGGGCCGTCGACATGCCCGGTGGGCCCGTCGTGCGTACCGGCGCCGGCTGGCACTACTACCTCGCCCCGACCGGACTCGGCAACCGCACCCGGTTCACCGAGCACTGCGATTGGCGTGGCGCCGGAGGCTATGCGATCCTGCCGCCGTCGCTGCACCACTCGGGTCGCCGCTACGAGTGGTTCACGCCGATCAGCGTGGCGCTCAACCCCGCGCCGGCCGCTCTGCTCGCGCTGCTCACCGATCCGGCCCCGACGGTGCCGCCGGTAGACAGCCACCGCTCGGTGCAGCTCGATCCGGCTCGGTTCGCTCGCGGCCGCTGGTCGCCCACCGGGCTCATCGGCAGGGTGGCGATGGCTGCAGACGGCACCCGCAACGACACACTGGTATGGGCGGCGAACCGGATCGGGCTCGACTACCACGAGCACAAGGCGACCGGTGAAGAGGTCGACCGGGCGCTCGATCAGCTTCACGAGGCGGCCGTGCGCGCCGGGCTGACCGACCGAGAGGTGCAAGCAACGATCCGCAGCGGGTTCGACAAGGGCGTCGACGGCAAGACGAACGCGTGCCCGAAGTGAGCCGCTACGCCGTCCCCGATCTCGATGGTGACTCCCCCCCACTGCTCGAGCGGATGCGGGCCCGGGTCGTGCGCGGGTTGGCACTCAACGCCCTGCCACGCCCCGAATGGCTCGTCGAGGGACTGCTGCCGACACGGTCGGTGACGATGAGCTACGGGCCGCCGAAGTCCGGAAAGAGCTTCGCTGCAATCGACCTGGCAGCGTGCGTGGCCACCGGGCGGCCATGGATGGGGCAGGCGACCAAGCAACGCAACGTGCTCTACGTCGTCGGCGAGGGGTCATCGCCCGCCAGGAGGCCTGGTCGATGTACCACGGCGCCCCGGATCTCGACAACATCCACTGGTACCCGGCGGCAGTCAACCTGTTCTCACCCGCCGACGGCTCGGCACTGGCTGCACTCGCGGGCGAGATCGACGCCGGCCTCGTGGTCGTCGACACGCTGGCCCGCTGTGCCGTCGGCGCCGAGGAGTCGTCGGTGTAAAGGGCGGTGCAAGGACTACGTCGGCGTGAGGCGATGCCGGGACTCGTTCACGGAGGTCGTGAATGAAGGCCGCAGCCTCCGAAGCTGTTTTGTT
>JANNHY010000310.1:0-12012 GCA_031404635.1 Ilumatobacteraceae bacterium
GGACGATGCAATAACGATATATCGTGACTGCATCATTACTACCCACTCGCTGACCGCTCGGCGGCGACGAGCAAGGAGAGCACCATGGATCCACGATCCGACGAACACGAACACGAACACGAACACGAACACAGAGGTGGCCCTGGCGGTCCATTCGGTGGCCGACGCGAACGCGGATCCGGTCGCCGCGGTCGCGGATTCGGCCTTGGTCCGGATGCGCCGATGGGCCGCGGTCCACGACGAGGGCGCGGCGATGTGCGCACCGCAGCGCTGCTGTTGCTACTCGAACGTCCGATGCACGGCTACGAGATGATCCAGGAGATCCGCGAGCGCAGCGGCGAGGCATGGAGTCCGAGCCCGGGCGCGATCTATCCGACCATCCAGTTGCTCGCCGATGAAGGTCTCATCACGACGAATGACCAGGACGGCAAGAAGGTGTCGAGCCTCACCGATGCCGGCCGCACCGCTGCCGAAGAACTTGCTTCCACCAAGACCGCGCCGTGGGACGACGCATCGAACGACGCAGGCGTTGGCGCCCCGAGCCTTCGCCATGCAATCCACCACCTGCTGCTGGCGACCAAGCAGGTTGCGATGGCGGGCACCAACGCGCAGCGGCAGCGTGCAACAGAGTTGCTCGACGAGACGAGGCGAAAGATCTACGCGCTGCTCGCCTCCGACGAGGCGTAGCACCTGGTCTGGCCTGTCATCCGTGATGGCACCCTCGGTCCCCGAGGCCTGCACCACGAGAGGGTACGATGCGCGCAAGGGGGACGGTTCCAAAGGAGGCGCAATGTCGGTATTCAGGTACGACGTGGACTACGAGGAGAATCGCAACCGGTTGACGGTGGCGTTTCGAATCATCCTCGCCATCCCACACCTCATCGTGTCGCATGTGTGGGGCTACCTCGCTCAGATCCTCGCGGTCGTCCAGTGGTTCATCATCGTGTTCACCGGGAAGCGCAACGAGGGGATCTGGAACCTTCAGCGCAGCTGGCTCGAGTACTACTGCCGAGTCTCCGGCTACGCGTGGCTGCTGTTCGATCCCTATCCCGCGTTCGGTACCGACCCTGGGCCGGTACCGGTGCGCAGTGGCATCTCATTCGAGGAGCCGGCCAACCGCCTCACGAACGGGCTCCGGTTGATCTGGATCATCCCTGCGGCGATCATCGCCGCGGTGCTCAGCATCGCCGCGGCCGTGGTGATCTTGATCTCGTGGTTCGCGATCGTCATCACCGGCACGCAGTCACGGGGCATGTGGGACTTCGTGCTCAAGGTCATGCGCTTCAGTTTGCAGGTGCAGTCCTACGGCCTGCTGATGACCGACACCTACCCGAAGTACGACGACGGTTCGATGGCCGCATCGGCGCCCGCATCGCCGATGCCGTCGTCGTCCACGCCGCCACCGCCGCCCATGTGACAACAAGCTGGTCGGTCAGACCACGACCGGAAATCGTGGATCGGAGTGCTTGGCGCGCCCGGCGGCGGCGCGGATGAATGCCATATCGTCACTCAGGTCAGCGGGGCGGCCGGCCACGGTTCGGCGCGCCAGTAGTTCTTCCAAGATGGCGGTCGTCGTCACCACGCCGGCGTCGAGCGAAATCGCCGACGCACCTACGGCAGCGGTCAAATCCAAGCCATGCACCACTGCCTCAACCGTTCTGGTTGGGACCCACTCGTCGAGGCGCATCAGCGCGAAGTAGCCCGACCCGATTTCGTCCGGTGCGTGCTCTCGCGCCCCGGCCACGGTTGCTCGGAACGTTTCACTGAGTTTGTCGGACAGCGACGCGGGGCTGTGTTGGCTGGCGAGGCTCTTGGCGTAGTCGTAGACGACGGGCGCAACTTGACTTCGATCGGCGATGAAGAAACTGACCCGATCGCGACCGGGTTGGCCGGTTTGTATCGAGTCGAGGAGCCCGAGCGTCAACCCGATCGAGATGTCGATGTGGGCGATCAACTCCTTGACGTCCCACGGGGGCGTCGCCGCGTCGAATGGCTCCAACAGTGTGGTCCGACTCCAGTCGTCGGGTGGCAACTCGCGGACGAATTTCTCCAGCGCCCCGAGTTCCGCTTCCAAGGTCGATATGGCGTCGTCGTGATCTGGCATTGTGATACCCCCCTGGTCGGACCCTAGCCGCCGAGGGATACAGTCCAGACGATCCAACAGTCTCGACACAGGGGGATCCAAATGACCACCACCGCGCACGCGACCGGCGTTACCGCCACACCGCTGTTGGAAGAGACGATCGGCTCGGCCTTCGACCGCACCGTCGCCGCCTACGCCGACCGGGAGGCGCTGGTGGTCCCCTTCCAGGGGATCCGGCTCACCTACCGCCACCTCGCCGAGCAGGTCGATCGGCTGGCCCGTGGCTTGATCGGTATGGGTCTCGACAAAGGGGACCGCCTGGGGATGTGGAGCCCCAACTGTGCCGAATGGGTGTACATCCAATTCGCCGCAGCGAAGGTGGGAGTGGTTCTGGTGAACATCAACCCCGCCTACCAGACCGAGGAGTTGCGCTACTCGCTGGCCCAGTCGGGCTGTCGAGCCTTGGTGTCGGCGACGGGCTTCAAATCCAGCGACTACGCGGCGATGATCGCCGAGGTCCGCCCCTCGTTGCCCGATCTCGAGCATGTCGTGTTGCTCGACACCCCGGGCTGGGCTGCCCTGCTGGCCGCCGCCGACCGCGTCGCACCCGAGAGACTGGCCGCCCGCAGCGCCTCGTTGACAAACCACGATCCGATCAACATCCAGTACACCAGCGGCACGACCGGGTTCCCCAAAGGCGCAACCCTCAGCCACCGCAATCTGCTCAACAACGGCTACTTCTGCGGCGAGGGGTTCGGCTACACCGAGGCCGATCGGGTGTGCATACCGGTGCCCTTCTACCACTGCTTCGGGATGGTGATCGGCAACCTGGCCTGCCTCACTCACGGCACGACGACGGTGCTGCCGGCGCCGTCGTTCGACGCCCTCGCCACGCTGCAGGCGCTCGAGGCCGAGCACTGCACGAGCGTGCTCGGCGTGCCGACGATGTTCATCGCCATGCTCGCCCACCCCGAGTTCCACAACTTTGACCTGTCGTCGCTGCGAACCGGGATGATGGCCGGCTCGCCATGCCCGGTCGAGGTCATGAAGCAGTGCGTCGACGAGATGCACATGCACGAAGTCACAATTGGCTACGGCATGACCGAGACTTCGCCGGTGTCGACCCAGACCTCACCCGACGACCCCCTCGACAAGCGCGTCGGCACTGTTGGGCGGGTCCACCCTCACGTGCAGGTCAAGATCATCGACCCGTCCAGCGGTGCCACCCTTGGCCTCAACGAGCCGGGTGAGCTGTGCACCAAGGGCTACTCGGTGATGCTCGGCTACTGGAACGAGCCGGAAATGACCGCCGAGGCCATCGATGCCGACGGCTGGATGCACAGCGGTGACCTCGCCATCATGGATTCCGACGAATACCTGAGCATCGTCGGGCGGATCAAGGACATGATCATTCGCGGCGGCGAGAACATCTACCCACGCGAAGTCGAGGAATTCCTCTACTCCCACCCCGACATTGTCGACGTGCAGGTGATCGGTGTTCCCGACTAAAAGTACGGCGAAGAGCTAGTCGCGTGGATCCGCGTACGCGAAGGGGCCAGCATGACCCGCGAAAACGTCGCCGCGTTCTGCCATGGACGGATCGCCCATTTCAAGATTCCCCGCCACGTGCACATCACCGACGACTTTCCCATGACCGTCACTGGAAAGATCCAGAAGTTCCGGATGCGCCAGATCTCGATGCAGGCGCTTGACATCGGGCACCACTCCGGTGGGCCGGTCACTGGCCCCATCGTTAGGCGCAATTAACGTTGGCCCAATGGAAATGCCGCTGCCCGCACCGTATGTGGCCCGCCCGTACCGCGGCCCTGCAGATCATGCGATCCTGGCCAAGATCCTGACCGAGTACCGGCAGCACTCTGGGTTTTCCGAGGTGCCGACCGCCGAGCAGATCGACGTGACGTACGCCAACCTGACCAATTGCGACCCGGCGACCGACGTCGTTGTGGTCGAGACCACGGCAGGTCAGCCGGTCGCCTATGCCCGAGTCAGTTGGGAGGACCTCGATGAGGGCTGGCGCGACTACATCGTTTTCGCACCGACGCGGCCGGCTCACCTGGCCGAGCCGCTGTTCTTGGCGATGGTCGCCGCCCAGGAAATCCACATGCGACCGCTGGCCGACGGCGTCGCCCGCGCCAGGTTCCGGGCATATGCGCCTCACCCTGGGCCGGGTCTGGCACCGACCCACGAGTCGGCGTGGCTGGAGTCCGTCGGCTACCGGGCGATCCGCTTCGAAGCCGCGCTGGTGCGACCTCACCTCGACGACATACCCGACCTGCGGCTGCCCGAAGGTGTCGAGATCCGCCCCGTGACCCCGGAGATGATGCGCCCGATCTGGGAAGCCCACTCCGAGGCATTCCGCGGGTCGTGGGACTTCCACGAGGAAACCGAGCAGGACTACCGGCAATTTCACGACGACCCATTGCGCGACGAGTCGTTGTGGAAGATCGCTTGGGTGGGTGACACCATCGTCGGGCAGGTGAAGAGTTTCATCAATCCCGAGGAGAACTCGACGATGGGCTACCGGCGCGGTTACACCGAGTACATCTCGACGCATGCACAGTGGCGTAACCGGGGCATAGCCGCAGCCCTCATCGCCATGAGCCTGCGCGAACTGAAGGCCCGTGACATGACCGAGGCGGCACTCGGCGTCGACACCGACAACCCCGGCGGCGCATTCCACCTGTACACCAGCCTGGGCTTCGAACTGCGCTCCTTCGAGGCGGTCTACGCCAAGCCGCTGCCGTGAACCCCAGTCATTCGATGTCCATCGAATCGAACGTCAACGTGAGTTCCTCGACGGCGATGTCGCCGAAGTTCGAATCGAGCGGGGTCACCCGATAGTTCACTGGGAACGCATTGCGGAACCGCCAGCTCCACACCGGTGCGCGCTCCTCGTCGAGCAGCGTGACGGTGATGTCGCGGTCGACGTTCGACTGTGCTTCGCGGGCTTGCCGCCACCACTCCCACAGGTCGGTCGATCCGATGAGTCCCCGCTTGAGCACGAGGTGGCCGTACTTGGCGAGTCCGGGCTGCTTGCGGGATTCCTGTGTCTTGTCGTTTCCGCTGCGATACGCGACTTCGTCGATGATCGCATCAGGCAGTTCGACCCGGAAGAACGTCGCCCGGATGTCGGCCGGATCGTAGGCACCCAGGTCGACGAGGAAGTTCGAGCCCTCATAGGGATGGTCACGAAGGATTGCCATGTCGCCATCATGACCGCTCGACTCGACCAACTCAGTGACGGACGAGTTCCTCCCGTGCTGCCGGGTCTTGCCGGTAGAAACCGGAGAGCACCTCGTACAGCTGTGGTTTGGCTTCGCGGAACTCGATCGGCTGATCGAAGAAGACCTCCGTGGCGACCGCGAAGAATTCGCCGGGATCCGTCGCCGCGTAGTCGCGCAGCAATGGTCCGCCCTGACCACTGCGGATCAGGTCGAGCTCCGAGGCGCACACCGCGATCCACCGGTCGAGCGCCGCCTGGTCGGGTAGCAGCGGCGTGCCGTCGACCACTCCGTCGAGCATGTCCACCTTGTGGGCGAATTCGTGCAGCACGACGTTGTGGCCACGCCCTCGGTGGCGGGCGCCATACCGGGCTTCGTCCCAGGCGAGCAGAATCGGGCCGCGGTCGTGATGGGCCTCGCCGAGCACCGGATGCGCACCGTCGTCGATCGCGCCGCGAATTGCGCTCGGACGAGGACCGGGGATCGAGAACGCGCTGGGGTGAACGATGATCGAGGTGACCTTGGCGAAGTAATCGGTGTCGAGGCCGAGGATCAGCACAGCAGCTTGGGCGGCGATCGTCACGACGATCTCGTCGGTCAGGGCGAACCCCTTCGCCGCCTCCCACCGCTTGTTGGCCATGACGAAGTCGGCCAACTCGGCGAGCCGAGTCTGCTCGGGCTGGCTCAGCACGTGCCAGTACGCCACGCGGCGCCGGACGATCTGCTCCCAATCCTCCGGCAGGTGATTGCGTTTCGACATCGACCAATGAATGTATGCCGAGTGACGTTGGTTCGGACCGGGTGCAGTCAGTCAGGCATCAGCTCGTAGCCGCCGTCGGCGTTGTGGGTCTCGGTGCCGGCGACGGGCGGGTTGAAGACACAAACGAGGTGGAGGTCGCCCTTGGTCGCGCGGAGGATGTGCTCGTCGTGCTGATCCAGGGCGTAGATCGTTCCCGGACTTACCTGGAACGTCTCGCCTGTCGCGACGTCGACGACCTCGCCCTCTCCGGCGAAGCAGTAGTTGGTCTCGAGGTGGTTCTTGTAATGGAGGTGGCTCTCCGAGCCCTCGAGGATCGTCGTCTCGTGCACGCTGTAGCCCATGCCGTCGCCTTTGACGATCATCCGCTTGCTGTCCCAGCCGGGGCCCGACACATGGCGGCCGGTGTTGGCGATGTCTTCCGATCGGACGATGATCATCAGCCGAAGTTACTCAAACGCTTGACAAGTGATCTAGCCGAGGACGCTGTTGGTGGTCGAGTGAACGGGGCGTGTCCGCGAGAAGTGGCCGACGTTGACGACGTTGCCGGTCAGGGGACAGCTGACCGAGATGGGATCGGCATCATGATCGCGGCCTGCCTCACAGGCGGCGATGATGTCGGCGATGATCGTGCCGACCATCGGGGCGTTCTTGAACTGGTTCCCGCTCGTACCGATGGCAAGGTAGAAGCCGTCGAGGTCACTGCGGTCGTAGATGGGCACCCAGTCCGTGGAGACGTCATAGAGGGCGGCGATCCCGGTGGGCCGCACCGGGATTCCGATGTCTGGTAACCGACGCGCCACCCTGGTGGTCTGGGCCTCCCAGACCTCGGCGGTGGGCATGTCGTTGAAGTTGTCCGGGTCGTCGATCCATTCGAGTGTGTCGCAGTCGGGCTCGACACCACCGACCACAAGCATGCCACCGAGGTGGGGCCGGAAATAGGTGCCGAGGTCGGCATCGGTGACGATGACACCACCGTCGTGCATCGCGAAGCCATGCGGCGCGGGGAGTACGTCGACCTCCTGACGAAGGGCTCGCGTCGTCACGCCCTTGTCGGTAGCCAGGCCGGCGAGGTTGTTCACCTTCGACGAGTGCGGCCCTGCAGCGTTGACGACGATCGCACATGGCAGCACCTCGCCGCCGGCCAACTGCAGCGCACTGACGCGCTCGTTGTGCCGGCTGATGCCGACAACCTCGGTGCGGAAGCGGAACGTCGCCCCGGCGGCGGTCGCAGCCACCATCAGGTTGTGCGCGGCCAACGCCGGGTCATCGACGAATCCGGCGTCTGGGGTGAGATAGGCCACGAGTTCTCCATGGTTGTCATCCCAGAAGGCGTCGTCGTCGACTGACTTTGGCGGGTAGTAGCGGCCGAGATCGAGGCTCGGGAAACGTTCGTGCAGTGCCGCCGTGTTGAGCGGCTCATAGGGAACGCCGACGTCATCGAACAGCTGTTGCACGTTGCGCAGCGGCGTCGCCGGCGAGTCGAGCACCAGCAGACCCGTGCGCACGAACTGCGCCATCCCCAACTCGTCGGTGACCCCGATGTATGTGGCCCACTGCGTCCACATGTGGGCGGACTCCCACGCCAGCATGACCGAGTCGGGCGTGGAGTAGTTGAAGCGGATGATCGCCGATGAAGAACTCGTCGAGCCCGCTCCTGGTCCCGGTCCCTTGTCGAGCACGAGTGGTGAGTACCCGCGCCTGGCGAGCTCGAGGGCGATCGAGCAGCCCATGATGCCACCGCCGATGATGACCGCCCCGTGGCCGACGGGTGACGACCCGTTGGCGTCGTCGTTCGTGGCCGGAGCATCCATCCGACCATTGTGCGTGTCGCTCGATCAGTCTCACCAGGGTCGGAATGCCCGTCACCAGATCGTCACTGCCGTGCTGCGTTTGACGACTGCGGCCCCGTATCGGGGCCCCGTATCGGGGCGCGAGTCGTCAAACGCAACGGTTTGGGGCGGTCTCAGCCGTACATCAGCGATCCCGGCGACGTGCTCATTCTGCCCTGCTGAGCATCTCCGATGGTCGCACCTGTCGACGTCGATCGATTGATGTGCAACTATCTGAGAGTGATCGTGGATAGCGCCCTCTACGTCGACGGCGTGCGGCGACCGGGTCGCTTCGACACCACCGATTGGCGCACCGTCTGTGGCGACGACGCATTCAGCTGGACAGGTCTGCTCGAGCCGACCAAGGCCGAGTTCGAACAGATCCGGTTGCACATCGACCTGCACGACCTGGTGGTCGAGGACGCGCTCAACGCGCATCAGAGACCCAAGCTGGAACAGTACGGCGATGCGTTGTTCGTCGTGTTGAAGACGGCCAAGTACCTCGACAGTGCCGAGGAGGTCGAGTTCGGCGAGATCCAAATCTTCTTGACACCTCACGCGGTGTTGCACCTACGTCACAACGCGCCGTCAAGCCTTACCGGTGTTCGCCAGAGCCTGGAGGCTCGGCCGGAACTGTTGTGTTTCGGATCCGGCGCGGTCCTGTACGCGATTGTCGACCATGTCGTCGACGACTACGAACCGGTGATCGCCGGCCTCGAACGCGATGTGCGCGAGGTGGAGCGGGAAGTGTTCAACCGGCATGGCGGCGACAACCCGGTCGAGCGGATCTACGGCCTGCTGAGGACGGTGCTGCTGGTTCAGGACGCGCTCACACCGCTGCTCGAGCCGCTCGACTGGCTGTCTCACCGACGCTTCAGCGCCGTGGCCGACGAGCTGCGCCAGTATTTCCGCGACGTGCACGATCACCTCGCGTCCGTCGGGCAACGGGTCGGCACGTTGCACGATCTGCTGACGAGCATCCTCGCCGCCAACCTCACCCGTGTGTCGATCCGCCAGAACGAGGACATGCGCAAGATCTCGGCATGGGTGGCGATCGCTTCCGTGCCGACCATGCTGGCCGGCGTTTACGGCATGAATTTCGAACACATGCCCGAGCTGCAGTCGAGCTGGGGATACCCGTTGATCCTGGCTGTCATGATCAGCGTGTGCCTTGGCCTCTACCGCAAGTTCAAGAGATCGGACTGGCTCTAGCAGTCGGCGCCAGCTGCTAACGACGGGATTCAGGCTCGGATCGGCAGCACCGGAACAGGAGAGACGAGCTGGCTGGAAAGGTGTCGGAGGTCGTCCGGGTCGTCTGTCAGCACCGTTGAGCCGGTCTCGCCGGCGATGACAGCGAGGTGGGCATCGACGACATCCGAGGTTCTCGCGTCACCGAGCAGGGCCCCGACTGGATGGGCCTGTTCGGCCGAGAAGGCGACGATCCCGCACCCACGCAGGAATCGGCGAAGCTGCACCTGCCGAGGCGAGCGGCTGACCTGGGAGACGACGGGCGCCGTGGTTGTGGGCACGAGGCCGAGTTCGAGGCGTGCCCGGTGATCGGCCCAGATCCGGCGGTCGTTGCGGTCGGCGGCGACGAGCACGCCGGCGTCGTAGACGACGCTCATGCGGAACGCTTCGGGACGGTCGAAGCAAGCTCGTCGGCAACTCGCAGGCGTGCGGCGCTGAGTTCGTCCTCGGTGAGCGCGCCGTGCTCAATTTCCCACTCGGCGACAGCAAATAGTCCATCTCGAACCAGCAGCGTTCGTCGGGCGGCGGCGGTCATCCAGGCCGAGACACTGACGCCATCCTCGGCGGCTGCGGTCACGACTCGTTCATGGACATCGGGATCGACGGTGATCGCCAGCTTTGGTGAAGGGTTTCCACGGGGCATCCACAAAGACTACTACCGTAGTAGGAGACTTGTGGCTCGCAAGAATCGGGGCACCTGCTCGAGAATTCTGGTCATGTGGGTGACCGTGCGCGCAGCCAGGACGCGAGCGCGAGATTCTCGGTCATCTCGCCACCGGCATTGGCACGCGCGGCCTGGCGCGTCAAACGTTCCTCTCCGAGCACACCGTCCAAGATCACCTCACGGCGCTGTTAACGCGAATGATCTGCGTTGCCAGGGTGTTCGAGTCGAGGCCGGGTCATCAGCCAGGCGACGACGCCGGCGGAAGCGGCGTTGAGCGTCAGTAGCAGCCAGGCGTTGATCGGGGGCTTCCAGCCACCGCGCAGCAGCACACTGCCGGTCGCCCCGACCATGAATCGGCGCAGGGTCTGATACAGGGCGACGACTTCGATGATCACCCACGACGCTGCGCAGAATCGTGCGATCGCCCCGGCCTGCGATGACCATGGCGTTGCTCGGGTGCCGAGCAATCCACACAGCACCACACCGCCCAGCAACGGCAGGTTGTAGCGCCCCTGCCACACCTGCGGCGTCTTGGCAAGAACGACGTAGATCGCCGGGTAGAACACCCAGATCGCACCGATCGCCGCCAGGGTCAGCTTGACTCGACGCTCGGCGGCGAAGGCGACGAGCGCGGCGATGAGGACGAGGCACACAATCCACAGTGCGTACGTGGGTGTGGGCAGGGCAGTATCGAGCCAGCCGAGCCAGCCGAACGCCTGTTGGAAGAGTTCCGCCGTCCGCCCGAGGCCGAAACGGAACATGGCGACGCTCGAGTCGGTGACAACGTACTTGTCGTCGGTCAAGCCGACGCCGGCATAGCGGCTCCAGGCCGCAGACACGGCGATGGCAACCACCAGCGGTGCCGAACTGCTGAGGAGCAAGCGCGAGGAGGCGCGGCGCTCGGCGGCGAACGGCCGCCGTTCCAGCAGCAAGAAGCTGCCGAGGGCAATGGCCACCCACGGCAAGGCGACGGGCCTGACGACCACGATGACGGCTGCGATAGTCGAGGCCAGCATCAACTGCCGCCGGCCGGCCACCGTGGCGCCGGTCAACAACACGGCGACATAGGCCCACAGCAGCAGCGTGCCGGCGAGTTCGGTGGACGCCGGGTTGGTACTGGCGACGATGAAGATCGTCATCGGATTGAGAGCGATCAGCACCAGTGCCGCCTTCCGGCCGCCGGCGCGACGCATCAACCACAACGCCAGGGTGAGCAGCACGGCACCGATCAGGGCCGAGATCAGCCGGTAGCTGAGAACGGATTGCCCGGTACCGAACACACGGGTGACGCCGCCGACGACCGCGTAGTACGCGGGCGGGTACGTCCCTGCGGTGGTTGCGTACTGAATCATGCGCGGGTCATTGATGGCCACGGCGCACGAGGCGTTGACGTCGGAGTGGAACGCAAAGCACGGGTCGCCGGTGATCAGACCCGCCGGAATGTCGAAGTAACGGATCAGAGGGCTGGCCTCGGGCACCGGCGAACCGATCGTCTCACCGTGTGCTGTGCCGTACGCCTTGGTCGTGTGCGCGACCTCGTCGGGTGCTCCGTAGCGAGGGACACCGAACACCCACGTACACAACAGTGCCGTGATGGCAACGGCAAGCGTGGCCGGCCAGGCGCGGACGGCCGGACCCGAAATCTGATTGGAGAACCAAGTCCGCCGGTCGCCCATGTTCGTACGATAGACACGCGTCGGGCGATGATCGAGGTTTCCGCCGTCGATAACGTCTTGGCGATGTCAGGTTCAGATGTTCGGGTGCATCCCACGGCGATCGTCGAAGAAGGCGCTGATGTGGGTATTGGTACCACAGTCTGGCATCACGCTCACGTACGCATCGGCGCTCACATTGGGAAAGACTGCGTTTTGGGCAAGAACGTCTACATTGATACCCAGGCAGTGGTGGGCGACCGCTGCAAGCTGCAGAACAACGTCAGCGTGTACCGGGGGGTGCACATCGGCGACGACGTGTTCGTCGGCCCGTCGGCGACGTTCACCAACGATCTCGTGCCGCGGGCATTCAATAAGAGCTGGCAGGTTGTCGAGACCCACGTCGACGACGGCGCATCGATCGGCGCCAACGCCACGGTGGTGTCGCAAGCCGCGCTCCCAGCATTCGCGACGATCATGCAGGTAGGCGCCCCTGCCAGCCAGTTTGCTGGTTGGGTCCACCAGCACCCCTGC
>JANNHY010000311.1:0-6092 GCA_031404635.1 Ilumatobacteraceae bacterium
TTCTTCTTCGTCTATGTCGCCCTCGAGGTGGGCTTTGCCGGATGGATCCACTCCTACGTCGAACAGATCGGGTACGGCGACGCCAACACGGCAACAGGAGTCACGGTGATCTTCTGGGTCGGGTTCTCGGTGGGGCGTGTCGCCTCGATCTGGCTGGCGGGTCATTTCAGTGCCGGGTGGATGCTGGTCGGCTCGATGACGGTCGCCTTGCTCTCGTCAGCAGCGCTGGTCGTGGTGAACGGCGGCAACATCGGCTTGTGGATCGTCACCTTCGTTTTCGGTGTGTCGATCGCTCCGCAGTTCGCGGCGATGATCGGCTATGCCGAGGCCCATCTGGCGCTCTCCGGGGCGGCGACCTCGGCATTCATCGGCGCCGCCGGACTCGGAGGGCTGGTGATGCCGTGGTCGCTCGGGCAGCTCTTCGATGCCAAAGGCCCCGGCGTGCTGCCGCCGGTGACCTTGGGTGCGTGTGTGGCGACGGTCGCGGCGGGCCTGTGGGTTCGCCACATGGTGCGCGTCGCCCGGGTTCAACGACCACCGGTGACCTCGATGAACGCACCGGTCACGTAGCTGGCCGCAGGAGAGGCCAACCACAACACCGCTTCGGCCACCTCGTCGGGCGTGCCGACGCGTTGCATCGGCACCATCGGCGTCATCCGCTCGACTCGACCCGGTGTGGCATGTAGGTGGAAATCGCTCTCGATCAGACCAGGACGAACGGCGTTGACGCGGATGCCGTGCGGCGCCAACTCTTTGGCCAGGCCGATCGTCATCGTGTCGATCGCCCCTTTGGATGCTGCGTAGTGCACCCATTCGTTCGGTCCTCCGAGCACCGCAGCCTTCGACGAGATGTTGACGATCGAACCGCCGCGACCACCGGCTTGCATTCGTTGGGCGGCCTCGCGCGCGCAGACGAACGGACCGGTCAGGTTCACGGACCACAGACGCTCGAGTGCCTCGACCGTGTAGGTATCGAGCGTGCCGTAGCCACCGGCGATACCGGCGTTGTTGACCAGCACGTCGAGGTGACCGCAGCGCGCGTCGATCTCGGCGAACATCGCCAGCACCGCAGCCTCGTCGCCGACGTCGGCCTGCACCGCAAATGAATTGTTGCCGATCTCTTCGACCAAGGCGGCGGCGGCCTCGCCGCTGGCGGCGTAGTTGACGACCACGGCGTAACCCCCGGCAGCGGCTAGCCGGCTGATCGCCGCGCCGATGCCGCGACTGGCTCCGGTCACCAGCATCACGGGCTTTGGCGTGACCTGTTGCTCGATCACCGCAGCTTGTCCTCGAGGTCGTGCTTGACCGCCGGCCAGTCACGGCGGATCACGGAATACATCGCCGAGTCGCGGGCAACGGTTTGCTGCTCGCCCGCCGCGTACGATCCTCGATGGCTGAACAGAATTCCTTCGAACGTCGCGCCGATGCGCAGGATCGCCGTTCTGCTCTGGGTGTTGCGGGTGTCGGTACAGATCGAAACGCGGTGCACGTTCCACGCGTCGAAAGCGTTGCTCAACAGCAGGTACTTGGCCTCGGTATTGATCGGCGTGCGCTGCGCCGACCGTGCCAGCCAGGTGCCGCCGATCTCGACCTCGTCGGGCAAGGCGTTGCCACCCCACCATTCGAGGCGCAGGTAGCGGGTGCAGCCGACGAGGGCACCGTCGCTCAGCCGGCGCTGCACGAAAGGCACCACGCTGCGCGCCTGCTGATCGTCGAGCAGGCCGGTGATGTAGCGCTGCATGCCTTCGACCGTCGGTGGCACGGCTGTCCATGCGTACGTCGATCGATCCTCGTTGCCTGCGGCGGTCAGTTGCTCGGCGAACTCCAAGCGGAGCTGTTCGAGCTGGACGTAGGTGCCGGTGAGGGTTGGTGCTGCGACGCTCATCGGACAAACAGCATGCCAGGCGGATGTGGCTACGGCATGAACAGAAGGGCCGGGGTCTCGAGAATGGTCTTGATCCGTTGGATGAACAACGCGGCATCGGCGCCGTCGACCACACGGTGGTCGAATGACGACGACAGGTTCATGATCTGGCGGGGAACTACGGTGCCGTCGACGTAGACAGGCCGCGTCGTGATCTTGTTGACGCCGATTATCGCCACCTCGGGGTAGTTGATGATCGGAGTAGACACGATCCCGCCCAACGAGCCGAGGCTACTGATCGTGATCGTCGATCCACTCAATTCCTCGATGGTGATCTTGTGGTTGCGAGCGGCGGCGGACAGCCTGCTGACCTCGTCGGCAGTGTCCCACAGGTCGCGTCTCGCCGCGTTCGTGACGACGGGCACCATCAGCCCCTTCGGTGTCTGAGTGGCGACACCGAGATGCACGGATTGGTGACGATGCACGACACCGATGTCGTCGTCGTATCGGGCATTCATCTGCGGGAAGTCGCGGATGGCGATGACCATCGCACGCATCAGGAACGGCAGCACGGTCAACCTGGACCGCCGGTCGGCATCCTGCTGGTTGAGTTCGGCTCGTAATCGCTCCAATTCGGTGACGTCGATCTCCTCGACATACGTGAAATGCGGAATGCGGGCCTTGGCAACCTGCATGCGTTGGGCGATGTTGCGCCGCAAGCCGACGATCGGCACGTCGTCGATGGTGTCATCGGTCTGCGGGCTCGTCGCTTGTGACGGCACTCGGGTGAGCGTGAGGTGAGTGTCGAGGTCGGCGTGAACGACTCGTCCATCGGGTCCGGTGCCGATGACCTCGGCAAGGTCGATGCCGAGAGCGTCGGCGCGCAGGCGCACTGCCGGCGCGGCGGTGGGCCTGTCACCCCGATCGGGTAGCGGCGGGGGAGCCGGAGCGGCCGGTGGGGCCTCCGGTGAGGGCGGTGGGGCCGGAGGTGTCTCGGGCTGCTCGGTGGGCGGCGCCGTCGGAGCCGTACTCGTCTCGTCGCCGTCGACATCGATACGGATCAGCGGCGAGCCGACAGGGAGTATGTCGCCAACAGCCGCGCCGACCGACAAGACGATGCCGGCGACGGGCGATGGTAGCTCGACCGTCGCCTTGTCGGTCATCACCTCGACCATCACCTGATCCTCGGCGATCGTGTCGCCGACCTGAACGTGCCATTCGACGATCTCGGCCTCGGCGATCCCTTCGCCGACGTCGGGAAGTTTGACCACGTACTCGCCCATTTCAAGCCTCCATCACGCGGTGGAAGGCGGCGCCGACACGGGTGGGCCCTGGAAAGTAGTCCCATTCCTGAGCGTGGGGATACGGGGTGTCCCACCCGGTTACACGCTCGATCGGCGCTTCGAGGTGATAGAAGCAGTGCTCCTGCACGGTCGCCGACAACTCGGCGCCGAAGCCACTGGTGCGCGTCGCCTCGTGGACGATGACGCACCGCCCGGTTTTCTTCACGGAAGCCGCGATGGTGTCGGTGTCGAGTGGCAGCAGGGTGCGCAGGTCGACGATCTCGGCATCAATACCGGTTTCGACTGCCGCCGCCTCGGCCACATGGACCATCGTGCCGTAGGCCAACACGGTGAGGTCGGCGCCTTCGCGGCGAACAGCTGCGCTGCCGAGTTCCACCCGGTAGTAACCGTCGGGCACCTCCCCGAGGGGGTGGCTCGACCACGGCACGATCGGCCTGTCGTGATGGCCGTCGAACGGTCCGTTGTAGATCCGCTTCGGTTCGAGGAAGATCACCGGGTCGTCGTCTTCGATGGACGCGATCAGCAGCCCCTTGGCGTCGTACGGGTTCGACGGCAGCACCGTTTTCAGCCCACAGACATGGGTGAACAGGCTTTCCGGGCTCTGGCTGTGCGTCTGCCCGCCGTGAATGCCGCCGCCGCAAGGCATTCGCACCGTCAGTGGCGCCGTGAACTCGGCGCTCGACCGGTAACGCAGACGGGCGGCTTCCGAAATCAACTGGTCGAGGCCAGGATAGACGTAGTCGGCGAACTGGATCTCGGCCACCGGACGCAGCCCGTAGGCACCCATCCCGACGGCGGCGCCGATAATGCCACCCTCGGCGATCGGCGTATCGAATACCCGGTCGCTGCCATACTTGGCCTGCAACCCCTCGGTGCACCGGAACACTCCGCCGAAGTAGCCGATGTCCTCGCCGAACACCACGACGTTGTCGTCGCGCTCGAGCATCACGTCGATGGCCGAGCGTATGGCTGTGTTCATGGGCATGACGCTCACCGCAGACCATCCATCTCTCGGCGCTGCCTTTGCAGATGATCGGGCATCTCCTTGAACACGTCCTCGAAGACGCTCTTGGCGCCGCCCACTCGCCCGTCGAGGAGGGTGCCGTAGCTCTCCGCTTCTTTCGCCGCGGCCAGAACCTGGCGGCCGGTATCGGCCAAGAGGTCGGTGTGTTGCTCGTCGGACCATTTGCCGAGGGCGATGAGGTGGTTCTTCAGCCGTTCGATCGGGTCGCCGAGTGGCCACGCTTTCCACTCGTCGGCCGGCCGGTAGCGCGACGGATCGTCGGACGTCGAATGAGCAGCCGCCCGGTAGGTGACCCATTCGATCAATGTTGGGCCATGGTTGGTGCGCGCCCGTTCGGCGGCCCAGCGGGTGGCGGCGAGCACGGCCAGATAGTCGTTGCCGTCGACGCGCAGCGCGGGGATGCCGTAGCCGGTGCCACGGGCCGCAAAGGTCGAGTGTTTACCGCCGGCAATGCCCTGGAATGACGAGATCGCCCACTGGTTGTTGACCACGTTCAAGATCACCGGCGCCTGATACGTAGCAGCGAAGGTGAGGGCGTGGTGGAAATCGGCTTCGGCCGTCGTCCCTTCGCCGACTACACCGGAGGCGATGCAGGTATCACCTTTGATGGCCGACGCCATGGCCCACCCGACAGCCTGGATGTACTGCGTGCCGAGGTTGCCCGAGATCGAGAAGAAGCCGACATCGCGGGCCGAATACATGATCGGCATCTGCCGGCCGTGCAGCCGGTCCTTCTCGTTGGAGAAGACCTGGCACATCATCTCGACGAGCGGCCAGCCGCGAGCGATCAGCCATCCTTGCTGTCGGTATGTGGGAAAGAACATGTCGTTCGGTTGCAGCTCCAGCGCATGACCGACGGCGATCGCCTCCTCCCCGGTACAGCGCATGTAGAACGAGGTCTTGCCCTGCCGCTGAGCGGTCGTCATGCGGTCGTCGTAGGCACGTGTCGTCACCATTGCCCGCAGACCCTCGTGAAGCGCGTCGACGTCGACCTCGGGGGTCCACGGCCCGACGGCCGAGCCGTCGTCTTCGAGAACGCGGACCATCGAGTAGGCCAGGTCGCGAATCTCGCTCGGATGGATGTCGATGTCGGGGCGCCACACGCTGCCGGCTTCCGGCACGTCGAGGTACGAAAAGTCGGCCCGTTCGCCCGGTCGAGCCGGGGGTTCCGGTACGTGGAACCGAAGTGGGACGGTTTCGATCAATTGACCCTCCTCTGCCGGCGCCTAGTTCACCACGTCTGGGCGGCCGTGGGTAGTGGCTCAGTTTGAATGGCCAGGTAGCTGAGGTCATTCATGTCCGCCGTGACGAAGGTAGTCACACGGCGGTGCCACAGGTGGGTAAGACGTCCAGCGCGCTAGGTCAGCGCCCGGACGGTTGGAGGTTTGCGGGCGATTGAGGGCTCGCAGTGGTCGGTTCACGGTTCACTACTGACTCGCCAATGTGCGCTTCGGCCCCATTTCACATGGCCCGCGCCTGAACGATGTCGAAGATCCAGGTGGTGTTGTGATCGCCGCCGGGACTGTTGCCCGGCCGGTCAGGCCGTGTTGCGGTCGGGTGGTCCGGTGGTCATGATCGATCCGTCGGGGAATCCGATGGAGAGGGTGCGGTCGGCGGTCAGGGTCAGGAGCCAGCCGTTGTTGTGGATGTTTTGGTGATGCTGTTCGCAGGCCGGTACAAGGTTGTCGATATCGGTGCGGCCACCGTGGCGGAACCAGACGACGTGATGAAGTTTGGTGCGGCTGTAGCGGACCCGACAACCAGGAATCGCACACGTCGCGTACAACGCGCCGAGTGCTCGGCGTTGAGCACGGTTGGCCAAGCGTGTCGTGCGACCGAGGTTCAATTCGCCCGGGGCTTCGATGATCACCCCGTTGTCGACGACGACGGTGTGCACGGT
>JANNHY010000312.1:0-21418 GCA_031404635.1 Ilumatobacteraceae bacterium
CGTCGGCTGCGAAACCGCGGCTGACCGCCAGCGATGTGAACGGCGACCCGACCTCGTCCTCGGCGAAGCAGAAGCTCAATTTGCCGGGATTGCCATGAGTCGCCCGGTCAACTCCACCGGGCCGCCCGCCGCCGATATTGCGAACCACCAACTGCACCGCCCGTCCGATCGTCAGGTTGGCGCGACTACCCTGGCCGAACGCGTTGACCCCGCTGTTCAGGCCGATGGCTCGCGTGCCAGGGCCGTTGCAGATCAGCACCGGGCCTACCGGCATCGTCGTGGCCAGCACTCCGTGGATGTTGAACTCGTCGGTGCACACCGCTTCGAGTGCAGCGATCACCCACGGCAGGTGTTCCAGCTTGCATCCAGCCATCACAGCGTTGATTGCGACCTTCTCGACCGTCACCTCGACGAGGTCGGGGGCGACGACGGCGATGACCTCGTCGGGTGCCCGAGTGGTGCCCTCCAGCATCCGCAACACGCGCTCCTCGGTCGGTGGTGTGACGGGCAAGCCATCGGTAACGCCGCGTTCGAACAGGATCTCCATCTCGTCGTCGAGATCGGCCAGCTCGATTCGTCGCGAGCGCAGGACCCCGCCGTTGTGCCTGGCGCGCAGGGAGTCGACGAGGTTCGGATCGACACTCATCGACCCGCATCCGGGGCGCATCGCCGGAAGGTGTTCGCCGAGGGAGGCGACACCGGTGATGCGCCGCCAGTCGGATTTCGACCACCCAACAGTGCGCTCGACCTCGCTGCCGTCGACAATGCGGATCAGCGTCGGCACTGTCTCGATGTCGTGGTGCCAACTGATCGCCAGGTCGGTATCGTGGATCGGGTCAGCGTCGGCCGGGAAGGCGGGATCGTCCTGTGTGTAGATCGTGGCGGTGAACTCGGTCAGCAGCGGGGCGACCATTTGGCAGGTCTCGCATTCCTCTTTAACGATCACCACCAGACCGTCGGGCAGCGCCGGACGGGTCATGAGAGGAACTCGATGATTCGCCGGTTCGAACGCTCGACCATCGTACGAAACGTAGCCCGCTGCGACGCACGTCACGTTGCCGAGGCTTTTCCTGGGGATGAACGGCGCGTAGCGTGCCGGTCTTGGGGATCCCCGTGATGCGCGTCACGTTCC
Organism: Ilumatobacteraceae bacterium; assembly: GCA_031404635.1. Classification (GTDB taxonomy): domain Bacteria; phylum Actinomycetota; class Acidimicrobiia; order Acidimicrobiales; family Ilumatobacteraceae; genus JAENVT01. Next base: position 1,133 of record JANNHY010000312.1, read on the forward strand.
ATGGAGTACGCGGTTCGACGCCGTGCCAGAGCGACGACATCCGGCGGTATGGCGGTAACACGTCGTGCGTTTCCATTGACGCGCCAGGGGAGGAGCCGTTGCTACTCGACATGGGTACCGGCCTTCGCTACTTCGGGAAGCGTTTGTCGGGTGACCGACCGTTCAGGGGGAGCTGCCTGCTGACCCACCTGCACTGGGACCACGTTCAGGGACTCCCGTTCTTCACGCCGCTGCTGCGATTGGAGTCGAGTCTCGACGTCTACGGTCCGGCACAAGCCGACGGGCGCACGCTGCGCGACGTCGTCTGCTCGACGATTCGTCCGCCGCTGTTCCCCGTCAGTGTCGCTGAGCTGCCTGGCGCCGTCTGCTTCCACGACATTGCCGACACCGATTTCACGATCGGCGGCTTCAATGTGATGGCGCGTCTGATTCCGCACCTCGGGCCGACGCTCGGCTTTCGCGTCGAATGGCAAGGCCGCTCGATCGCTTACCTCTCCGATCATCAACAACCGCGTGACGGCAGCTACTCGGCGGCACCCGGTGCTCTCGAGCTCGTCGAAGGTGTCGACCTGTTGATCCACGATGCGCAGTACACGCCGCCCGAGTTCGAGGTCAAGGCCACCTGGGGGCATTGCACCATCGACTACGCCGTGTGGCTGGCCGCCCAGGCGAGCGTCAAGCAACTGGCCCTGTTTCACCACGACCCGTCCCGGCGCGACGACGACCTCGACGGCTTACTGCGGTGCGTGGCCGACGGCGCGGCGCGGCGCGGCGTCGACGTGATCGCCGCATCAGAGGGGCTTGTCCTCGAGCTCGCATAGCGTGGCCGGGTGGTAGTCGCCGCCAGCGTGCTCCTCGGGGCGGTGTTTCTCGTCGCCGGGGTGATGAAGGTCGCTGCGCCGGCGCAATGGCGCGCCCAATCGGCCGATCTCGGCGTGCCTTGTTTCGTGGCGACGGCGATGCCCTTCATCGAGTTGGTCATCGGGGCGATGCTCGCGGCTCAGCTCGCCCGTCGACCTGTCGCGGTGATTGCCGGGGCTTTGCTGGTGGCCTTCACGACGTTGCTGGTCGTGCGCCTGCTCCAGGGCCGGCGTCCGCCGTGTGCCTGCTTCGGCGCCTGGACGACCAAGCCCATCGGTTGGGGCAACGTCGTGCGCAACGTCGGGTTACTCGCCCTCGCAACAGTGATCGCCCTGTTATAGGGGTGAACAGTGGCGTGATCACGTGACGCTGATCAGAAAGGCCAACGTGCGTGCTTCCTCTCGCCACAGGTCGTAGCGCCCGCTCGGCCCGGCGTGGCCGGCGCCCATCTCGCATTTCATGATGAGTGGAGCCTCGTTGGTGCGCACTGCACGCAGCTTGGCGATCCACTTGGCCGGCTCGTGGTAGCTGACCCGTACGTCGTTCAGCCCGGCAGTGATGTAGAGAGGCGGGTAGTCGCCGGCCATGGTCTGGTCGTACGGTGAATAGCTGAGCATGTAGCCGGCCAGAGGTTCGCTCGCCGGGTTGCCCCATTCGTCCCACTCGAGGATCGTCAGCGGCAGGGTTTCGTCGTGCATGGTCGTGACGACATCTACGAATGGCACCTCGGCAACGACGGCGGCGAACAGTTCGGGGCGCATGGTGAGGCATGCGCCGACTAGCAAGCCACCGGCGCTGGCGCCGCGGATTGCGACTCGACCAGGTGCGGCCCAGCGCCTGGCGACAACGTGCTCGGCGGTGGCGATCATGTCGAGAAACGTGTTTCGCTTGTTGAGGAGTTTCCCCTCGAGGTACCAACGTCGGCCGAGTTCGCCGCCGCCGCGAGGGTGCGCCAGGACCCACACGAAGCCGCGGTCGAGCAGCGAGAGCCGCGCTGGGCTGAACCACGGGGGCATCGGCACTTCGTAGCTGCCGTACCCGTAGACCAGACACGGGGCGGTGCCGTCGGCGGGAGTCTCGACGTGACGGACGAGGTCGACGGGTAGTCGAGTGCCGTCGTGAGACACCGCCCACTCGCGCGTGGCGGTGTACTGCGCCAAGTCGACGCCTGGAACCGGTGTCTGTTTCAACATCGACCGCTCGCCGCTGCGAACGTGCTCTTCGTAGATCGTCAGCGGCTTGGTCAAGGACTGGTACCGATAGCGGAACGTCTCGCTGCTCCACTCGGGATTGTCGTCGATCTCGACCTCATGCGGTTCGCTACCGAGGTCGAAAACCCGTTCGCCGCCGTCGCCGAACAGTACGCGCAGCCGTTGTTGGGCGTCGCTCCACTCGTGCAGCACGAGATGTCCCTCGAACGGCTCGATGGCGACGATCCGCCGCCCTGGCAGGTGGGCGACGAGTTCGCTCCATTCACCTGGCCGGTCGATCGGTGCCGCCATGACCCGGAAGTCAACGGCTTCGAGATTGCTGAGGATCACGAATCTGTCGCCCCAGTGCTCTACGGAATATTCGACGTCGTCGGTTCGCGGCCGGACGATCAGCGGCGCCCGCTTGGGATCGCCGGCGGGAATCAGCAGCACCTCGGAAAGGGTCTTGCTACGGGTGTCGATGATGATCCACTCGCCGCTGCGGCTCAGTTCGACCGAGACGTAGCAGCGTTCGTCGGCCTCCTCGTAGATCAAGGTGTCGTCGGCCTGGTCGGTTCCAAGATCGTGGCGCCACACCCGGTACGGGCGCATTGTCTCGTTGACGGTGCCGTAGAACAACGACCCGTTGTCGTGAGACCAGGCGGTGCCGCACGAGGCAATGTCGTGAACGACGTCGGCCGTGTCGACACCGGTGCGCAGGTCGCGGATGCGTAACGTGTACTTCTCGGCACCCTTGGTGTCGGCGCTCCAGGCCAACAATTGTTGGTCGGGGCTGACGTCGAAGGCGTCGACGGCGAAGAAGTTTTGGCCTTCGGCCTCGCGGTTCTCGTCGAGCAGAACCTCCCCCCCGGCGGCGAGCGCAGACCGGCCGCGGCAGTGGATCGGATAGTCACGGCCCTCCTCGGTGCGTGAGGTGTACCACCACCCGCCGTCCTTGACGGGCGCAGTGATGTCGGTTTCTTGGATGCGTGACTTGATCTCCACGAAGATCGTCTCGACCAGGTCATGGCGATCGGCGAACCACGCCGTGGCGTAGGCGTTCTCGGCTTCGAGATAGGCGATCGTGTCAGGGTCGTCACGGTCGCGCAGCCATGCCCACGGGTCGTCGACCTGGCCGGTCGGGCGATCCCAGCGGTGTTCGATCTGCTTGGCAACAGGTTGGTCCACGGCGCTCACAGTACCGGCCGCTGCCGATTCGCCGCCGTGCCAGGTGTGGGCGGTAGGGTCTGCGATGTCATGCTGGTGTGGATCGATCAAGACTTGTGCACTGGCGACGGAATGTGTGTCGACCATTGCCCCGACGTATTCGTGCAGTTGGAGGATGGGATCGCTTACGTGGCCGAGGCCGACTACGTGCTCAACGATCCAGGTGGGGGTGGCAGCCTGGCCAACGTCGACCCGCGCAACCAGCAGGCCGTCATCCACGCCGCTCTGGCCTGCCCCGGCGAGTGCATCTTCATCGAGGTGGGTCAAGTCCGAGCCGCCTGACATTGTTCGCCCGCTCGTCGTCACTCGTGGGATCTGCGCCGTGGAATTGTTACTATGTGCGTAGGGGAAATCCCCCAACAGCCTCTCGCCTTGAACGGAGTCAGCAATGACGACTTTCGACCTCGACCTCAGCAAGTACAGCCTCGGCTGGAGTGACGACAACGTCGAGTACGCCTTCAAGCCGCACAAGGGCCTCGACGGCGCCGTCGTCGACCAGATTTCGTGGTGGAAGGGCGAGCCGGCGTGGATGACCAAGCAGCGTCAGCGCAGCCTGCGGTTGTTTGAGAAGAAGCCGATGGCGCCGTGGTTTGCCGTGAATATGCCCGACATCGATTTCCAGGACATCTTCTACTACCTCAAGCCGGCCACCGATCAGGTCAGCGAGTGGGACGACTTACCCGACCAGATGAAGGCGACGTACGAGAAGTTGGGCATCCCCGAGGCCGAGCGCAAGTACCTCGCCGGTGTCACTGCGCAGTACGAATGCCTGCGCGGCTCTACCTTGGTGTGGACCACGCGCGGTATGCGGGCCATCAAGGAACTCGGCCCCGGCGACCAGGTGTTCGCCCTTGACGAGGCCACCAAGCTGGTCGAGGTTGCTCGTGTTGTCGGTGGTGGTAGCTCTGGCGACAAGGAAATTTTCGAGATCACTGCTGGCTCGCGCACCATCGGTGCCTCGGCCAACCACCCGTTCTACGTTCTGCGCGACGTGCGTCGCGACGGCTCGCTCAAGGCTCGCTACCAGCCGATGTGGCTTGCCGTCGAGGAGTTGCGTGTCGGCGACCTGGTCGCCGTGGCAACCGATCTACCGTCGTTCGGCAAGCCCCATCCGCTCGACCGCCGTCATCCGCACTGCGGCCTCGGTCACGGATTCACCAACAGCGATCTGTGCTGGTTCCTCGGTCTTTTCCTCGGCGACGGCTTCTTCAAGCACAGCGACGAGTATGTGACGGTACAGATTGCTATCGACGCCGCCGACACCGGTCTCGTCGACGAGATCATCAGGGTCGCCAAGCAGGAGTTCGACCTCGACTTCGCGATGGCGCCCGACGGGCAGCGCCTCACCGCGCGTGGAACGGCCGCACTGGCCGACTTCCTGCAGGTGAATGGACTTGGCGGTCGATCGCTGACCAAGCGGGTCCCCGGCTGGGTGTACGGCTTGCCGACCGACCAGCGCCTGGCATTGCTGGCTGGTTTCATCGATGCCGATGGCACCGTTCGAGCCCACGCGACGGCGAAGAATCCTGTGATCACCAGTGGCAACGCAGCGCTGCTCGACGATGTTCGCGAACTGGCGATGCTGTGCGGCATCGGCGTATCGAACAACCGCTCCTTCACGTCGCCCCATCCGCACGACTCCGATCGTCGCATCACCGGCTACCGCTTGCATCTATCCGGGCGGTTTGATCGACTTCCGCTGCGTTCCCCAAAGAAGGCCGAGCGGCTCAACGCCCGCATCTACGCGCACACCAATCGCACGGCCAAGGGCACGTCGTTCAAGAAGCACGCCAGCGACATGCTCGGGTTCGTGCGTATCGAGTCGATCGAATCTGTCGGCGTCGAGCCCACGTACGACATCGAGGTCGAGGGTCATCACAACTTCGTGGCCGAAGGTTTCGTAGTGCACAACTCGGAGGTCGTCTTTCACCGCAACCGTGAGGATCTCGAGAAGCAGGGCATCTTGTTCTGCGACATGGACACAGCGCTCCGCGAATACCCCGACCTGGTCAGGAAGTACTTCGGCACGATCATCCCACCCGGCGACAACAAGTTCGCGGCACTGAACACGGCCGTGTGGAGCGGCGGCAGCTTCGTGTACGTCCCGCCGGGTGTGGAGTGCGAGATGCCGTTGCAGGCCTACTTCCGCATCAACAGCGAGAACGCCGGCCAGTTCGAGCGCACGCTCATCATCGCCGACGAGGGCTCGCAGGTTCACTACATCGAGGGCTGCTCGGCTCCGGTGTACACCAACGATTCCCTGCACTCAGCGGTCGTCGAGATCGTGGTCAAGCCGTCGGCTCGTGTCACCTATACGACCATTCAGAACTGGTCACCGAATGTCTACAACCTGGTCACCAAGCGGGCCCGCGTCGAGGCCGAGGGCCACATGGAATGGATCGACGGGAACATCGGATCCAAACTCACGATGAAGTACCCCAGCGTGTACCTGGTCGGTCCGAAGGCGACCGGTGAGGTCTTGTCGGTGGCCTATGCAGGCGCCGCCCAGCATCAGGACGCGGGCGCCAAGATGGTGCACGCCGCTCCGGAGACGACGTCGAAGATCGTCTCGAAGTCGATCAGCAAAGATGGTGGCATCACCACCTACCGCGGTCTGGTACGGGTCGAGGAGGGTGCGTACGGCTGCAAGAGTCACGTCCAGTGCGATGCCTTGATCCTCGACGAGGAGAGCGAGAGTCGCACGATGCCTTACATGGAGGTCGGCGAGCGTGACGCCCAGATCGGTCACGAGGCGACGGTCAGCAAGATCGCCGACGAGCAGCTGTTCTACCTGATGAGCCGCGGCCTGTCGCAGGAGCAGGCGATGAGCATGGTGGTCAACGGTTTCATCGAGCCGATCACCCGCACCTTGCCGATGGAGTACGCCGTCGAGTGGAGTCGCCTCATCGAACTGCAGATGGAAGGCAGCGTCGGCTGACATCCCGGCGATGAGAGATGAGCCGCTCTGGCGCGCACATCTCTCATCGCGGCCGCCGGCAAAACCAATGCGATGAGCGATGAGCCGCTCGGGAGCGCATATCTCTCATCGCGGCCGATCGGCGCCTGTCGGTTGATCAGGCGGGCGGCGAGATTTCGCGCAGCACGGCGACCGAGGCGCGGTAGTCGTCGGGACTTATCTCTCCCCGAGCCAATCGATCGGCCAGGATGGCCTGGGCGTTGAGCGTTGGAGATGTTTGCGGCGCAGCATCCGATGCTGCCGGATGACGGCCCCGCCACAGCACGATCAGCAAGGCGACTAGGCCGATCAGCAGCAGCATCGGAAAGATCGTCATGAAGCCTCCGTCGCGATGGTGACGCCCGAACCCGTCACCGAATCCACGACCGTTGGCGAACGCGACATTGGCCGTCAAGACCGCGGCCACGGCGCCGAGGAATGTGCTGACGGCAATCGCTTTGCTTCGTGACATGGTGGATCCCTTTCCCTGGTGAAGTTGATCGTACGCCGGTCCTCGGTGTGCGGCTCGGGGATCGGTTGAGAGTTTGGTGTGAAGGTTGCGTGAGGCTGTGGCAGTTCTACGCTTGCTTTTATGCCAATGCGTCAGGACTGCAAGAACTTCGAGAGCCGCACCTATCCGAACGGCGAGACGGTCCGCAAGTGCAATCTCGACTTGGCTCCCGACGCGCCGTGGCGTTGTCCCGAGCATTGTCAGGCATTCGAACCGCGAATGGACGCCGGCTGGACCTACGGCTCGATGGTCGCCCCGCCCACTCCGACGGAACCACCTGGGCTCGACGATGGAAGTGCTGCGGCTATCCTCGACGAGGCGGAGAACTTCCTCAACACGATTGGGCCGCAGGTCATGGCCGAGGCGGGTAGCCGCTCGCAGCCGCCGCGCAAGAAACGCATGCGCCGGCTCCTCCGCCGCTTCCGCGACGACTAACGCGTTGTGGAGTGTTTGGGGCCACCCACGTGGGCACGAAACACTCCACAAGGTCGGCGGCGTCGGGATTAGCACTACGCGGGTAGTAGAATTTCAGCCGTGCTTGCGTTCTCGCCCGACGTGGTTGACCGCTCTGACCAGCTACGCAGGGCCGCTGCGGAGCGCGCTCAGGCGATGCCACTGCCCACTGCCGAGCAGGAGGTGTGGCGATACAGCCGCATCGGCGACCTGCAACTCGACCGCTTTCACCCCGTCGCTCCGACCACCGCTGTGGCGGGAGCCAACGGGTATCTCGCCGATCGTCACGACTTCGATACCGGCGTGGTGCACGATGTTTTCGACGAGCTCAGCGCGTCGTTCTACGGCGAGACAGTGCTGTCGGTTCCTCGTGGCGTGCACGTCGAGGGATCGATTGTCGTCACCCACACGGTTCATGGCAACGACGAGGCCACCTTTCCGAGACTCGTAATCGATGCCGGTGAGAACAGCGAGGTCACCGTCGTCGAGCGGTTCGTGTCCGAGGGCGTCGGCGCGGCACTCGTCGTGCCTCGGCTGTTCGTGCGTGCGCAGCAAGCGGCGCGGGTCACCTATGTGGCGATCAACGAATTGAGCACGTCGGTCTGGCAGCTCGGGCATCAGCAAGCCATCGGTGAGCGTGACTCGAACACACTGATGGCCACGATCGCCCTCGGCGGCGAATATGCCAGGGTTCGCAGCGACGTCAAGGTCGTCGGCCAGGGCGCCAGTACTCGCCAGGTTGCCCTGTATTACGCCGACGGCACGCAGATGCACGACTTTCGCACATTGCAGGATCACGTCGCCCCGCGCACGACCAGCGACTTACTGTTCAAGGGTGCCGTGCAAGACACGGCCAAGAGCGTGTACACCGGGCTGATTCGCATCGGTCACGAGGCCAAGGGGTCAGTGGCCTATCAGACCAACCGCAACTTGACCCTTAGCGCAGGTGCCTGGGCGGAGAGCGTTCCCAACCTCGAGATCGAGACCAACGACGTGAAGTGCAGCCACGCCAGCACGATTGGCCCGATCGACGAGGAGCAGCGGTTCTATCTCGAAAGCCGTGGCATCCCGCCCGAGATCGCCGAACGCCTGGTGGTGTTGGGTTTCTTCGACGTGGTGCTCGCCCAGCTGCCTGTTGGTCCACTGGCCGCCGAGCTGCGAGCTCAAGTTGCCGCCAAACTCGATCGACGCAGCCGATGAGCACCGTGGTCTGCGCTCTCGCCGATCTCGCCCCGAACAGCGCGACCCGGTTCGAGGTCGCCGGTCGCGCTGTGGCGGTAGTGCGCATCGGTGACGACGTCTACGCCATCGGCGATACCTGCAGCCACGCCGACTTCTCGTTGAGCGAGGGTGAGCTGTGGTGCGATACCAAAGAGATCGAATGCTGGAAGCACGGCAGCACGTTCAGCCTCGAGACCGGCGAGCCGCAGACCCTGCCGGCCACCATGCCCGTACCGGTGTACGTCGCCCGAGTGGTCGACGGCGTCATCGAGATCGACCTGGAGGATCAGTGAGCACCCTCGAAATCCGCGACCTGGCAGCGTCGGTGGCCGGCAAGACCATTCTCAACGGCATCGACCTGACGGTGCGCTCTGGCGAGGTGCACGCAGTGATGGGTCCAAACGGCGCCGGCAAGAGCACCCTGTCGGCGGTCGTGATGGGAAAACCCGGCTATGAAGTGATCTCGGGGTCAGTGCTGCTCGATGGCATCGACATGCTGGCCCTTCCCAGCTGGCAGCGCGCCCAGGCCGGATTGCACCTCGTGCTGCAATACCCGACCGAAGTTCCCGGTGTTCAGCTCATCGACGTTATGCATCACGCGTTCGCTGCTCGGGGGATGACGACGGCCGATCTCGACGGTCGGCTCCACGCCGAAGCGGCGCGGATCGGGTTGGACGCGGCACTGCTCGGGCGAGCGCTCAACGTCGATCTCTCCGGTGGCGAGAAGAAGCGCAACGAGACGCTGCAGGTGGCGATGCTGAAGCCGAAGATCGTGATCCTCGACGAACTCGACTCCGGTCTCGACATCGACGCCTTGCGTGATTGCGCGCACCGGATCGAGGCGTTGACCAACGAGCAGAACATCGGTGTGTTGGCCATCACCCACTACAACCGGCTGCTCGAGGTACTGCGGCCCGACCACGTGCACATCATGGTGAAGGGGCGAATCGTGTCGTCGGGCGGGCCCGAGCTGGCCGATCAGCTGGAGATCGATGGCTACGCCGCGTTCGCGGGCAACGACGAGCCATCCGGTGACGCCCTGGCCGACCTTTTCGGGTAGGTCAAACGATTCAATTGGCGTTTTGGCCCCGCCCGTCGAAGCGGCGGTTGGTGGCCAGGCATCACTGCCGGTGGTCGCTCGTTCGAAGCATTCCCCCTGCGCTGGTAGCAATCCGCGCTCGGATGCCCTGGCCAGCGCGGTTCGCTTGATGAAGTCCTGAAAATGACTTAAGGATCGCCGCGCGCCGCCGATGGTTTTGGCGCGTATAACAAGGGTGCACGGTGGAGGTGAACGGCGGACGCCACGGTGCTATGGACGGAACGCCGACGAGGAGGGCGCATATGCGTCAGCAAGCAAAGTCCACCATGTTCCGGCTGGCGCCGGTTGTGATGCTCATCATCACCGTCGCTGCGCCGAGAAAGTGGAGTTCATGAAAACCATCAAGCACACCCCGGTGCGTATCGCTGCGGCCATTGCAACATTCGTTGCCTTGACATCATCGGTCGGCGCCCCTTTCAAGTGGTCAATGATGTTCTGGGAGGTGTTGTGAAGAATTTGACGTACACCCCAATGCGGGCCGCTGCGGCCATAGCAACTTTCGTTGCTTTGATCTCATCGGTCGGCGCCCCATGGAAATGGTCCTGAGCTGAACAGCGGCGCGGGCACTGATACAGCGCCCGCGCCGCACACGCTCTATCTCGATTCGTTCTAGACCAAGGAACTACTCACGTGCCGGATTGCTCGACGAACAAGGACTCGCGACACAGGGTTGTCGACGCCTATGTCGGCGTAGTCGCCATAGTCGCTCTTGCCCTGACAGGCCTTGTCTACGCCCTGGGCCCAGACGAAGTGATCCCGCCGTCAAACGGGATCTATGTCGCCATCTTCTGCGGGTTACTGTTCATCGGCGAGACCAGAACCAATTGGTTCCGATTCGGCGACGGCGGCCAAGTCACGCCCGGGTGGGCGTTCGCGTTCAGCATCGTGCTGCTCGGATCACCGATCGTCGCGATCTCGGCGATGGCTGCATGCACGCTGTACGTGGATCTGCGCGATCGCAAGTCGTTGACCAAGATCGTCTTCAACGCTGCGCAGATCACCGCATCACTCGCAGCCGGTGCACTGGTCCTGCAATTGTTCGGTCTGAGTTCGCCGATCACCGAAGCCGGCAAGCTGTCGTACCGATGGGGGATTGGAATCGTCGTCGCCGGTGCCTTGGTGTTCACCGCCAATGGGCTGCTGACATGCGTCGTCTTGTCGCTGCACTACAAGACCAGCCTGCGCTCGATGATGAACCGCAGCTTCTTTCTCAGCATCTCCGCCGACGGGGCGTTGCTGGCGCTGTCGCCGATCTTCGTGGTAGCGATTGAGTACAGCCTGTTGATGCTCCCACTGTTGGGCGTGACGGCGCTGTTGATCTACCAAAGCACGCAACAGGCGTTGAAGCGTGCTCACGAGGCCAATCACGACGGTCTCACCCACCTGCTCAATCGACGCACGTTCGAAAATCACCTCTCGGGATTCGTCGAATCGAACCTCGCCGACGACATTCATGGAGCGGTCTTGCTGTTGGATCTCGACGGCTTCAAGGAGATCAACGACCGGCTTGGTCACCAGACAGGCGACAGGGTTCTGCAAGGAATCGCCGATCAGCTCACCCGGTCGGCGCCCGAGGCGGCGGTCGTCGCCCGCCTCGGTGGCGACGAGTTCGCCGTCTTGATTCCTGATGTGGGCTCGGAGGAATCGACCATGGCGATCGTCGAGCAACTCCGCGACGAGCTGACCCGGCCAATCGTCGTCGACGGATTCCCGCTGTCGGTCGGAGTGAGCATCGGCCTGGCCTTCGTGCCGATCCACGGGCGCACACCGGAAGATCTCTTGAGTTCTGCTGACGTCGCCATGTACCGCGCCAAGCGCTACCGCACCGGTGTCGAGAGCTACAAGGCGCTCGGCTCACGGCCCGAGCGTGGACGCCTCGGTCTGCTCCGCGAGTTGTCGAACGCGATAACGGCCGATCAGTTGAAGATCCACTATCAGCCGCTGACACGTTTCCTGGATGGCACCCCGAACGCGATGGAGGCGCTGTTGCGTTGGCAACACCCGACCCTCGGACAGGTGCCTCCGGGTGACTTCATCACCCTTGCCGAGCACACCGATCTCATCGGTCCCTTGACGCAGTTCGTGCTGACCCAGGCGACCTCCGATGCGCGTGCTGTCGATCGGTTCGATATGCGACTGTCGATCAACGTCTCGGCTCGCAACCTTCAGGACCGGCGGTTCCCGTCGAGTGTGCTCAAAGCGTTGGACGAGGCCGCTCTCAGCCCGTCCCGCCTCGAGTTGGAGATCACCGAAAGTGCCATTGCCAGTGAGCCCGAGCGCAGCCTGTTCGCCATCAGTGCACTGCGTGAGGCCGGCGTGAGTGTGGCGATCGACGACTTCGGCACCGGTTACTCGTCGTTCAGCATGCTCCGCAGTTTCACTGTCGACCGTCTGAAGATCGACGGCAGCTTCGTCAACGGGATCGCCAACAGCCAACGTCAGCAACATCTTGTCAAAGCGATCGTCGCCCTCGCCAAGGGGCTGGGCATCGAGACCGTCGCCGAGGGCGTCGAGACCGAGGAATCTTGGCTCACCCTCGCTGACCTGGGCTGCGACATGGCTCAAGGCTTCCTGATCTGCCGACCGGTGTCGTTGCCCGACTTGGTTGAATGGCTCGACATCCGCCGATCGATGTCGGCACTGGAACACGTGTCGTCATGATCATCGTCGTCGCGTCGATCTTGGCGATCTTGACCGTCCCGCTGACAGGTGGCTCGCTGACGCGATTGGCCAGGCTGCCGATTCGCAAAGCATGGCTGGTGTGGCTCAGCATGGGACTGCAGGTGGGCATCACCCTGGTGCCGGGGTTCCCCAACTGGCTCGGCCAACCGCTGCACCTTTTCACCTTCGCGCTGTCGGCGGCGTTCATCTGGAGCAACCGTGGTCTCCCCGGTGCACTCTTCATCGCCCTTGGCGCAGCGTTGAACCTGGCGGCGATTGCTGCCAACGGCGGCACCATGCCGGCGTCGGAATGGGCGTGGCGCACTGCCGGATTCCCGACTCTCATTGGTGACTTCGAGAACTCGAATGTGATAACCGGGGCGCGGCTGTCGTGGCTCGGTGACGTCTTTGCGATCCCGAAGGGCTGGCCATTGAGCAACGTGTTCAGCGTTGGCGATGTCGTGATCGTGATCGCTATGACCTACCTCGCCCACACCTGGTGCCGCAGACCTTCGAGCGCCGTCGGCGACCCATGTGAGGTAACGGTCGAAGAAGTGGTTGCCGCCAACTGACGCTCGGTGGTTCGTGTCGTGACTACCTTTACAGCATGACTTGGAACGAATCCGACGGTGCCCTTCAGGCGATATTCACCTTCGCCGACTTTGCCGAAGCGTTTGCATTCATGACCCGAATCGGCTTGGTCGCGCAGGAGCAGGGTCATCATCCGGATCTGTCGATCTCGTGGAACCGGGTGACCATCTCGATCACCACACATGACGCCGGCAACACCGTGACCGACAACGACCGTAAATTGGCGGCGGCCATCGACGCCATGGGGCATCGTGAGTGACGTCCATGCAAACGTCACCCGGGTCGCCTCGGCTGCCGCCGCGTTCGGTCTCACCATCGTCCCCCATCGATTCCCCGAGGGCACGAAGACCGCTGCCGACGCCGCAGCGGCCATCGGAGTGCACGTCGGCCAGATCGTCAAGAGCTTGATCTTCGCTGTCGACGGCGAGGTCGTGCTGGCCTATGTCAGCGGCGCCAACCAACTCGATGAGCGGAAGTTGGCGCAGGCGGCCGGAGGGGCGAAGTGTGCTCGCGTCGATGCCGATACGGTCTACGAGAAGACCGGTTTCCCGATCGGAGGCGTGCCACCGTTCGGTCACTCGACACGTCTGCGGGTCTTCATCGACCCCGACCTACTTCAGTACGATGAGGTCTGGGCGGCTGCCGGCACATGGCACGATGTGTTCGCCCTGTCACCCGCCGACCTCGAACGCGTGAGTGGCGGAACCGTGACCGACATCAAGCGCGGATGACCGCTGACTGTCTGAGAACAGCGCCACCACTGGGCGCCATCTTCCGTGACGCCAGCCGATAATCTCACAGCGCTCATAGAGTCCTCATCATGAAACGGCGTATTAGTTCCCTGTCAACGGTGTCCTTGATTGCTGCAATCGGCTTGGCGGCCTGCGGTGGGTCGTCCCTGCCGGCCACCACCCAACCCGTGGACACAACCCAGTCGTCGAGCGACGAGACCACGCCGGAAGGCACCGCACCGGCCTCTACGACACCTGGAGGTATTACCAGCTTCAGTGACATCCAACCAGCCGTCATTCAGATCGAGGCGCTTGGAACGATCCGTTCCGCTGAGGTCGGCATCACCGACGGCAGTGGCCGCGGCAGCGGCTTCATCATCAGTTCCGACGGTCTCGCCGTGACGAACAACCACGTGGTCACAGGTGCCGCAACGCTCGAGGTATTCATCGGCGGCGACACCAGCACGAGTTACAACGCCACCGTGCTCGGGGTGTCGGAATGCAACGATCTCGCCGTCATCGACATCAACGAGTCGGAGCCGTTGCCGTCGCTCGGCTGGTACGACGGCAAGATCACCACCGGCACCGAGATCTATGCAGCCGGTTTCCCGCTCGGTGAGACCGAGTACACCCTGACAAGGGGGATCGTCTCGAAGGTGTCGGCCAGTGGCGAGACCAACTGGGCATCACTGGATTCCGTGCTCGAACACGACGCCAACATCCAACCCGGCAACTCCGGTGGACCGTTGGTGGCCGCCGACGGCACGGTGGTCGGCATCAACTACCGCGGGCGCGACGTCACCGGTACGACGCAGTTCTTCGCCATCGACAAAGACATCGCCCAACGGGTCGTCGACAACCTGAAGAAGGGCGACTTCGAATCCCTCGGGATCAACGGCGAGGCAGTCGTCGACGAAGAGGCCGGGATCGCCGGTATCTGGGTGTCGGCGGTTGCCCCGGGAAGCCCGGCATCGGAACTCGATATCCTGGCCGGCGACATCATCCAATCGATGAATGGCCTGCCGGTCGGCACCGATGGCACGATGAGCGCCTACTGCGATGTGTTGCGAACCTCGCGCGACAAGCCGATCCAGGTCGAGATACTGCGCTACGACACCTCAGAGGTGCTGCGTGGAGAGCTGAATGGCTCCAAGCCGCTGAAGCAGGTCTTCTCATTCGCCGATGCGGTGGAGGACGACGTCACCGTCGACACCTCAGGTGGTAGCACCGGCGACGTCGGCGGCGCCAGCTACGGTGACTACACCACCATCACCGACGACTCTGGCTTGATCGCTATCGATGTCCCGTCAGTGTGGACCGATGTGTCGACGACTCCGTTGACCCTCGACGACGGTACTCAGGTCCCGGTCATCAACGCTTCGCCGAGCATCGCCGACTCCGAGGTGAGTTACGGCACTCCGTCGCTGTTGTACGCGATTCTCGGCCCGTTGCCGAACCTCGACGAGACGCTGGCTTCGTTCGCCCCGGGGGCGGGCGAGTGCACCGACGGCGGCATCAGTGATTACTCCGATGACCTGTACTCAGGGCGGTACCAGCTGTGGTTGAATTGCGGCGGCGGCGAGGCATTCGTGGTCACCTTGGTAGCAGTGCCCGGAGATTCGGAATACACCGCGATTATCAGCCTGCAGGGCGCCACCGAGGCCGATCTCGAAGCACTTGACCAGGCCTTCGCAACATTTGCGGTGTTCGCCAGCTGACCATTCTGCGAAGGCGCCGATTACGCAGTCGTGGCTTCGGCCAACGCTTGAAGGAGGGTATTCCAGGCCAGGGTCGCGCATTTGATGCGCACCGGAAATTTGACGACACCCTGTAATGCTTCGAGGTCGCCCAGCTTGACCTCCACGTCAGTGGTCGGCTCGCCGTCGGGGCCCTGGTCCTCGATCGACATCATCCCTTTGAACCGGCGGACGAGGGCACGCACCTCGGCGACGGGGCGGCCCTTGACGGCCTGGCTCATCATCGACGCCGAACTCTGCGAGATCGAACAACCCTGGCCACCGACCTTCACGTCGGTCACGATGTCTCCTTCGACCTGCAGGTAAACGTCGATCTCGTCACCGCACAGCGGGTTGTGACCGACCGCGTGGGCGGCGGGAGGCGGCAACTCGCCACGATTGCGTGGCGTGCGGTAATGGTCGAGGATGATCTCGCGGTACAGGTCTTCGAGGCCCGGCATTTGTCTCGCTCCTCCCCTTCGGCTCAGAGCCCGAAGATATCGCTGGCACCGTCGAGCGCATCCGCCAGCGCGTCGACGTCGTGGTGGTCGTTGTACAGATAGAAACTGGCGCGGGCCGTGGCGTTGACACCCAGCAGGCGCATCAGTGGCTTGGCGCAATGGTGACCGGCCCGCAGGCAGATGTTGCGTTGATCGAGAACTTGCGACAGGTCGTGCGGATGGATGTTGCGGAAGCCAAAGCTGAACGTCGCCCCGCGGACCTCGATGTTGGTGGGGCCGTGCAAGCAGATGTCGTCGCCGTAGCGCTCCTTGAGAGTGGTCATCGCGTAGCCGGCGATCTCCATCTCGTGGCGCCGCACGTTGGTCATGCCGAGGTTCTCGAGGAAGTCGATCGCCGCGCCGAGCCCGATCGCCTCGACGATCGGCGGGGTGCCGGCTTCGAACTTGGCCGGCATTTCGGCAGGCGTAAACCCGTCGAGGCGCACGTCGGCGATCATGTTGCCGCCGCCAAGGAAAGGAGGCATCGCCTCGAGCAGCGCTTCGCGTCCCCACAACACACCGATGCCCGACGGGCCGCACATCTTGTGGCTGCTGAAAGCGACGAAGTCGGCATCCCAGGCCTGCACGTCGGTGACGTTGTGTGGCACGTATTGGCAGGCATCGACGATGGCCAGGGCACCGGCGGCATGGGCGGCATCGCACAGCTGACGCACCGGGGTGATCGTGCCGAGCACGTTGCTCATCGCCGTGAAACTGAACGCCTTGGCGCCATCGAGCAACGAGTCGAGGTTGGTGAGGTCGAGCTGCCCGTCGAAGGTGAGTGGAACCCAGCGCAGTTCGATGCCGCGCTCGGCGGCCAGCATGTGCCACGGCACGATGTTGGCGTGGTGCTCCATCTGCGTCAGCACGACCACGTCGCCGGCCCGCAGGTTGGCGCGGCCCCAGCTGTAGGCCACGAGGTTCAATCCCTCGGTGGCGTTCTTGGTGAAGATCACGTCGTCGGCGCGAGGTGCGTTGATGAACCTGCCCACCGCTTTACGGGCGCCCTCGTAGGCGTCGGTCGCCTCGGCTGCCAGTTGATAGGCGCTGCGGTTGATCGGCGCGTAAGACGTCTCCATGAAGTTCGTCATCGCCTCGATGACCGAGCGCGGCTTCTGCGAGGTGTTGGCCGAGTCGAGGTAGACCAGCGGTTGACCGTTGATCTGGCGCTGCAACAAAGGGAACTGAGCGCGAACCGAGGCGACGTCCAACGTCATCGGAACGCCTCGTAGATCGTGACGATTTGGCTACTCATCTGAACGCCTCGTAGCCATCGCGTTCCAGCTGTGCAGCCAATTCCATGCCCCCGCTGGCCACGATGCGCCCGCCCACCAAGATGTGCACATGGTCGGGTTGCACCTCGTCGAGCAGGCGCTGGTAGTGGGTGATCAGCACCACGCCCATCGTCGGCCGGTCGCCGCGGATTTCGCGGATCCCTTTGGCGACGGTCCGTAAGGCATCGATATCGAGGCCGGAATCGGTCTCGTCGAGGATCGCCAACTCGGGCTCGAGGATGGCCATTTGCATGATCTCGTTGCGCTTCTTCTCACCGCCGCTGAAGCCTTCGTTGAGATAGCGATCGACGAACGACGAGTCCATTCCCAGTCGCTTCATCCACTCCATCGTCGCCAGGCGCAGCTCCAGCACGCTGAGGTCGATGCCCTTTCGCGCCGACAGGGCTTGCCGCAGGAACTGAATGACCGAGACTCCAGGGATCTCCTGCGGATACTGGAAGGCCAGGAACATGCCCGCCTTGGCGCGCACGTCGGTCGGCCAGTCGGTGATGTCGTCACCGTGGTAGAAGATCCGACCCGAGGTGACGACGTATTCGGGGGACGCCAAGAGTGTGCTGGCCAAAGTGCTTTTGCCGGAGCCGTTGGGGCCCATGATCGCGTGCGCCTCGCCGGCTTGGACCGCCAGTGACAACCCGCGGAGGATCTCGTCGCCATCGATCAACGTCTGGGCGCTCGATTCGTCGACGCCCGACTCGTTGAGTGCCGGCCTGGCGTGCAGATCGTCGATGCGGAACAATTCGCCGGCGGCCGTGGTCATGGCCATCAGTGTATTTCCACTATGGCCGTAGTGGAAACCCCTGTGGAGTGTTTGCCGCCCACCTCTGGGTGCCTCGAACAACTCCACACGGCGGCTGTGGAGTGTTTGCCGCTCACCTGGGGTGCCCGAGACACTCCGGGTCTACTAGTGAATCGAGTTCAGGATTTCAGCGCCCGCCAGATCGCAGGATACGACGGGTATTCGAAGGAAGTGTCGACGTACCCGGCATCGCCGAGGGCGCTGTGGAATCGGGGCAGGTTGCGGAACGGAACGCCGGAGTCGACGTGGTGGGCCAGGTGCCAGCCGATGTTGTACGGCACCAGCATGAAACGGGCCGGCAGATGTTGTCGTACCGAATGGGTGGTCTGGCGGCGATCCTTGGACCGTTGCATTCCGCCGTGCTCGGCGATCGAACGCAACCGGTTGATCAGTCGCCACACCGTGAGATACGGAGCCAGCCACAGCACGGGATACAGCCACCAGTGGCCCGAGGCGATGGCCGCGCCGAGCAGTGCTGCCTGGATCGCCACGATTTTCCACAGGGTGCGCCGCGACCGGGGGTCGGGCGAGCGAGAGGTGCCTAGCAACTGTCGCATCAACTTCACGCCGGTCCGGCCGGTGGCGTCGCGGATCATCTTGCGGCGGAAGCTGGCAGGCCCGATCGGATAGTCGGCGTACAGGGCCATGTCGGGTTCGTCGGGCCCGAATTCGTCGCGATGATGGGCCATGTGCACACGTCGGTAGGCATCGGTCGAGGTGAAGGTCGGGAAGCCGAGCAGCCACCTGCCGACCCAGTCGTTGACCCGTTTGTCGGCGAACAGCAAGCGGTGGGCGGCCTCGTGCATCAGCGAGGCGAACTGGGCGAAGGCCCTGCCCATCAGCACGAAGGTGACCGGCAGCGTCCAGATGTAACGCGTGCTCAACCAGATCAGGATCCCGGTCTGGGCGTAAAGGCTGACGACCGAACCGGCGTTGCGCCACGAGGCGATGTGGCGCAGCTCCTCGCGCAGCGCTGGGCTCGGCCTGCCGTCACTGCGCACCTCGGCGGTGTCGTGGGCGACAGGCAAAGTGTGGGGAACCATGGTCGCCATCGGCCTCCATGCTACGACCGCATCCGTCACCTGCCCAGCAGATCTTCCTTCCATGGACGGAACTTCGCATGCCGTTGACCACTGGGCCCGTAGCCGTCGCCGGTGTTGTCGGGGAACAGCCGAAAGGTGTGCTGAGCCGTCAGATCATCGGCGCGGCCGGCCCAGTAGCGGGCGTCGCCGCCGGCCGCCGGCCCCGCCCGCCACAGCAGCCAGTCACCGATCCGCCGCTTGTACTCGGCTTCTGGTCGATGCGGCAGGTCGGCGCCCAGCGTCAGCAGTTCGATCGGCGCCTCGACCCACGCCGAGGCGACGATGTTGCGGTCGCGGGTCGGCGTTGCCGGCAGAGCGTCGGTGTGGATCGGTGTGCGGTCGGCCGGGCGCTGGTCGTAGCGCAGCGCCGGCGGTTCGCCTGTGTCACCAGCCACGGGCAACCCAACCGGCGAGCTGTGGGCGCTCGCGAGCGATCGTCGTGCTCACACCGTGACCGGGCATGACGATGGTCTCCGACGGGAGCGTGAACAGTGATGTGTCGATCGAGTGGATGATCGTGGCGAAGTCGCCGCCTTCGAGTGAGGTGTTACCGGGCCCGCCGGGGAACAGCGTGTCGCCGCTGAATAGCAGCGGAGCGCCTTGCACCTTGAAACTGACCGACCCCGGTGTGTGGCCCGGGTTGTGGATCGCTTCGAGGCGCAGATTGCCGACTTCGATCACTTCGGCATCATCGATGAACACGTCGTATCCGACATCTTTCAACCGTGGCGCATCGGCGGCGGTGACGGCGACTTCGTAGCCGGCTTCGCGCATCGCCGGCACGGCCTGGATGTGGTCCCAGTGGCCGTGGGTCTCCAACACCCTGCGCACGCCGAGTCGCTTGCAGAGCTCGAGAAGTTGCTCGTGCTCGTTGGCGGCGTCGATCAGCACGGCCTCTCCGGTCTCGCGGCAGCGCAACACGAACACGTTGTTCTCGTATGGCCCGACAACGACGCGATGGATCTCGAGACGGCTGTCGGCCCAGTGCAGTGTGGTCATTGCGCCGACGATAGCGAGCTGACATGGCGACACGGTGTGTCGCTACGCTTCGCCGGTGACTGCGAGCGACCCCGCATTGTGGACGACAACTGAGCAGGTCGCGGCGATCCGACGAGGGGAACTCGGCAGTGCCGAGCTGCTCGATGCCCAGCTGGCTCGGATCGAGCGGCTCAACCCCCAGGTGAACGCGGTGTGCACACTGTCGATCGACGCTGCCCGTACTCGAGCACTTGCCGCCGACCAGGCGACCGCCAAGGGTGAGTCCTGGGGCTTGCTGCACGGGGTGCCGATCACCGTGACCACCTCGTTCGCGCTCGCCGCGATGATCACGCTGTCGATGCTCGGCGCTGTCGATCGCCTCGCCGCGCCGGATCACG
>JANNHY010000313.1:0-17414 GCA_031404635.1 Ilumatobacteraceae bacterium
GGCGGCGGCGCGTGCCGGGGCCGTCGTCACGGCGATCGACATCAACGCCGAGGCCGTGCAGGCCACCGTTTCCAACGCGACTGCCAACGGTCTCAACATCGAGGTGCTGCAGTCGGACCTCTTCGCTGTGTTGGCTGGTCGCCAGTTCGATCTGGTCGTGGTCAATCCGCCGTACTTCGCCAAGGATCCGCGCGACGACACTGAGCGGGCCTGGTTCGCAGGCGCTGACCTCGGCTACTTCGAGCGGTTCTTCGCCGGCTTGGGCGAGCATCTCGCCTCCGGTGTTCAGGGAGGCACGTCGTTGATGGTGCTTGGCGAGGGATGCGACATGGAGTCGATCACTGCGGCGGCGACACGCAACGGATTCGCTCTGTCCGTCGTGGCGCGCAAGCGGGTCTGGCTGGGAGTGCAGGTCGTCGTGGAGATCGAACGCAGCCTGTCGGCATCCTCCGACAACACGTTCCGACGTGAGGGGCGATAGCGTTATATGGCCCGCTGAATCTGGCGGGCCGATTTCATGAGATGAGAGACAGTTGACTACAGGTACCGTGAAGTTCTTCAATGCCGAGAAGGGCTTCGGATTCATAGCACGCGAGGGTGGCGACGATGTGTTCGTCCACTACTCGAACATTCAAGGCGATGGCTACAAATCGTTGCAAGAGGGACAGAGCGTCGAATTCGACATCGCTCCCGGCCGCAAGGGCGAAGAAGCCCAAAACGTCAGGCCACTCTGACCCCACCACATCCGGCTAGTTGAACGGACCGCTGATCCTTCGGGGCCGGCGGTCCTTTCGCGCCGGGACAGCGCCTTGTCAGATGACGACGACCGTGGTGCCGACCTGTGCGAAATCCCACATGAACGCGGCGTCGCGGTCGGCCTGGCGCTGGCAGCCGCCCGAGAGCCGGGTGCCCAACTCGGAGTCCTTCATGTAGCGCGATCCGTCGGAGACGTGACGCGGTATACCGTGGAAGCCGATGTTGCCGATGTCGGTCTTCAACCATCGGATCATCTTTGGTAGAAATGCCTTGCCGTTCCAGGCGGTCGAAACCTCGCTGCGGCTGAACACCTTGTGCGTGCCGGGCAACTCGTTGTTGTACTTGCTACCAGCGACCAGCCACGAGCGTATGACCCGATCGTTCTTGTCGACGGCCCAGACCCGCTGACCGGCGCGGTCGTACACGACGCGCTTGCCGCTGCCGGAATTGCCTGGAAGCGGGGGTGCATCGGGGCCACTGGTGGCAACGAAAGACAGCGGGTACCCGAGGAGATCGACCGCACCCTCGGCCGGCGGCGGTGTGCGGACGACCAGGGACGCTTCGTCGGGCCACACATCGAGGGCCAATGCGGTCTCGCGACCGACGAGCCCGTCGACGAAAAGGTCCTTCTCCTTCTGCAACTTGTTGACTGCGCTGAAGGTGTCGTCGTCGTATTGGCCGCTGGGCGAGCCGCTGAGATAGCCGGTGGCTATCAAAGCCTGCTGCACACAGGTGACGGAAGCGCCGGAATCGCCAAGGCGAAGCGAGCGCTTGTCGATCGTGCAGCCAACACCGGTGCTCGATGGCTCGTCTCCGCTGATGTCTTGCTCGGCGGTCTGGATCTGCTGAGCTGTGGCAAGGGTGGTGCTGGACGCGTCGACGGCGGCGATCGTTGTCGACGAGCTACTGGCTGCTTGCGAATTCGGCGCCGCGGCGGTAACCGGGGCGGGCGAGTGCTTGAAGACCGATTGCGCGAGGGAAATCAAGCCGACCAGGACTGCGCCGGTACAAAGCACGGCGAGGGCTCGCCGCACATCGCGTTGGGCGCGAGACGTGGGTCGGTTCGATCGAGATGGGTGTTGGCTCATGAGTTGGTGTCGAATCGGGGCGAATGCAACATGCCGAAGCCAATTCTAGCGAGGATCGGATGCGGAACCCCGGCATCGGCGACGAGTGGAACCGGTGTGGCCTGTGTGTGGCAAGGTGATGGGGTGGCGACCTGGATCGTGCTACTGCGCGGGATCAACGTCGGCGGAGCGAACAAGCTGGCGATGACCGACCTCAAGGCCCTGATGACCTCGCTCGGTCATACCGCCGTGTTTACCTATATACAGAGCGGCAACGTCGTGCTGACCTCGCCCCGATCGGATCGTGCGTCCCTGGCCGCCGAGATCTCCGCCGGCATCGAGCGAGCGCACGGCTTGGTCGTCTCGGTCGTGTTGCGCACCCCTGACGAGCTGAGCGCAGCTCTCGCCGCCAATCCGTTCACGATGGAGGCAGACGGATCACGGGTCATGATCACATTTCTTTCCGACGTTCCTTTGCCCGATGCGATCTCGCGGCTGGAGGCCGACCGGTTCGTCCCCGATCGATTCGAGTTACGGGGCAGCGAGCTGTACGCGCACTACCCGAATGGTGCCGGCCGGTCGAAGATGACGCTCGACTACTTCGAGAAGCGGCTTGGTGTGCGCGGGACAGCGCGCAATCTCAATACCGTCGCCAAGCTGCTCGGGCTTGCTGCCGACTGAGGCAGTTCGGTCAGGGCAGCTGGCCGACGTGCGCCAAGGCGAGTCTGATCAGTCGGTCACGGCCGCCGGTCATCTCGCTGCGCACCTGGCCGGTCATTACCTCGGCAGGGGTGTACCAGCCGAGGTCGAGCGCCTCTTGCGTGGGCTGGCAGTCGCCGTCGACCGGTACGACGAACGCCAAGCTGACCGCGTGGTGACGCGGGTCGTGAAAACCGCTGACGTCGGGATCGGGGAAGTACTCGACCACGGTGAACGGGGCGATCTCGGGTGGGATCCGCGGCAGGGCGACGGGGCCGAGGTCTTTTTCGAGATGGCGCAGCAGCGCATCGCGGATGCGCTCGCCGTAGTTCACGCGGCCCGTGACGACCATCCGGCTGATCGTGCCGTCGGCGGCTTGACGCAACAGCAAACCGAGGTGGGTGACGACACCGACCTCGTTGACCCGTACCGGTACCGCATCGATGTAGACCAGTGGCACGTTGGCGCGGATGTTTTCGAGCTGGTCGTTGGCGAGCCAGCCGGTCTTTGTATCGAGTTGATCGCTCATGGTGTTCCCGTGAAGTAGCCGTTGACATCGATGATTACATGTGTGGCCACGTTGACGAAGGTATTCAGCGTTCCGCCCGCCGATAGCTTGACCAGCCCGGCGTTGGCCACCGGGGTCGAGGCGACGAAGTTGAGGTTCGAGGCCAGCGGGAATGCACCGTCCGCCGGATAGGCGGTGACGAACCCGGAACCGGTCGCCTGATCGGATGTCAAGTTCATCGAAATCGCCGCGGCGCCGGCCGGAACGGCGAACGGGGCGCCCGCCAACGGCACCGTGACCGTCGACCCGCCTTCGTGGATCGAGTGCGGTACCGATCGGCTGTCGTAGTAGCGGTCGGGGGTGACCGGCACGAAGAGCCCCACATCGCTGGCCGGTGGGGTTTGATCGGTGATGTACCCCATGATGTCGACGACGATGTGCGATGCGTTGGACGTGAACACGCTGATGGTTCCATCGGCGCCGAGCGGCACGATCGCATGAGTCGCCGCGGTCTCGCCCTTGCCGTAGTTGACGTTCGAGGTCTGCCCGGCAGCAATGCCCGTCGGCACGGCCTGCAGGAATCCGGCGCCGACCGGTTCCGTTGCGGTGACATTGACCACCAGCGCCGACACCCCCGCGGTCGGTACGCCGATTCCGGACGGAACCTCGACGCGCACGGCTTCACCGACGTTCGGTCGGTGCGCAATCCATCCTGCGGGTACAGGACCCGGTTCAGTCGGGCGGGTGTCGAGGGCGCGGCGGGGATTGATCGGCACGAAGCGACCGGCTGGTGCTGTCGCTTCCGACAACGGCATGAAGTAACCCATCGCATCGACGACGATGTTGCCGCCGGTGGGAATGAAGATCGAGATCGAACCCGCCTGCCCGAGTGGGACGATGGCAAAGTTCGGCCGTATCTGGCCGGGAATCGACACGTTGATCGTCGAGAAGGCGCCGATCGCACCGCCGAGGGTTGACAGTGCTTGAACGTAGAACTCGCGGGCCGAGTCGGTGGATGTGACGTTGATGGCGATGGACGTTGCCGTCGCAGGAATGCCACCGGAGGAGAAGATCGGCAGATCGATGATCGCGAATTGCGGATGCGGACCGACCAGGTTCGACGGACCGGTGAACGACGTCGGTCGGGTATCGAGCAACCGCACCGGTGAGGGCAGAGCCGTGAACGCACTCGGTAGCGGTGCGACCTTGGTTGGCACGGCCGGTAGCAGGATCGCTCCGTAGCCATAGGCGTGGTCGGCACCCGGTGGGCCGAGGTCGCGCACAAGGTGTTTGGTCAGGGCAGCGAGTGGCATTCCCGGCACCGCCAGTCCATGGCCGAGCAGTAGCGCCGCCATGCCGGCCGCAGCCGGTGCGGCAGCGCTGGTGCCGCTGAAGCATCCGCCGTAGATCGTGCTCGCAATGCACGATGGTGCCGAAATGTCGGGTTTGATGCGCCCGTCGTTGGTGGGACCCTGAGAGGAGTACGAAGCAATGCCGGTCACACCGCTGGCCGGGTCGATGGCACCAACTGCGACCAGCGATGGATTTGCCGAGTCGACCGCCGGTTTGGCTGCGCTGTAGGCCACCGATCGTCGGCCCTCCTCGATCATGCCGAAGAACATCGCCACCTCGATGGTGTCGGGCGCTGACAGCGAGTTGTGGGCGTCGGCGCGGACGCGCAGGAACAGGGCGTCACCGGCGTCGACGGGGATGAACCAGTCGACGGCCTCCAATGGTGGGGCGCCGCCGATCTGTGAATCGTTGCTGGCCGGCAGGCGTGCGAGCGCACCCTCGTTGGGTCCTCGCCAGAGTTCGACCGAGTAGTCGGTGACCTGGTCGGTCGGCAGGTACCAGTCGTTCGCCCAGCGGATGCCATCGAAGGCAACGCCGCCCTGCGGATCGATGCGCAGCATCGTGTCGACGCCCGGACCGTTGTCGAAGTCGACATAGCCGAACTCGTCGACGCCGTTGGTGTAGCGGCCGTACTCGAAAGCAGCGTCGTTGCCTGCGGAGTTGAACCAGGTGATTCCCCGCGCCGCGGCGTAGTCGACGACTGCGTCGAGCGGGCCGGTGCCATCGCCGGGGCCGTCGAACGGGGCGCCGAGCGAGCGGGTGACGATGTGCACCCCATTGGCGACGAACCAATCGATAGCGGCTTGGGTCTCGGCGGTGGTCGCGGTGCTGGCAAGGAACAGTTCGGCGCCGGGGGCCATGTCCTTTACGATCTCGGCGACCGCTACCCCATGGGGATCACCGGCTGCGGAATCGATCAACCCGGTGGCCGTGCACAGAAACTGGGTCACGTCGGCACAGAACTGATGGGCGGCGTCTGGCACGGGACCGTGTTCGGCCGTGTTCCACATTCTCAGATCGAAGAAGTCGATGATGCCTACACGCACGTTGCCGGTGAGGCCGGCCACGTGCCACGCAGTGGCGTTGGTCAGTTGTACCTCGTCGCCGACGACAGTGCCGAAGCCACCTGCTTCGCCCGGCGGCAACCTATTTACACGCAGCGGGCGCTGCACGTAGCGCGCCGCGTCGGCCGCCGAGAGTTCGTCGACGCTGCCGGCAGGCATCAGTGCTTGCACCAACTGGCCGTCGACCGAGCCAGTCACAGTGCCGCCGAGTTGGTTGACCGCCCGCGCGACCGACGTGTTGTCGGCGGTGAGCACCTCGACCGAAATCAAAGGGTCACGTCGGCCATCTACTCGACGGACGAGAGCTCGATCGACCTCGTCACCAAGTTCGGGGTCGGTGTTCGACGCATCGCGGGTTGGGGGCGGCTGGGCAGCAACTTTGTGAACCGTGCCGGCACCGAGCGACACGGTGACCAACACAACAACGGCGCCCAGCGTTCGTCGTCTCATCCGCCTCCTACCGTCTCCTTCCCCGTCGTCGCCGGCTGGGGAGCGGATCGGATCTTGGTTGCGGTGGGGCGATGACCGACACGGTGTCGTCGACCGGCACGGTGATCCCCTCGTGATCAATATCGACCGGTTTGTCGCTGGCCGCTATCACGATCGGGGCTTCTTGTTTCAGCTTGCGACCCATCAGGGCCTGGTCGAGACCGAACATTCCTGCTGCGACGATCGCCCCGGCGGCGCCGTGGCGGCGCCGTGCCGTACGGATCGGATCGAACGTTTCCAGGGGCTCGATCGGCTCGCCGTCGTCGGTCGCAGGCATACCCTCACGCTACCCGTGACCATGCCACGCCATTCCCTGTGCCCCCGGCTACGATGCGGCTGTGCCCGAGGGCGAAGCGATTCATCGCACGGCCGCTGCGTTGCGAACGGCCCTGGTTGGCAGGGCGGTGCTGTGTTTCGAAGCGCCCCGTCTCGATGGTCCGGCGCCCGCCGTCGGGCGTGTGATCGAGCTCGTCGAAAGCCGCGGCAGGCAACTCGATGTCGTCTGGGACGATGGTTTGATCCTGCACACCAACCTGCTGTTCGGCGGCACGTGGGACCTGTATCGGGCAGGCGAACGCTGGCGCAAGCCATCGTCAAGGCTGCGTGTCGGCATCACCGTCGACGACTTCGTCGCCGTGTGCTTCGGCGCACGAGTTGTCGAGACCTACCGAGAGTTCGATACTCATCGCCACCCGGGTTTCGGGCGCAGCGGCCCCGACCTGTGCAGTCCATGTCCCGATCTGAAAGCGGCGGTCGACGCCTTGTCTCGGTACAGCGAACCCGACGCTCAGATCGCCGAGGCCCTGCTCGATCAGCAGGTTGCGTCGGGTATCGGCAACGTGTTTCGCAGCGAGATCCTGTGGGCGTGCCGGCAGCATCCGTTTGCTGCGGTGTCGATGCTGGCGCGCAGCGACATCGAACGAATCATCACGACCGCGATCAAGATCTTGCAGGCCAACGTGTATCCGGCGTCGGCAGTCGCCTCGGCCCAGCCTTCCGGCCTCGCTGTCTATGGCCGAAACGGTCAACGCTGCCGGCGGTGCGGCGACACGATCGAGGTTCGCCGCCTCGGTGAGCACGCACGATTGCTGTATTGGTGCCCGGGGTGTCAGGTGCACTGCGGGCCATGTCATCAACCGGCGCCGGTCGAGCAACGCCCCATGGATCCTCACCCGGCAGCAATGAAGTTCCTTGCCGAACTGCCGTGGCGGCGCCGCGACACGTTGGCCGGCTGATCGCCTCAGCGGTCGCCGCTCGGCAGGTTGTCGATCAACTTGAGCCAGCCGTCCTCGAGTTGGGTGGGCTGGTCGAAAGCAGGATGTGGCCGGCCGACCAGGTGCTGATAGGCGTTGGTCGCCAGAGCGATTGCCACCACGTCGCCTACATCGAGCGCCCTGACCACGGCAGCTTCGATCGATAGCGTCGCTTGCGGGTTGTCGTTCAATTGGGCATGGGCGCTCGACGCGCCGATGTAGGCGAAGACTTCGTCGAGGTACGTGGCGCCGGCGGCATGTGCAACGTTGTCAGCATGCTCCAGCGCCTCGGTGGGCGAGCCCAGCGTGGCGCACAGCAGCGCGGCCACGCCGTTGGTGAACGGATGCTTGAGCGCCTGTGGTTGCAGGTCGGTGAAGGCGATCCGGGCTTCCTCGAGTCGACCGAGTTGCATCAAGCCGACCAATCGAATGATGTGTGCTTCGAACGCCGAGCCGTTCATCGCGTCCGTCTCGACGATCGCTCGGTTGGCGATGGCGACTGCCATGGCTCCGTCGCCACGGTGCATTGCCCCGCCC
Source organism: Ilumatobacteraceae bacterium (assembly GCA_031404635.1). GTDB lineage: Bacteria > Actinomycetota > Acidimicrobiia > Acidimicrobiales > Ilumatobacteraceae > JAENVT01. The sequence continues at coordinate 7,727 of JANNHY010000313.1, forward strand.
GAAAGGGCCATCAGCGGGAACGGACCCTGCGTTGACATCTCTGCCAGAGTCAGCAACTCTTCCGTGCTGCGTTGTGCGGCGCCGGCTTGTCCGAGGGCAATCTGAGCACGCAACAACGGGGCCGTCGCTTGCATCAACCCGAACCTGTCGTTGAGTTTCTTGAATCGCGACCGTGCCTGATCGGCCAATTCGGCGGCCTCGCTGAGATTGCCCTGCCAGAGCCGCAGGTCGGCGAGCAACGTCTGCATCATTCCGACGGCCCACTCGTCGCCGCGTTGATCGGCCTCGCGGATCACCAGTTCGGCCAGCGCCTCTGCTTCGGCGAAGTGGCGTTCGAAGAACTCTACGAAGGCGAGGAGGCCGAGCGCCCAACCGTGGCCGCTGCGATCGCCGAGCTTGTCGAAGGTGTCGGCGGCGTGATTGAGCCGCTCGCGTGCCACCGCCATATCGCCGGAGAGGAACGAGATCCAGGCCCGATGTTGCTCGAGCCATGCAAGACCACGTTGGTCGTCGAGCTTGCGATACAGAGTGTCGGCTTCGCCGAAGTTCCTCTCTGCGTCAGTCAGCGATCCGCCGAACAGTTCGATGAAGCCGCGGGCGCGCAGGGTGCGAGCCAGGAGGTCAGGGCGGTCGACAGTGCGCAGTAGATCGACCGCTTGCCCGAGTTCCAACCGAGCCAGATCGAGCCGGCTCGCAGCGTGGTGCATGCTGCCGAGCAGGCGGTGGGCGTCGCCTTCGGCGGCGACGTCACCACGTTGGGCCGCGCTCGCCAAGGCACTTTCGAGATCGGACCGCGCCGCATCGAAGTTGCGGAGGTCGAGCAGCGCCCCCGCCCTGGTCAGCTGCAGTTGTACACGGTGTTGCTCGTACTCGGACCCCGGCGGCAGGAGCTCCAACGCCCTGGTGGCATGGCGAATGGCGACGCGAAGGCTGCCATTGTCATCGGCGCGTTCGGCAGCAGCCGTCAGCAGTTGCACCGCCTCGTCGGTGATCTTGCTGGAGACTCCCTCGACGGGGCCGAGTTCCTTTACCAGTTCTGCCGCCGTCGCCGTGTGATGGGCGCGATCGTCGAGGCCGGCCGGGAACCTGGCCATTGCCTTGGCGACACCGGCGTGGCGCCGGGCGCGCGCTGCCTTGGTCAGGGTCTGGTACGCGGCGTCGCGAACCGAGTCGCTGCGGAATTCCCACCGCCGGCCGACCACCTCGAACAGCCCTAGGTCGTCGAGTTCGCGGACGCTCGCCGGGTCGAACCGCTGACCCAGTTCGTCTGCAAAGGTTTGCAGTGAGGCGATCGACCCCGACGTGCCGAGCGTTGCAGCGTTCTCGATGATCTGCCTCTGGTCCGGTGAGAGTTGATCGAGGCGGGCGATGATCAGCGCCCTGAGCGAATTGGGCAACTCGCGGATGCCGCCACCGGCTGCGGCGAGGGCGGCCAACTCGTGCAAGAACAACGGGTTGCCGCCACTTCGTTCGTACAGGGCAGTCAGCAGCTGGGGATCGGCGCATTGGTCGGCGAGAAGCTCCACCGCAAGTTCCTCGGTCGCCGCCCGGCCGAGCGGCTGCAGGTTGAGTGAGACCACGGTGGCCCGCTCGCTGTGTGGTGGCCAGACGAGATCGCTGCCGGGTCGCATTGCTGTGATCAACGCGAACGGATGACGGCTCAGCGATGTGACGAGGTGCTCGAGGAGGCCGATCATCGCCGGGTCGGCCCAGTGCAGATCGTTGATCGACAACACCACGAGGCGCTCGTGGGAGCGAAGCTCGAGCACGCGCGAGACCGCCCGATGGATCGATGCCCGGGCGGCGGGTGCTTCGAGCCGGTCGATCGTCGACGGATGGCCGAGGAGATGGGCGAAGACGTCGACCATTCGCTCGATCTCGGAGTCGTCGACGTTCGAGAGCAACTCTGTTGCTCGCTGGCGAGCGACCGCTCGAATCTCGTCGAGCGGCCGGGTCGGGTCGAGATCGAGGTATCTGCACAGCGCGTTGGCGATGGGGAACCAGACGTTGGCCTCGCCGTACGGGGTGCAGGCGCCCTCCAAGATCGCTGCATCGAACGAGCTGTGCAGATAGTCGATCAATTCGTCGACGAGTCGCGTCTTGCCGACTCCGTTGTCGCCGGAGACTGCCAGCAAAACGCTTCGCTGGGCGCTGTTGATCAGATCCAGCGCGGCACGGCCGACGGCCAGCTCCGCTTGGCGACCGATCAGTGGTCCAGTGCGGCCGCGTCGCGATCGGCTGCCGGGAGGTGCCGTCGCCTCGACGGCGAGCCAGGCCTTGATGCTCTGTTCGCGACCCTTGGCTTCGAGTTCCCCCGCTGGTTCGAAGCGGATCGTCTGCGACGTCAGCGCATAGGTGGTGTCGCCCACCAAGATCGCGCCTGGGGGCGCGGCGCTCTGCAAGCGCGACGCGGTGTTGACCACGTCGCCCATAGCGGTGTATTCAGTCCCGGCAAGCGTTCCGACCAGCACCTCACCGGTGTTTATACCTATTCGCATGCGGATGCCGGCACTGCCCGACAGGCCGGATGTGGCGACGAACTGGGCCACCGTTGCCTGCATGCGCAATGCCGTCCGCACAGCGCGCTCGGCGTCGTCTTCGTGGGCGACCGGAGCGCCGAACAGAGCAAGGATTCCGTCTCCAAGAATCTTGTCGACCCGACCGCCGAACGAGGTGATGTCGTCGACGAGGAGTTGGAAGCAGGAATCGATCAACCGCTTGACGGCTTCCGGGTCTCGGTGCTCGGCGAGCGTGGTGAACCCGACCAGATCGGCAAACAGCACGGTCGTAATCCGTCGCTCCTCCGCCTGGGTGGCGGTGATTGCGTAACCGCAAGACGAGCAGAACCGAGCGTCTGCCGGAATCGGGGACGCGCAGGACGGACACAGCATCACCCGCTGAGCGTAGGGCACATCCACTCGGCGACGGGCCTTGGATTGGCTGGCCGAGACCAGTGGGCCGACGAACGTCACGCGCTCTGGGGATGCACACAATGCTCAGTGTTGATACAAATAGGCCCATGACAGAGACAATGACGACGAGTACCGCCGCGGGCGCGGTGGATGCGGTGAAGATCTACGGCGCAGGCGACAGTGAGGTGCGGGCACTTGATGGTGTCACCGTTGCCTTCGAGGCCGGCAAGTTCACGGCGATCATGGGGCCGTCGGGGTCGGGCAAGAGCACGTTGATGCACTGCCTGGCGGGTCTCGATTCGCTCACCTCCGGCGCTGTCCACATCGGCGCGAACCACCTGGCGACACTCAATGACAAGGAACTGACGGTGCTGCGGCGTACAGCGGTCGGATTCATTTTCCAGGCCTACAACCTGGTGCCGACGTTGAACGCCTACGAGAACATCACCCTGCCGTTGCTGCTCGGCGGCACTGCCGGCGATCAGCAGTGGCTCGACACGGTGATCGACACCGTCGGCCTGCGCGACCGCTTGAAGCACCGCCCGAGCGAATTGAGCGGCGGCCAGCAACAGCGAGTGGCGGTGGCTCGAGCCCTGGCCAGCAAACCGACCATCATCTTCGCCGACGAACCTACGGGCAACCTCGACAGTCACGCCGGGGCCGAGATCCTCGACTTCATGCGCCGTGCCGTGCGCGATCTCGGTCAGACCATCGTGATGGTGACCCACGACCCCAATGCTGCCAGCTACGCCGACCGGGTGATCTACCTCGCCGTCGGCAAGGTCGTCGACGAGATGAGCGAGCCGACCGCCGATAGGGTACTTGACCGCCTCAAGCGTCTCGGCGGGTGACCGATGTTCAAGCTCACCTTGAAGAGCCTCCTGGCCCGCAAAGGTCGGTTGCTGCTCACATCACTAGCGGTAATCCTCGGCACGTCGTTCCTGGCGGGCACCTACATCTTCTCCGACACCTTGACCAAGTCGTTCAACGATCTGTTCGCCGACGTGTTCGAAGACACCGATGCGTACGTGCGTTCCGCGGTCGTCATCGAAGGCGATTTCGGGGCAGAGGAACGACAGCGGATCCCTGATTCGCTCACCGCCGAGGTCGCCAAGGTGCCGGGTGTGGCTACGGCCGAGAGCAACGTATTCGGATTCGCTCGGATCATCGGCAAAGACGGCGTGGCGGTGGGGTCCGGTGGAAACGGTCCGCCGACGTTCGGATCGTCGATCACCGAGGACGAGGCGTTCTGGGCGATCAGCGATGGTCGTCTGCCCGCCAACGACGCAGAAGTCGCCCTCGACAAGGGCGCCGCCGACAAGGCCGGATACAAGATCGGTGACACAGTCAAGGTGGTTGCCCAGGCCGGCTCTCGCCAGTTCACGCTGGTCGGCATGGCTGTCTACGGCGACGTCGACTCACCGGGCGGCGCCACCTTCGCCCTTTTCGATCTGGCCACCGCGCAGTCGTTTGTCGGCCGACCGGGCTTCATCGACGCCGTCGTCGTCACCGGAGACGGCAGCCTTTCCGACGCGGAACTCGCCGATGCGATCCAAGCTGCGCTGCCGGCCGAGGATCAAACCGAAACGCTCACCGGTGCCGAGATCACCAAGGAGAACCAGGACGGCATCGAGGAGGGTCTCAGTTTCTTCACCATCTTCTTGACGGCGTTCTCGTTCATCGCCATGGGCGTGGCCTGCTTCGTGATCTACAACGTGTTCTCGATCACGGCAGCGCAGCGCCAACGTGAGCACGCCCTGCTCCGTGCGGTCGGCGCGCAACGCGCCCAAGTGACGCGGGCGATGCTGCTCGAGTCGGTGGTCGTCGGTCTGGTCGGTTCGCTACTCGGCTTGATCGCCGGCATCGGCGTCTCTACCGCGCTGAAAACGTTTCTCGGCGTTCTCAGCATCGACTTTCCCTCGACCACGCTGCAGTTGCTGCCGCGCACCATCATCCTCACGATCGTCTTGGGCACGGCCGTCACCGTCTTGTCGGCCGTGCTGCCGGCATTGCGCTCCGGTCGCGTGTCACCGCTGGCAGCGATGCGCGATGCGGCGCTGGAACATATGGGCAGCACGCGCAAGCGGGTGCTCAGTGGGTTGATCGTTGCCGCGCTCGGTGTCGTCGCCACCATCGCCAGCCTCGCCGGCGGCAACTTCTTGCTGCTCGGTGTCGGGGTGCTGCTCATCTGGGTCGGGGTGTTGATCCTCGGTCCACTGCTGGCCCTCGTCGCCGCCAGGGTCATCGGCTCGCCCGTGGCCCGGGCGTTCAAGGTGACGGGCCGCATGGCTCAGGGCAACGCCGCCCGCAACCCCAAACGAACGTCGCGTGCTGCGGCGCCCGTGCTGATCGGCGTCGCCTTGGTCACCGCCGTGGCGTTGATGGCGGCTACTTTGAAGGCTCAGGTCCGCGAGATCTTCGGCGAGCAGTTCGTCGGCGACTACGTCGTGAAAACCGACGATTTCACCGGGTTCGGCGGCCTCAGCCCCGACCTGGCCGACCAGCTCAACACGGTGCCCGAGGTCGCCGCCGCGGCAGGGATCGGCGTCAAGTTGGCTGAGATCGACGGCAAGGGACGCACCGTGACGTTGGTCGACCCGGCGACCGTCGGCGATGTCTTCGACCTCCACCTCACCAGCGGCTCGTACGCCGACCTCTCGGCGTCGTCGATGATGGTCTCCGACAAACGGGCCAAGAGTGACAATCTGAAGCTCGGTGATGTTCTCAACGTCACGCTGACCGGCCTCGGCGAACTGCCGCTGACCATCGTCGGTACCTACTCGTCCGACGAGCTGGCCGGAGGCTACGTCGTCAATCGTGGCCTCTACGCCGACACGTCAGGCAGCTACTTCGACTTCTCGGTGTTCATCAACACAACGCCCGGGGTCAGTGCAGCGGAGGCTGAGGCGGCAATGCAACCGCTGGTCGAGCAATACGGGGCGGGTGAACTTCAGAGCCGCTCCCAGTACATCGACGATCAGGCATCGTCGATCAACCAGCTGTTGGCGTTGATCTACGGATTGCTGGCGTTGTCGATCATCATCGCCGCTGTCGGCATCGTCATCACTTTGCTGCTGTCTGTGTACGAGCGACGACGCGAGATCGGTCTGCTCCGTGCGGTCGGCATGACCCGCGGTCAGGTGCGGGCGACGGTTCGTTGGGAGAGCGTCATCACCAGCATGCTCGGAGCCGTGCTCGGCGTGGTGCTCGGCCTGGTCAGCGGGTACCTTCTGGTGCTGTCGCTGCGTGACGAGGGCGTCACGGTGTTCTCGGTACCGTTGTTGAGCACGATCGTCATCTTGTTGGTGGCGTTCTTCGTCGGGGTCATCGCCGCGGTCATTCCTGCCCGCCGGGCCACCAAGGTCGACATCATCGAGGCGATCGCCACGACATGACGGTCTCGTGATCCGCCTCGCCTTGCGGAGTGTGCTGGCCCGGTGGGGGCGTGTCGTTCTGACGGCACTCGCCATTGTGGCCAGTACAGCCTTCCTCAGTGGCACGTTCATCTTCCGCGACACGGTGCAACGCACGTTCAACGCCCTGTTCGCCGACGTCTTCGAACGCGTCGACGGGTACGTGCAGTCGTCGAATTCGGTCGAGGGCTTCCTCGGATTCGAACGCCGTGATCGACTGCCGGTCGATGTCGTCGACCAGGTCCGCGCGGTCGACGGTGTCGCCGACGCCCAGGCCTTCGTGCAAGGTGACGCGGTCGTCATCGACAAGCAGGGTAAGCCGATCGAACGGCCGACCGCACCGACGTTCGGCGCGACCGTGAACGCGGGCTCGCTGTCGGTTTGGCGGGTCAGCGAGGGCCGACTGCCCGGTGGTTCTTCCGAGGTCGTACTCGACACAATCACCGCCAAGGATGCCGGCTACGTGGTCGGCGACACGGTCAAGGTCAACTCCGAGGGCGGATCTCGGCAGTTCGCACTCGTCGGGATCGTCGTCTACGACGACATCGTCTCGCCGGGCAATGCCACGTGGGCGCTGTTCGACGCAGCGACGGCCGAAGCGTTCGTCGCCAAGCCAGGTTTCGTCGATGCCGTGTTGGTCAAGGGCGACGGATTGGTTGCCGACGACGTGCTCGTAAAGCGGATCAAAAATACACTCGATCCGAGTATCGCCGAGACGTTGACATCGGCCGAGATCACCGAGCAGACGCAGACCGACATCGAGCGAAGTCTCGGGTTTATCACGTTGTTCCTGGCGATCTTCTCCTTCATCGCTCTCGGCGTCGGTATGTTCGTGATCTACAACGTGTTCTCGATCACCGCCGCTCAACGTCAACGTGAGAATGCTTTGCTGCGAGCCATCGGTGCCAGCCGTCAGCAGGTGACGTGGACCCTGTTGATCGAATCGGCCGTGATCGGGCTGGTTGGTTCGGTGGCCGGGCTGTTCGGCGGTGTCGGTCTCGCAGTCGGGATCCGCAATCTGCTCGACGCACTCGACTACTCGATTCCCGCTCGGGGTCTGGCTGTGGAGCCGTTCACCGTCGCCCTCACGATCATCGCCGGGACGGCCGCCAGCCTGATCGCGGCGATCGCGCCGGCGATCGGCGCCGGCAGGGTTGCGCCTGTCGCGGCGATGACGGTCACCGCTTTCGAACGCACCGGTTCGGTTCGCGGCCGGGTGATCGGCGCCGGCGCATGTGCCGCGCTCGGCACCGGCACCATCGTCGCGGTCCTGCTCGGCGCTGATGGAATTCTGCTGGGGGCAGGTATCGCCCTGCTGTTCGCCGCCGTGCTGCTGCTCGGCCCGGTGATGGCCCGACCGATTGCCCGCCTGCTCGGCGCCCCGCTGCAGCGCTGGCGTGGCATCACCGGGGCGATGGCTCGCGGCAACGTTCAACGCAACCCGAAGCGCACAGCCCGCACCGCGGCGCCCGTGCTGATCGGCGTCGCCCTCGTCACGGGTGCGTCGGTGTTTGCTGCATCGATCAAGGTGCAGTTGCGACAAACGATCGGGACGACGTTTGTCGGCGACTACGTGATCAACTCCAGCAATGGTGGATCGCTGAGTTTCAGCCAGACGTTCATCGACGAATTGAACACCTTGCCCGAGGTGGGCGTCGCAACCGGCCTGGGCTTCGTTCCCATTGCCGACGCCGCCGGCGAACGTGCCGGCGGAGCGACGATCAACCCGCAGACCGCGGGCGGGCTGCTGCAGTTCGATTTCGTGCGGGGCTCGCTGGACGCGCTCACCGCAGACGGCATGCTTGTAAGCGAGGGCGAGGCCAAGCGCAAGCAACTCTCGCTGGGCGACGACTTCGACGTGCGAATCGACGGACGAGTGCGCTCGTTGGCCATCGAGGGGATCTACGCAACCGCCGACTTCATCCCGGCGCGCACTTACCACCGCGACACGTTCACCGGCACGAGTTTGTCGAACACGGCGGGTTTCGTCTCGCTGACCCGCGCCGACGGCGTCGGCGACGGAGACTTCCGCGGCGCCGTCGATGCTCGGGTCGGTGCCTATGGCATTGGTGAGCTGCAGGATCGCGAACAGTTCATCGATAGCCGTGCCGACCTGGTCGACCAGAGCCTGGCGTTCGTGTACGGGCTATTGGCGCTGTCGATCGTGATCGCTGTCTTCGGCATCGTCCTCACGTTGCTGCTGGCCGTGTACGAGCGGCGCCGCGAGACCGGGTTGCTCCGCGCAGTCGGGATGACCCGCGCCCAGGTGCGCACCACGGTGCGGTGGGAGAGCGTGCTGACGTCGGTGTACGGAGCCGTCGTCGGGGTGATCATGGGTCTGGTGTTGGGCTATGTCGTGATCGTCGCTCTCCGCGATCAAGGGCTCACCAAGTACTCCGTTCCGGTCACGACGATCGCGGCGATTCTGACGATCGCCTTCGTCGTCGGTGTCGTAGCCGCCGTGGTGCCGGCCTGGCGGGCGACGAAACTCGACATCCTGCAGGCCATCTCCACAGAATGACCCCGGCACCCGCTGCTGCGCATCCCCATCCGATGAGGGATGAGCCGCTCGGCGACGCACATCTCTCATCGCACCGCGATCGGTGATTGCCGCGATGAGAGATGAGCCCACCCAGTGCGCACATCTCTCATCGCGGTCCCTGGTCAGGGGTGTGTCTGCGTGGCTGTCCAGCTTGTGACCGACCGTCAGGCCACACGTTGGGCCACACTGGAGGATTGGTGACACGGTGATGGAAGGGGGTGTAGATGGCTGGATATTCAGGCACACCGTTGCCGAAGAAGCTCGGCATCGTCGGCGACGTGGTGTTCGTCGTCATCGACCCGCCCGACGGGTTTGCCGAGACCCTCGGCGACTACGGCGACGCGGTGTGGCAGAAGTCGTTGCTGGCACCGCTCGATGTCGTCGTCGCCTTCTTCACGTCACGATCGAAGCTGGCCGCAGCGTGGCCGAAGTTGACTGCTGCCGCCGCGCCTGACGGCGGCGTGTGGGTTGCCTGGCCGAAGCGGAGCAGTGGCGTGGCCACTGACATCACCGAGGACGTGCTGCGCGATGAACTGCTGCCGACCGGCTGGGTCGACAACAAGGTCTGCGCGATCGACGACATCTGGAGCGGTTTGCGCTTCGTGCTGCGCAAGGAACTTCGCCGCCCAGGAGACAGGCGCCGCTGAGAATCCCCGAACTACTTGTTGGGCTGGGCCAGCACGCGCAGGTAGGGCTTGACGGTCTTCCAACCCTGTGGGAAGAGCGTTTCGGCTTCCTCGTTGGTCACAGCCGAGCCGAGCCGATGATCACGTCCTCGCCGTCGGTCCAGTTGGCCGGGGTGGCCACCTTGTACTTAGCGG
>JANNHY010000314.1:0-6868 GCA_031404635.1 Ilumatobacteraceae bacterium
TCGTTGGTTGGAGCACGACGTCGCACGTCGAGCACACGGTCAGCCGGTGGCGTTGGCGGTGGAGGGTTGTACTGGTTGGCGGTACGTGGTCGAGGAGATCGTGGCGGCCGGGTTCGAAGCACATCTGGCGGAGCCGGCCGATATATCGACGGTGTTCCAGTCGGATGGAGTCGGGTCATGCCACGTGCTAGGTGCCGGGGGTTCAACGCAGCCGAGCGCTCCGCCGGGTTCTCGCGGATGACTCGGGGGCCTGGTGGGTTGTCTGCTTCGCCGTCGACCAGCGACATCGCGGTCGCGGTGTCGCCACGACGTTGCTCGAAGCGGCGGTCGATCATGCGCGCGCTCACGGAGCCACCGCTGTCGAGGGTCATCCTGTCGACACAGATGCGCTGGCGGTCGACCGAGTGAGCGGTTCGGCACTGTTCACCGGAACGATGCCCACATTTCTCTCACAAGGCTTCTCTGAGATCGGTCGCACCTATCGCAGCCGCCCCGTCATGCGACGCGAGTTCTGAGCGGGTCCTGGTCGCCGCAACAAGAAGGTAGGTGCCGCATGCTTGCGGACCATGCATCAGCGTGGGTGCGCGTCGCGAACAGCCGTTGTGTCGACCACGACCTGATCGTCGGGTGTAGCCGCCCAACTCGCGAGAAGGGCAAGAGCGTCGTGTGATCGCGAGCCGGGCTCGGCGGTATAGGCGGTGACGGTGAGTCCGGGGTCTGCGGGGAGGGGGAGCTCTTCGAATGAGAGCGTGAGGTCGCCGACGATGGGGTGACGGAAGCGTTTGTTGCCGTGGTCGTGAAGGCGGACGTTGTGGCCGGCCCAGCGGACACGGAATTGGTCGCTGCGGGTGGCGAGTTCGCCGACGAGGTCTGACAGGTTGCGGTCGCCGGGGTCGCGCCCGGCCTCGATGCGAAGGAGGGACACGGTGGCGTTGGCGACGTCTTCCCAGTCGAGGAAGAAGCGGGTCGCTTGCTCGTCGAGGAACGTGAACCGGGCGAGGTTGGTCGGCGCGGTCGGGTGCGCGAATGCCGGTGCGAGCAGGGCGCGGCCAAGTTTGTTGGTGGCGATGACATCGAGTCGTGCGTTGCGAACGACGGCCGGTGCGTCGTGCATGGCGTCGAGGAGGCGTTGCATCCCGGGCCGCACACGTTGGGCCGTCGGACGCCGCTTGCGCGAGGTGGCGGTGTCGTTGGCGGTTCGAGCGAGGGCGAGCAGATGCGACCGTTCGGCTTCGTCGAGTTGCAGTGCGCGGGCGACGGCTTCGAGGACGCTGTCGGATACTCCTGTGAGGTTGCCTCGCTCGAGGCGGGTGTAGTAGTCGATGCTCACGCCGGCGAGCACGGCGACTTCTTCGCGTCGCAGCCCGGGGACGCGGCGAGTGCTGTCGTGAATCGGGAGCCCGACTTGCTGGGGTGTGATTCGGGCGCGACGGGTGGCGAGGAACTCGCGAACGTCGGCCTTGTTGTCCATGACGGCCACGCTACGTCCCTCCCGGACGGTCGTGGGGGGTTCTGTCGTTACCTGGGACAGCGTCACCTTCTCCGCGGTCGCTGAGAGGGGTTGCATGGTGAACATGACTGACAACAAGATCTGGTTCATCACCGGCGCCGCCCGCGGTATGGGTGTCGACATCGCCAAGGCTGCGCTCGCTGCTGGGAACGCCGTTGTGGCCACCGCCCGCAACGCCGACAGTGTCACTGCCGCCCTCGGCGAGCACGACGACCTCCGCGCGGTGACGCTGGACATCACCGACCCCAACTCGGTGCAGGCGGCCGTCGATGCGGCGGTCGCACGGTTCGGTCGCATCGATGTGTTGGTCAACAACGCCGGCAACTTCTACGCCGGCTACTTCGAGGAGATCAGCCCGGCGCAGATGAGGGCTCAGATCGAGACGAACCTGTTCGGCCCGATGAACGTCGCCCGCGCCGTACTGCCCGTGATGCGCGCTCAGCGGTCCGGGCACGTCGTGACGATCTCCTCGACGGCAGGTCTGGTCGGCGGGGAGTTCGTCTCGGCGTATGCGGCGAGCAAGTTCGGCGTCGAAGGCTGGATGGAGTCACTCCGTTTCGATGTCGAGCCCTACGGGATTCACACCACGGTGGTGGAGCCAGGCTTCTTCCGTACCGAGCTGCTTGTCGAGGGCTCCTCGACGATTTGGCCCGAGCTGTCCATCGATGACTACGCCGACCGCACCGCAGCGACCATCGATGCCTGGCGGAGCATGAACGGCCAGCAGGGCGGCGACCCGGCAAAGCTCGCCGCCGCTCTCGTCACGATCACCGAACTCGAGAGTCCACCGCTGCGTTTCGTCGCCGGAGCCGACGCGGTCGCCGCCGTCGAACAGAAACTCACCGAGTTCCAGTTACAGATCGACTCCCATCGCGAGTTGTCGAGCAGCCTCGCCTACGAAGACGCCTCGGCATGAGCATCACGACGACCATCAATTCCGTGCGCAGCGGCGGCCGAGCTGCCCGAAGCGAGGTGAGGTCGACTTCTCGATTGAAAAAACGCACTCTCGCTCTGACGGCAGTCGTCTTTGGGCTCTGTGCAACAGCGTGTGGTTCCGACATCGCCGACGACCCGGCCGCTGCACCCACCACCATCGCAGCCGGCTCGGTGAACTCGACGAGCGCGACGACGGCCGCTTCAGCGGACCCAGTGTCGACCGCCGGCACACCCATCAAGATCACCGTCGGCGATCAGACCTTCACAGCCATCCTCAACGACAGCGCCGTCGCCCAGGACTTCATCGCCACACTGCCCGTCACGCTGCCATGGTTCCGCAACGCAGGCATCGAGTACATCACGGAGCTCTCCGAACCAATGACCGAGACCGGCCCGTTCTACACCGACGTCGAAGCCGGTGACATCGTGTACTACAACCCGTTCGACAGCATCACGATCATCTACGCGCCGACCAGCTCAGTCCCGACGCTCACGAAGATGGGTGAGATCACGTCCGACCTCAGCGCCTTCGAGAACCTCCCGGACAACGTCGACATGACGATCGAGGTCAGCACGTGAGCCGCTGACCCGGGCACGTGAATGGTCAGCCCGGGTGTTGTTTGGTGAGTTCGGCTTCGTGTGAGGCGGCCCACGAGCCGAGGAGCTGGAGACGTTCGGCAGATGGTGACCCGGGCTGCGCGGAATAGATCGTCAAGGTCAAGCCTGGCTCGGCCGCCATCTCGAGTCCCTCGTAGGCGAGGATGAGTTCGCCGACCACGGGATGTTGGAAGCGCTTGGTGCCGGTGCCGTGGTGACGCACGTTGTGGCTGGCCCAGCGGGTGCGGAAATCGTCGCTGCGCGTGCACAACTCACCGACGAGGTCGTGGAGCAGTCGGTCGTGGGGGTCGCGTCCTGCCTCGGTGCGCAAGATGGCGACGCAGATGTCGGCGGCGCTGTCCCAGTCCGGGTAGAAGTCGCGGCCTGCGGGGTCGAGGAATGTGAAGCGGGCGATGTTCGGTGGTCGCCGCCCGTCGGTGTGCACGTCTTGGTAGAAGGCGCGGGCGAGCCGGTTCTCGGCGAGCAGATCCATGCGGCCGTTACGGACGAACGCAGGACCGTCCGTGACTGCGTCGAGCGCCCACTGAAGGCTCGGTCGCGTCGTCCATTCGCTGCCCGATCGTCGGCGCCGCCGGTTCATCGCCGGTGCGGCTTCGACGGGTCGGGCGAGGTGCGCGAGGTGTTCGCGTTCGGCGTCGTCGAGGCGGAGTGCCCGGGCAATCGCGTCGAGGACTTGTTCGGAGGCGCCGGCGAGCGCACCCCGTTCGATCTTGGAGTAGTACTCGACGCTCACCCCGGCAAGTGCTGCAACCTCGCCGCGACGCAAGCCCGGGACGCGACGGTTGCGCCCGGGCGGCAGCCCGACTTCGTCGGGGGTGACCTTGGCTCGTCGAGACACGAGGAAGTCCCTGACCTCACTGTGGCGGTCCATGCCGCCAGCGTAGGACTCGCCCGCCGGGCTATGGGGTGCCCTGCCAGTACACGTCATAACGTGGACTCCCGCGATCCCCGAACGGAGGGTTCCATTGTCAGTGCACGGATTGATCGTCCCGATCGGAACCCACAAAAGCACACGGAGCTACCATGGACACGTTCAGCAACCGATTCGAGGGCAAGGTCGCATTCGTCACCGGCGCCGGCAGTGGCATCGGCCGGGCAACAGCGCTGCGGTTCGCGCAAGAGGGCGCCGATGTGGCGGTCGTCGGGCTCGTCGACGGCGACAACGCCGAAACCGCCCGACAGATCCAGGCGCTCGGCCGGCGGGCGTTGCCGATCGTGTGCGATGTGACCGACAGCGACGCCGTCGCAGCGGCGCTCGCCGCGACCGTCGACGCATTCGGTGGGCTCGACATCGCGTTCAACAACGCCGGCATCGAACAACGACCCACGCCGCTCGCCGAGATCAGCGAGGACCTGTGGGCAAAGGCCATCTACGTCAACCTGCGCGGCGTGTTCGTGTGCATGCGCCACCAGATCCCACTCCTGCTGCAGCGCGGCGGCGGAGCGATCGTCAACACCGCCTCGGGCGCCGGCGTCAAAGGCTTCGCCGGCGGCGGCGCCTACGGGGCAGCCAAGCACGGCGTCATCGGCCTCACCCGCTGCGCGGCGCTCGACTACGCCGCGTCCAACATTCGGATCAACAGCATCTGCCCCGGGATCATCGACACCGAGATGATGGACCGTTTCACGGGCGACAGCGAATCTGGGCGCGCCACCGTCATCGCCCAAGAACCGGTCGGGCGGATGGGTCGCCCCGAAGAGATCGCCGCAGCCGTCGCGTTCCTCTGCTCTGCCGACGCCGCGTTCGCCATCGGCCACGCCCTCGTCATCGATGGCGGCCAAACCATCTGACCTGTCGGCCACCACGCATCCGATCAATCAGCAATCGACTCATTCCGCAACACAAGGAGCTCCAACTCATGCAAGGCGCAGTACTCCACGGGCCCTACGACGTCCGCCTCGAACAGCGCGACGACCCGACCATCATCGAACCGACCGACGCGATCGTCCGCCTGTCCGCCACGTGCGTGTGCGGCTCGGACCTGTGGCCCTACCGTGGCACCGACGCGATCACCGAGCCTGCACCGATGGGGCACGAATATGTCGGCATCGTCGAAGCCGTCGGCTCCGACGTCACCACGATCAGGCCGGGCCAGTTCGTCATCGGATCGTTCTTTGCGTCCGACAACACCTGCGAGATCTGCCGCTCCGGCTACCAGAGCGCCTGCGTCCACCGTGAGCTGGTCGGTGCCATCGGGACCCAGGCCGAGTACGCGCGCATCCCACTCGCCGACGGCACACTCGTCGCCACCCACGACCTTCCGTCCGACGATCTGATCCCCAGCTTCCTGGCCGCCTCCGACGTGCTCGGCACCGGATGGTTCGGTGCCGTCGCCGCCGACGTACGACCAGGCAAAACTGTCGTCGTCGTTGGTGACGGCGCTGTCGGGCTCCTCGGGGTGATGGCCGCCAGGCAACTCGGCGCCGAACGGATCATCGTCATGAGCCGCCACGAACCACGCCAACGACTGGCCCGCGAGTTCGGCGCCACCGACATCATCGAAGAACGCGGCGACGACGGCATCGCCCTCGTCAAAGACCTCACCGCCGGATTGGGCGCGCACTCGGTCATCGAAGCCGTGGGCACCCGCGAGTCGATGCTCCAAGCCATCGGCTCCGTCCGGCCCGGCGGACACGTCGGCTACGTCGGCGTCACCCACGGTGAACTCCCCGGCGACCAACTCTTCTTTAGCCACGCACACCTCCACGGCGGGCCTGCCCCCGTGCGCCGGTTCCTCCCCGAGCTGATCGACCTCATCTCCAACCGAGCGATCGATCCCGGCAAGGTGTTCGACCTTACCCTTCCCCTCGGACAGGTTGCAGACGGCTATCGAGCCATGGACGAACGCACCGCCATCAAGACACTCCTCACCCTATGACCGATCGGACCTCTCTGATGAATCCCACCTACGATTTCACCGGCCAAGTCGCACTCGTCACCGGCGCCAGCTCCGGCATGGGTCTCGCCACAGCACAGGCGTTCGCCGAGGCCGGCGCCGCCGTCGTCCTCACGGCCCACGATGAAAGCGCGCTCAACGCGGCCACGGAGGGTTTGCGCGCCAACGGGCACCAGGTGCTCGGTGTGGCCTGCGACGTGTCCGACGAAGCCCAGGTCGCGGCGATGGTCGACCGAGCCGTGGCGACCTTCCGCCGGCTCGACATGGCATTCAACAACGCCGGCATTCAGGTCCCGCCATGTGACGCCGCCGACGAGCCCGCCGATGTTTTCGACCGGGTCAACGCCGTGAACCTGCGCGGTGTGTGGGCATGCATGAAACACGAGCTGCGGTTCATGCGCGAGCAGGGCAGCGGCGCGATCGTCAACTGCTCCTCACTCGGTGGGCTCGTCGGTCTTCCGGGTCGGGCCGCGTACCACGCGTCCAAGCACGGAGTGATCGGGCTCACCCGCAGCGCAGCTCTCGAGTACGCGCCACGCGGGGTTCGCATCAACGCGATCTGTCCCGGCACCTTCGATACCCCGATGGTCGCCGACATGATCGCCAGCGGAGAACTCGTGGAAACCGACGCGTTGGCCAACCAACCCATCGGCCGCCTCGGTCGAGCTGACGAGATCGCAACCGCCGTGCTGTGGCTGTGCAGCCCCGGAGCGAGCTTCGTTCTCGGCGTTGCCCTCCCGGTCGACGGCGGCTACACGGCCCGATGAACCAGTCGCATCGACCACCCGACCGAAATCAGATCCACCAGCCACAAGGAGAAACCCGTCTGAGTGGTCGGGGGAAGTACCCGAAGTCGCCGACCTGAATGATGACCGGGCATCCGGCCCCGGCCGCGACGCCGGTCAGA
>JANNHY010000315.1:0-16831 GCA_031404635.1 Ilumatobacteraceae bacterium
ATCGGTATGCGGATGATGTGGTGGAATGGCGGTCGGGAGCGCCGTGAAGGCGATCGCGATGGCGGCAACCCCTTGGCAATCCTCGGCTTGGTGCTGCTGATCTTCGCCCCGATCATCGGCAAGTTGATGCAGGCAGCCGTCAGTCGACGCCGCGAAACACTGGCCGACGTCAGCGCCTGTCAGATGACGCGCTACCCGCCGGGGCTGATCTCGGCACTCGAAAAGCTGCGCGACGACTCCACGGTGACGCACTCTGCCACGACTGCCACTGCGCATCTGTGGATCGAGCAGCCAATGTCCGGTGTGGGCGACACCGGCAAGTTCGGCCGCTTGAATCGCATGTTCGATACCCATCCCCCGCTCGAAGAGCGCATTGCGCTACTAAGAGAGCTGTGAAACCTGCCAAGTCGACATCCATTCTGATTGTCGTCCTCGGGTTGTTCGCGTGCAGCGGTGTCGGCGCCGCGCCGACCGCCGGCGTGGTCGAGACGTCCCCGCCGTCCAGAAGCGTGGCCGAGACCCCGACGACCACCAGGACCCCGCCGACCACCAACTCACAGCCGAGCACGACAACTTCATCGTCGACCTCCACGTCGTCATCGACGAGCACCACGTCGTCATCGACGAGCACCACCACGACAACGATCCCACCGGAGCCGGTGATGCCCCTCACCGGTCTGCCCGTGGTGGATCCGGCGGTTGCTGCCCGGCCGGCAGTCGTGGTCAAAGTCGCCAACGACAAACGGGCGCGGCCGCAGTCCGGTCTTGATTCGGCCGACATTGTTTTCGAGGCGTGGGGCGCAGGCCCCACTCGGTTCGCAACCGTGTTCCAGAGCAACGACGCTGCCAACGTCGGCCCGATCCGTTCTGCGCGCACCCAAGACGTCGACCTCGTCGGCTCGTTCAATGGAGCCGTGTTCGCCTGCTCCGGTGGCAACCGTCGCGTCGTCGACGCGATCCGTTCGTCTGATCTGCTGGTCCTCAGCGAGGGCCAGGGCCCGGGCTGGCGGCTCGACAAGAAACGCCGGCGACCGCACGCCACCTTCAACGACACAGCCTCGCTGCGGCTCAACGCCGATCCCGCCCGTCCCGGCCCTGCACAGCAACTGCAGTATCGCCACGCCGATGTTGCCGCCGCCGGCGATTCGTCGGTCGGATTCAATCTGCACATCCAACGCGTGCGTGTCGAGTGGCGTTTCGTGGCCGAATCGAACAGCTACGAACGGTCGCAGGACGGCCAACCCCATGTTCTGGCCGACGGCACGCGTGTTCAGTTCAACAACGTCATCGTGATGTGGATCAACTACGAGCCCAGTCAGGCCGATGCTCGGTCGCCCGACGGCGGCACGATCGGCAGTGGAAACGCCGTCGTGTTCACCAACGGAAAAGTGACATCGGCCACGTGGAGCCGCGACGACCGCCTGAAACCAATTGCCCTCACCGATGCCGGCGGATCGCCCGTGCTGATGACGCCGGGCACCACCTGGTTCGAGTTGGCCAACACCGGCCAGGGTGGCTTCCCGGGAACCGACGAGTTGGAAATTTTGTCCACCTGACCAGTGCCGACAGCGGGGCGACGACTGAACGGCGACTCAAACTGCTACAACTGTTACTGCACATTGATGGTTCGAGCAGCCAGTGTCGGGTGTGGGCGACACCGACAAGTTCGGCCGCTTGAATCGCATGTTCGATACCAAACCCCCGCTCGAAGAGCGCATTGCACTGCTGAGAGAATTGTGAAATACACCAAGACAACAACATTGATCATTGCCGCGCTGACACTGACGGCATGCGGCGGCAAGGACGCATCACCAGCGACGACGGCTGCCGAGACCACGACTACTACAACTGAGCCGTCGACGACCACCACCGCGGCGCCGACAACGACGGCCGAATCGACTACGACGTCGACCACCATTCCGGCGGACCCGGTCATGCCGCTGCTTGGAACGCCGATCACCGATCCGGCGCTCGCCGGGCGGCCGGCGCTGGTCGTCAAGATCGACAACCACCCTGCTGCTCGGCCACAGAGCGGGCTGAATCAGGCCGACATCGTCTTCGAGGAGAACGTCGAGAAACTTACCCGCTTTGCCGCGGTGTTCCAGAGCCAGAGTCCCGATCCGGTCGGTCCCATCCGCAGTGGCCGCACGCAGGATGTCGAGTTGCTCGGGTCGTTGAACAAGCCGATCTTCGGCTGGAGCGGTGGGAACAAGGGCGTGACAGCCGCCATCAACGGCTCCGACTTCGTGGTCGCCAACGTGCAGAGCAACGCCCGCCAGGCCGGCCAGGCGTATCGCTCACGCGACCGCAAGGCGCCGCACAACCTGTATGCCCAAGGCAGCGGGCTGTTCACGATGACGCCTGCGTTCGCCGGGCCGCCGCCACAGCAGTTCGCCTATCTCAAGGACGGCGAAGCCGCAGCAGGCGATCCGTCGGCCGGGGTCGATCTGAAGATGGACGGTGTCAACGTCAGCTGGAAGTACGACGCGGCCTCCGGGGCATACCTGCGATTCCAAGGCGGCAAGGCGCACAACGATGCCGCGCTCGGCCAGGTCAACGCCGCCAACGTCGTCGTGCTGGTGGTCGACTACATCCCGAGTTCGGTCGACCGGAACAGTCCAGAGGCCCAAACGACCGGCACTGGGGAGGCGTTCGTGTTCAGCGGCGGCAAGGTCGTGCACGGAACGTGGACCCGTTCCGAACGCCTGAACCCCTATCAACTCACCGCCGACGACGGCAAGCCGATCCTGCTCACGCCCGGGCGGACCTGGGTCGAACTGGCCCGTGCCGAGACGACTTCACCGCTTCCAGCCTGACCGTAACTGGTGGCCGGACCACCAGGTATCCCGTGGGTGGCGGATCGGCCGGGCGATACGCTAGGGGTATGAGTTCGAGCACTTCCTCGCCGCGCGCCACCGGTACGTATCCGGTCAAGCGCGGCCTCGCCGAGATGTTGAAAGGTGGCGTCATCATGGATGTCGTCACCGCTGAGCAGGCCAAAATTGCGGAGGATGCAGGGGCATGTGCGGTGATGGCGCTTGAGCGTGTGCCTGCCGACATCCGCCGTGATGGAGGTGTTGCCAGAATGAGCGACCCGGAGATGATCGAGGCCATCAAGGCCGCGGTGACCATCCCGGTCATGGCCAAGGCGCGCATCGGTCATTTTGTCGAAGCGCAGATCCTCGAGGCGCTCGGCGTCGACAACGTCGACGAGAGCGAGGTACTAACACCGGCCGACGAGACGCATCACATCGACAAGTAACCCTTCACGGTTCCGTTCGTGTGCGGCGCGACCAACCTCGGCGAGGCGCTGCGGCGCATCAGCGAGGGCGCCTGCCTGATCCGCTCCAAGGGCGAGGCCGGCACCGGCAACATCGTCGAAGCCGTGCGCCACCTGCGCAACATCATCGGCGACATCCGCAAGGTCGGCCAGGCCGATTCGGCCGAGCTGTTCCAATGGGCCAAGCAGCTTCAGGCGCCGTTGCCGTTGGTGCAAGAGATCGCCGAGACAGGTTGGCTGCCAGTTCCCCTGTTCTGCGCCGGGGGTATCGCCACACCAGCCGACGCTGCGCTGGCAATGCAGCTCGGTGCCGAGGCCGTCTTTGTCGGGTCGGGTATTTTCAAGAGCGACGATCCGGCTCCCCGGGCCAAGGCCATCGTCGAAGCCACGACTCATTTCCGCGACGCAGACATCCTCGCCAAGGTCAGCCGAGGCCTCGGCGCCCCGATGACCGGTATCGGCATGGACGAGATCAATCAGCGGTACGCGGAGCGCGGCTGGTAACCATGGGCCGAGTGGGCGGGCCCGATCGGCTCGTCGGCGTGCTGGCATTGCAGGGTGCGTTCGTGGCCCATCAGCTCGTGCTCGATGCCGCCGGCGCTACCACTCGCCAGATTCGCCGGCCCGACGATCTTCACGGCGTCGATGCGCTCGTCATTCCCGGTGGCGAGAGCACGACGATGTCGAGGCTGTTGACCACGTCGGGGTTGTTCGACGAGATCAAAGCACTGCTCAGCGACGGCTTGCCGGTCTTCGGCACGTGTGCGGGGATGATCTTGCTGGCCTCGGAGGTGTTGGACGGCCGCCCCGATCAGCTCAACTTCGGGGCGATCGATGTATCCGTGCAGCGCAACGGCTACGGCCGCCAGATCGACAGCTTCGAGACCGACCTCGATGTGGTCGGTTTCGACAGTCCATTCCACGCGGTCTTCATACGCGCCCCGAAAGTCGTTGCCGTCGGCGCCAACGTCGAGGTGCTCGCCGAACACGATGGTGTTCCCGTCGTTGCTCGACAGGGTCACGTGATGGTGGCATCGTTCCATCCAGAACTCTCCGGCGACGCCCGGCTGCACGCCAGATTCCTGCAGGAGGTATAGGCCATGTCAGGCCATTCGAAATGGGCAACCATCAAGCACAAGAAGGGCGCGGCCGACCAGGCCCGCGGCAAGCTCTTCGCCAAGCTGGCCCGGCAGTTGGAAGTCGCAGCCCGCGAGGGTGGCGGTGATCCCAATTCCAACGCCACACTGCGAACTGCGATGCTGAAGGCCAAGGCCGGGCAGATGACCAACGACGCCATCGATCGAGCCATCAAGCGTGGAACCGGGGAAGACGACGGCCGCACCTACGAGGCGATCACCTACGAGGGATATGCGCCCGGGGGAGTGGCGTTGCTCATAGACGTGCTCACCGATAATCGCAACCGCACGGGAGCGGAGGTTCGCAACATTTTCTCGAAGCTCGGCGGCTCGATGGCCGAACCGGGTGCTGTCGGGTGGCAGTTCGCCCGACGAGGCGTGATCGTGGTGACGAGCGGCGACGAAGACAGCGTGATGCTGGCCGCCCTCGATGCCGGCGCAGACGACGTGTCGAGTGATGGCGACGGTTTCCGCGTCACCTGCGATCCCTCCTCGGTCTACGACGTGCGCGATGCCCTACAGGCTGGCGGGTTCGAGATCGAGTCGGCTGAAAGCACGATGGTCGCGAGCTTGTCGGTCGAGGTGACCGACACCGACGACGCCCGCAAGATCCTGCGGATCGTGGATGCGTTCGAAGACAACGAGGATGTCCAAGGTGTGTACAGCAACTTCGACATCAGCGATGAGCTGATGGAGGCGGTGGGGGTATGAGCGTCGGAGTGGGCGACGAGGCTCCGGTGTTCAGCCTGCCGGCAACTGGGGGCTCGACGGTTTCGCTGGCCGACTACGTGGGCCAACCGGTCGTGCTGGTCTTCTATCCAGGAGACGACTCGCCGGTATGCACGAAGCAGTTGAGTTCGTACAACCGCGACATCGACGAGTTCGAAGCGCTCGACGCCCACGTACTGGGGATCTCGGTCCAGGGTGTCGACAGCCATGAGGCCTTCGCCGGCAAGTACGGGTTGAAGTTCCCGTTGCTGGCCGACACCGACAAGGCCGTCGCTGGGTTGTACGACACGCTCGGCCCGCTCGGATTCCCGCGGCGCAGCGTGTTCATCATCGATCGGCACGGAATGATCCGCTACGCCCACCGAGCGATCGCCGGCTTGACGTATCGCCCGGTCAGCGAACTGGTAGGGGTGCTGGCGACGCTGTAGCACGTGGGTTGCGGTAGATCTCGTGGTGATCACCCACTGCGGGCATCGCAGGTACTACAGTACGAACCTGTGTTCGTTGCGCAGCGCGTCTTGGGGATCGACCCCGGTCTCACCCGATGTGGATATGCCGTGCTCGACAGCACCGGTCCTGGCGCGCCAAAGGCGGTGTCTCTCGGTGTTCTGCGCACGCCGCCGTCTCATACGCTGCCTCAGCGACTTGCTGCGCTGCAGGCCGAACTCGTTGCCTTGCTGCAAGAGTTTCGGCCCGACGTGGTCGCCGTCGAGCAGGTCTTCTTCCAGGTCAACGTGCGCACGGCGATGAGCGTCGGCCAAGCCAGCGGGCTCGCCCTGGCCGAGGCGGCCGCGTTCGGTTGCCAGGTCGTGCAGTACACACCGAATCAGGTCAAGAACTCCGTCGCCGGCTGGGGTGGCGCCGACAAAGCACAGGTTCAAAAGATGGTCCAGGTACGGCTCGGGCTCTCCTCTCCGCCTCGGCCCGTCGATGCCGCCGACGCAGCGGCGCTGGCCCTGTGTCACCTCTCGTCCGCGCCGCTGCGCCGCCACATCGAGGCTTTGACCGGGGTGGTCGCACGGTGATCGGATCCTTGCGGGGCTCGGTGCTCGAACGTTTCGGCGACGGTCGAGTATTGATCGAGGTCGGCGGTGTCGGGTACCTCGTCACGGTCACCCCGCGGACTTTGGCCGAACTCGAACCGACGTCACCGGCGTTTCTCTACGTGCATCACCACATTCGCGAAGATGCCCAGACGCTGTTCGGGTTCCTGCGCCGCGACGAGCGCGACACCTTCGACATACTCATCGCCACCCACGGCATCGGCCCAGCTATGGCCGTCGCCATTCTCGGCACCCATTCACCATCCGCGCTCGTCGACATCGTCGCCGGCAACGATCTCGGTGCTCTAACCCTGGTGCCCGGTGTCGGTAAGAAGACCGCAGAGCGTCTGCTGGTCGAACTGCGCAATCGACTCAACCTGCCGGTGCTCGATTCGCTGACAACCGGCAGTACCAGCAGCACCATCGGCGATGTCCGCGAGGCGCTGGCCGGTCTGGGCTATGGCCATGAGGAGATCCGCGAGGCAATGCGCGAGCTTTCCGAGTCGGCCTCGGCGGAGGATTTGCTGCGCGATGCCCTGCGTCTGCTGGGGGCTCGACGTGCGTGAAGAGTTCCTCGACCCGGCCCCCACCACCGACGACCTCGACGAGGCCGACGAAGCAGGGCTACGGCCACGGCGGCTCAGCGAGTTCGTCGGCCAGGCCGAGTTGAAAGAACACCTGACCATCGTGCTCGAGGCGGCCAAGATGCGCGGTCAGCCGGCCGACCACCTTCTGCTGGCGGGCCCGCCAGGGCTCGGCAAGACCAGCATGGCCGGCATCGTCGCTGCCGAGATGGGCGTGCACCTGCACATCACCTCGGGTCCGGCGCTCGAACGGGCAGGCGATCTGGCGGCCATCCTCACCAAACTGGGCGAGGGCGATGTGTTGTTCATCGATGAGATCCATCGGTTGTCGCGGGTCGTCGAAGAAATCCTCTACCCGGCGATGGAGGACTTTCAGCTCGACATCGTTGTCGGCAAGGGCCCGGCAGCGTCGTCGATCCGCCTCAGTCTCCCTGCCTTCACCCTGATCGGCGCAACGACGCGAACCGGCATGATCACCGGCCCGTTGCGCGATCGCTTCGGCCTGGTCGCCCGGCTCGACTACTACGCCGACGACGAGTTGGAAACGATCGTGCGGCGGGCAGCGGGCATCCTTCGCGTCAGCATCGCACCGGAAGGGGCCTGGGAAATCGCCCGACGCTCGCGAGGCACGCCGCGTATCGCCAATCGTTTGCTGCGCCGCGTTCGCGACTATGCCGAGGTGCGCGGCGACGGCACGATTTCAGTGGCCACTGCGAGGGACGGTCTGAAGTTGTTCGGCGTAGATGGCCGCGGTCTCGACAAGGTCGACCGGGCGATCCTCTCGGCGATCTGCAAGCAGTTCCACGGTGGCCCTGTGGGGCTCAGCACGCTGGCGATCAGCATCGGTGAGCAACCCGAGACGGTCGAGGACATGTACGAGCCATTCCTCATCCAGCAAGGCATGTTGGCCCGCACGCCGCGTGGTCGCGTGGCGATGGCTGCTGCCTACGAGCACATCGGGCTCACACCGCCCGCCGGTGGCGCGTCGAGTTCCTCATCCCTGTTCGACTGAGCCTCCGAAACCCGGTGGAGTGTTTCACGCCCTCCTGGGTGCATCACCGCACTCCACAAGGCCCGGTGGAGTGTTTCACGCCCTCCTGGGTGCATCACCGCACTCCACAAGGGTCGTCAGCGGCCCGGGGCGGCGGACGAGTGCTTTCACGCCGGAACGTGTGTCGCCAGGAACGCCATCGTCTTGGTCCACGCCGCGTTGGCGGCGCTCTCGTTGTAGAACATCTCGCTCTCGTGATTGTCGAACGCGTGGCCGGCATTCTCCACGTTCAGCACGAACCCCGGCTGCCCGGCGATTGCCGCGCTGACGGAGTCGATGCCCCCGCCAGGGATGTACGGGTCGTCGTTGCCGAAGTGGAACAACGTCGGACACGACACCTGGTCGATCATGCCGAGCATCGACGGCACACCGGAGCCGTAGTAGCTCACACAGCAACTTGGTTCGGCGTTGGCGGCCACGCCCCAAGCGAGGGTTCCGCCGAGGCAGAATCCGAGCACTGCAGGTGCTGCCGGGATGCCTGGCTGGGCATGAAGGTGGGCAAGCGCGGCAGAGCAGTCGGCGATGGCCTGGGCGAAGTCGAGCTGCTGCACCTTCTCGAACGACGCGCCGAGCCCGGCCTCGTCGTGGTCGCTCTCCCAATTCGGGGCGAACCGCCAAAACACGTCGGGGGCGCCGACTAGATAGCCGGCGTCGGCCAGCCGTGCGGCGACAGCACGGATGTACGCCCCGACGCCGAAGATCTCCTGGATCACGAGGATTGCCGCGTGCGGAGCGGTGTCGGGTGTCCAGATGTGGAGGTCCATCGCTCCATCGGAGCCGCGCCCCACCTGATCGGTTCGCAAGGTGGTCATGGCGCCATGGTGTCACACGACCGCAGGCCTGGCCGTAGCCTGAGCGACCCATGCGCCTGACCGATTTCGACTACGAACTGCCGGCTGAGTGCATCGCTCAGGTACCGATCGAACCTCGCGACGCGGCTCGGCTGTTGGTTGACAGGGGGAGTGCCGATCCCGGTCATCTGTATGTGCGTGACCTCCCGACGCTGCTCGACGAGGGCGACCTGCTGGTGGTCAACGACACCAAGGTCATCCCTGCCCGCCTACGGCTGCAGCGCGAGACAGGAGGAGCCGCCGAGGTGCTGCTGCTCGAACCGTTGAGCGACGATCGCCGCACGTGGGAGGCGATGATCCGCCCGGCCCGCAAGCTGCGACTCGGCGAGCAGCTCGTTGATGCCGCTGGGGAAGCGCTCGTCGCGATCGGCCGGCGGACGCCAGCAGGCGACACGTGGGCGGTTGGCATCATGGCCGACGGTGATCCGCTGGCGTGGCTGCAACGACACGGTGAGATGCCGCTTCCGCCGTACATAGGGTCCGCCCTGGCCGAGCCCGATCGGTATCAGACTGTGTATGCCGCAGACCCGGCGTCGGCAGCGGCGCCGACGGCCGGCTTGCATTTCACCCCCGAGTTGCTGGCCGCCGTGACCAGTCGGGGCGTCGAGATCGCCCGGATCCAACTGGTGGTCGGCCTCGACACTTTCAAGCCGGTAAGCGTCGACGATCTCAGCCGGCACGTGATGCACAGCGAGCGCTATCGGGTGCCGGGCGACGTGATGGAACGGTGCCGAAAGGCGCGACGTGTCGTCGCCGTCGGCACGACCAGTGTGCGCGCTCTCGAATCGGCGGCTGCGCTCGGCAAGTTGGACGGCCGTACCCGACTGTTCATCAATCGACCCTACGACTGGAGGATCGTCGATGTGATGATGACCAACTTCCACCTGCCGCGCACCACACTGTTGATGATGATCGACGCCTTCGTCGGTGATCGCTGGCGCCGTTTGTACGACGTCGCGCTCGCCGAGAACTATCGCTTCCTCAGCTTCGGCGACGCCATGCTGCTTGATAGACGGGCGGCATAGATGCATCCGGTCCGATTCGAGAGCGTGGCGATCGATGGGGCGGCGCGCTCCGGCGTCGCCTACGCCGCCCGTGGCAGCTACCGCACCCCGTGCTTCATGCCGGTGGGAACACGCGGTGCGATCAAGTATCTGAGCGCAGCCGACTACGAGAGGCTCGGCGCAGAGATCGTTCTCGGTAATGCGTATCACCTGATGCTGCGACCGGGCGCGGAGACGATTGCAGGCCTTGGCGGCCTCGGCCGGTTCGCCGGATGGGACGGCATGACGCTGACCGACTCGGGCGGATACCAGGTGTTCTCGCTCGGCCCCTCGGTCGACGACGACGGCGTGACATTCACGAGCACCTACGACGGGTCGTCGCACCGCTTCACCCCCGAGATTGCCGTACACACCCAAGAACTGCTCGGCGCCGACATCCAGATGGTGCTCGATGTCTGCCCGGCGCTGCCGTCACCCTTGGACGTGATCCGGTTGGCGGTGGAACGGACGTCGGCGTGGGCGGCACGGGCCAAGGTGGCCCATCGACGCGACGATCAGGCCCTGTTCGGGATCGTCCAGGGCGGGATAAGTGAGGACCTGCGCGCCGAGAGCGCCCGACGCGCCGTTGCCCTGGCCTTTGACGGGTACGGGATCGGTGGGCTGAGTGTGGGGGAGACCCGCGCCGAGATGCTGCCGGCCCTTTCGGCAGCGATCTGTCATCTTCCGGCCGACCGGCCCCGATATCTGATGGGGGTGGGTGATCCGGCCAGCATGGTCGAAGCTGTGGCCCTCGGCGTCGACCAGTTCGACTGCGTCATGCAGACCAGAATTGGGCGGCACGGCACCGCCTTGACCAGCCACGGCAAGCTACACATCACTAACGCCAAGCACGCCATGAGCGACGAGCCGCTCGATGCGAGCTGCAGTTGCCAGGTCTGCCAGCGGCACAGTCGCGGTTACATCCGCCACCTGTTCCAGGTCGGTGAGCCGACCGCCCCCCGGCTGGTCAGCCTGCACAACATCGACTGGACTCTGCAGCTCATGGCCCGGATGAGGGCTGCGATCGAGGCCGGGACGTATGCCGCGTTCCGTCAAGAGGTTCTTGCTGTTTGGCCGTGATCTGCCCAACGCGTCGTCCGGCTGGCTAGCATTGCCGGTCGGTTACAAGGGTCTTTCCCTCCTTCGTGAACAATTGGATATCTCTCACATGCACGTCTTGTCGATCCTCGCTGCCGAATCTGATACCAGCTCCAATCCGCTCGGTCTGTTCATCCCGATGCTGCTCATCGGTGCGGCGATGTACTTCTTGATGATCCGCCCGCAGCGCCGCAAAATGCGAACCCAGGCGGCCCTCCAAGCGTCGATCGAGATCGGCGACGAGGTCATGACGACCTCTGGGGTGTACGGCTTCGTCACCGGCATCGACGGCGAGATCGCCTGGCTGGAGATCGACGACAACGTGCAGATCCGCATCGCCCGCCAGGCCTTGCAGCGCAAGGTCGACACGTCACAAGGCGATACTGCCGTGCCGAGCGACGATGGTTCCGGTCGCAGCACCAAGATCGAGCCGACCGACGGTACGGCGGCCGACGAGCCGTCGAAATGACTCGCCGGAAACTGGTTTATACACTCGTCGGAATCCTGGTGGTTGCCTTCGGCGGGTTGATCGCCACATTGGTGGCCGGCAACCAACCATCGCTCGGCCTCGACCTGCAGGGCGGCATCTCGGTAACCCAGGAGCCCGTCGGTGCGTTCAACACGGCCAGCTTGGATCTCGCCGTCGAGCGCATCCGCGAGCGAGTCGACAGCCTCGGAGTCGCAGAGCCGGAAATCCTGCGACAGGGCGACGCCATCGTGGTCAACCTCCCGGGAGTGAAGAACCAGAAGCAGGCCGAGGAACTGGTCAAGGTCACCGGTCAGGTGTACCTCCGGCCGGTGTTGATCGACGACCAATTCAACATCCCCTGTGTGACGTCCGACCCGAATGCCCAGCCGGCAACCGATAACACCACGACGAGCACAGCGGTCACTACCGGTACCAGCCCCGTGGTCGCGAGCGACGCTCCGACGACTACCGCCGCCGGTGGCCCGTCGCGCCGGCCGAGCACGGCGAACACCAGCACTACGAGCGCCGAACCGTCGACCACCACGGCGCCGGCCTCGTCGACAACGACGCCAGGCGCCTCGACCACCACCGTCGCCGACGGCTCTGGCACAACGGTGGCCGGCGACACATCCAACACGCTGCCCCCGGTCCCGCCGGAGTCGTCTGGATTCGTCAAGGCTCGCGGCGGGAATTTCTGTATGGTCGGCCCGGCCGGCGGCACCGGCGAGGTGTTTCAGGACGACGCCACGGCTCGAATCATTTCAGGGTCCGGTTGGGGTGTCACGGTGAGCCTGCGCGGCGGCGTCAACGGCGAGGAGCTATGGAACGCGTTGGCCACGCAGTGTTTCAACGCCACGGCGACATGTCCGACGCGTCAGTTGGCGATACAACTCGATGATGAGGTCATCTCGGCGCCAACGGTGCAGACGCCCACATTCTCCGGCAGCGTGCAGATCACCGGAAGCTTCAGCGAATCAGAGGCCCGCAACCTGGCCAGGGTGTTGAACAGCGGTTCACTTCCAGTCAGATTGGAGACGCAGGCGGTGCAAACGGTGTCGCCGACACTCGGCAAGGATTCGCTGCGGGCGGCGTGGATCGCCGGCCTGGTCGGGCTCGGGCTGGTCTTCTTGTTCATGGCGTTGTACTACCGCACGCTGGGATTGATCGTCGTCGCCGGTCTCTCAGTCTCCGGCGCGCTGATCTGGACGATCATCTCATTCCTTTCCAAGACGCAGGGCCTGGCCTTGTCGCTTGCCGGCATTGCCGGCCTCATCGTCTCGGTGGGGGTCACCGTCGACTCATACGTGGTCTTCTTCGAACGGTTGAAGGACGAGGTGCGCGCCGGACGATCGATGCGTAACAGCGCCCAGCGCGGCTTCGCCGGCGCATGGCACACGATCGTCGTCGCCGACATGGTGTCGCTGATCGGAGCGGCAGTCCTGTGGTACCTGACCGTCGGCTCGGTACGCGGCTTTGCCTTCTTTCTCGGCCTCTCCACGCTCTGTGACCTGTTCGTCGCGTACTGCTTCACCCGCCCGGTCGTGTTGCTTCTGGCCCGTACCGAGTGGATGGCGCGGCGCAAGGTGATGGGCATCGAAGTGACTTCGATCGGGGCTGCGTCGTGAGCACGGAGGTTCTGCCCAACGTTCGGCGCCGTCGTGGCCTCGGCGGCCGGTTGTACCACGGTGAGACTGCTGTCGATTTCTACGGTCGCCGCTGGTGGGGCCTCGGCCTGTCGGGACTGTTGCTCCTGATCACGCTGGTATCGCTGGTCAGCCAAGGTCTCAACCTCGGGCTCGACTTCAAAGGCGGGGTGGCCTGGGAGGTTCCCTCCACGAATCTGA
The DNA here is from genome assembly GCA_031404635.1 of Ilumatobacteraceae bacterium. Classification (GTDB taxonomy): domain Bacteria; phylum Actinomycetota; class Acidimicrobiia; order Acidimicrobiales; family Ilumatobacteraceae; genus JAENVT01. The sequence goes on from JANNHY010000315.1 coordinate 13,129, forward strand.
CCATCGACCAGGCCCGTGCCACCCTCGACGAAAATGGGATCGATGGCGCCAGCGCCAAGGTCCAGGAGCGCACGTCGGCTTCGGGCTCGGTGCTCTTGATCCAGGTCGGCGACCAATCGGTCGAGAAGCGCCAGGAGGTCAAAGACGCATTGGCCTCTGCGGCCACGGTCGACGCTGAGTCTGTCAGTGTCAACTCGGTCAGCTCCACGTGGGGTCGCAGCATCACCGAGAAGGCAATCCGGGCGCTCGTCATCTTCTTGGTTCTGGTGGCCATGTTCATTGCCTGGCGGCTCGAATGGCGGATGGCGCTGGCGGCGATCATGGCGATGCTGCACGATGTGTTGATCAGCGTTGGTGTGTACTCGCTGTTTCGATTCGAGGTCACGCCGGCCACGGTGGTGGCCTTTCTCACGATCCTCGGCTTCTCGCTGTACGACACGATCGTGGTGTTCGACAAGGTCAACGAGAACACCGAACGCTATTCCGGTTCGCGCATGCCGTATGCCGACGTGATCAACGTGTCGATGAACCAGGTGCTGATGCGCTCGATCAACACCAGCCTGGCTGCGGTCTTGCCGGTGCTGTCGTTGCTGGTCCTCGGTGCCGGCATTCTCGGAGCCGTCACCTTGCGCGAATTCGCCCTGGCCCTACTGGTCGGATTGTTGACCGGCTCGTACTCGTCGATCTTCATTGCCGCACCATTGCTGGCGATGGTCAAAGAGCGAGAGCCTCGGTTCCGGACGCTTCGCGGCTCGCACATTACCGGTGTCGAGCTCGAGCGTTTGGTGCTCGGCGGCTCACCGTCGGTGAGGCGTGAGTCAGCCCGCTACGGCGCCAAGGCTGCGACCAGCGATGTAGTCGTACCGGTCGTACAGAGCAGCCCGGAGTCGTTGCTGACGCATCCGCCACGGCCGCGGAAGAAGAAGCGTCGCACCAGCTGAGGGGCGGTAGCGTGGTGCCATATGGCATCTGACGGCCACTGGCTCACCGACCTTGTCCGCGACATCGACGACTACCCGACGCCGGGGGTGACCTTTCGCGACATCACGCCCCTTCTCGGTGATGCTCTCGGCTTCGGTCGGGCGATCACCGAGTTGGCGAAACGTTTCGACGACATCCCAGCCGACCGGGTGCTGGGCATGGAGGCTCGCGGCTTCATCATTGCCGCACCGGTGGCATACCGGATGGGTGCCGGGTTCGTCCCGGTTCGCAAGGCCGGCAAGCTGCCCTGGGCGGTAGTACGCGAGGACTACTCGCTCGAGTACGGCAGTGACAAGCTGGAGATCCACCGCGATGCCATTCATCCAGGCGAGCGGATCCTGGTGATCGACGACGTCTTGGCGACCGGCGGCACGGCAGCAGCGACGGTGCGTCTCGTCGAGGCTCTTGGTGGTGTCGTCGTAGGAATCGGTGTCTTGATCGAACTCGAAGAACTCCATGGTCGAGCCAGGCTCGAAGGTCACCTCGTCGAAACCCTCGCCAGGTACTGAGACTTGCCGATGGCTGCCGTCGACCGTGTGCTTCCCTGGCGCCGGCACCAGAACGTCACCGCTGACGAGCTGACGCCGCTGTTGAGCGCCTACCGCCGTCGCCACCCCAAGGCGTCGGTGACGATGATCAACCGCGCCTACGAAACTGCGAAGGAAGCGCACCGCCACCAGTCTCGGGGTAGTGGTGAGAGCTACATCAACCACCCGCTTGCAGTCGCCCGCATCGTCGCCGATATCGGTCTCGACGAAATCTCGCTGGCTGCGGCGCTGCTGCACGATGCCGTCGAAGACACCGAGATCACCATTGCCGATGTCGAGAAGGGTTTTGGCGCCGAGGTTGCTGCCATCGTCGATGGCGTGACCAAGCTCGAACGCCTGCAGTTCGACTCCAAGGAGGCCCAGCAGGCGGCGACGATGCGCAAGATGCTGGTGGCCATGGCTCGCGATCTGCGGGTACTGATCATCAAGCTCGCCGACCGTCTGCACAACATGCGCACCATCGCGGCGATGCCGAGCGAGAAGCAGCGACGTACCGCTCAAGAGACACTCGACATCTATGCACCGTTGGCTCACCGACTAGGTATGCAAGAGCTGAAGCAGCAACTCGAAGATCTCGCGTTTGCGTCGCTGTACCCGAAGCGGTTCGCCGAACTCGACCACCTGGTCAGCACGCGAACGCCCGAACGCGAGGTCTATCTCGCCAAGGCGATCGCCGAGGTCACCGCAGGGTTGCAGGAGCTGAACATCTCGGCGGAGGTCACCGGTCGTGGCAAGCACCTGTGGAGCATCTACGAGAAGATGATGCAGAAGGGCCGCGAGTTCGACGACATCTTCGACCTCGTCGCTATTCGCGTGATCGTCGATTCGGTCAAGGATTGTTACGCCGCGTTGGGTTGCATCCACGGTCGTTACAAGCCGGTGGTGGGTCGCTTCAAGGACTACATCGCCATGCCGAAGTTCAACCTCTACCAGAGCCTGCACACGACGGTCATCGGGCCCGGTGGCAAGGTTGTCGAGGTGCAGATCAGGTCGGCCGAGATGCACCAACGCGCCGAGTGGGGCGTTGCTGCGCATTGGTCATACAAGGGCGACGGTTCCAGCAGCGACATCGATTGGCTGAACCGGATCATCGACTGGCAGGCCGACATCTCCGACCCGGCAGCCTTCATGGAGAACCTGAAGACCGACCTCGAGCAAGACGAGGTGTTCGTATTCACGCCAAAGGGACGTGTGATCCCGCTGCCGGTTGGCTCGACCAGTGTCGATTTCGCCTACGCGGTGCACACCGACGTTGGGCATGCCTGCATCGGCGCCAAAGTCAACGGCCGGCTCGTGCCGCTGGCAACTCCGCTGCACAGTGGTGACACCTGCGAGATCTTCACCTCGAAGGTCGAGAGCGCCGGGCCGTCGCGCGATTGGTTGCAGTTCGTGGCTTCACCTCGGGCCCGCAACAAGATTCGTCAGTGGTTCAGCCGCGAGCGGCGTGTCGACATGATCGAAGCCGGGCGCGAGGAATTGACAAAGGAGTTCCGTCGCGAAGGCCTTCCCTTGCAGCGGATCTGGGACAGCAAGGTTTTTACCGACGAGATTGCCTCGACTTCGTATGCGGATCTCGACTCCGTGTTGGCGGCCATCGGTGAGCACCATGTGTCGGCGCGTTCGATCGCCCAACGGGTTGCCCGCGGCTTCTCGCAAGGCGCCGATGGCGAGCAGTTCTCTCTCGCCTCACCCACCAGGCCCGACAGGCCGCATCGCCCGCGATCGGCTGTGGGGGTACACGTCGAGGGCCTCGACGACATACTGGTGCGCCTGTCGCGCTGCTGCACGCCGGTGCCCGGCGACGACATCGTCGGTTTCGTCACTCGGGGCCGTGGCGTGTCGGTGCATCGTGCCGACTGCGCCAACGCCGAGAGCCTGATGAGCGAGCAGGCGGCGCGGTTGATCGACGTCGATTGGGACGGCGACCGCACCAAGGCGATCTTCAGGGCCGGGGTCGAGGTCGTCGCCCTCGACCGTTCTCGGCTGCTGCGCGATGTGGCCAATGCACTGAGCGAGCAGCACGTCAACATTGTCTCGTGCAGCACCCACACCGGCGGTGACCGCGTCGCCAAGATGCGCTTCGAATTCGAGCTTGCCGATCCCAGCCATCTCGATTCCGTGCTGCGCACCATCAAGCAGATCGACGCAGTTTACGACGCCTACCGGCTGGTGCC
>JANNHY010000316.1:0-15997 GCA_031404635.1 Ilumatobacteraceae bacterium
CGATCGGCTGCGCGCGGCCCACAAAGGTGGCGTCGTGGTCTGTGTGTCGCATGCCGACCCGATAAAGGCCGCGGTGGCGCACGCCATGGGCACGCACATCGACCTGTTCCAGCGCATCGTGATCAGCACCTGTTCGATCACCGCCATCGCCTACACCGAGGGCGGCCCCGTCGTGCTCACTGTCAACTCCACCGGCGGATCGCTGGCCGAGCTACGGCCCTCGTGAGGCACTGATGGGCGTGTTCTACGAATTCGACGAGGTCGATGCCTTCACCGTCGGCGCCGTCGGGGAACCCGGCCATCGCACCTTCTTGTTGCAGGCCCGCCGCGGCGCCACCCGGGTCACGGTGAAATGCGAGAAGCAACAAGCCGCTGCTATCGCCGACTATCTCCGCAAGGTGATGAGTGACCTGCCGTCTCCCGCCGATCAGCCTCTGCCGGCGGCGATGGAGTTGGCCGAGCCGGTCGACCCGGCGTTCGTACTCGGGCCGATCGGGCTCGGCTACGACCGCGACAACGATCGAGTGCTGGTGCAACTCGAAGAGGTAGTCCCTGTCGACGACGAAGGCGAACCCGACCCCGAGGCCGCCGACGACCGCGGCCATCTGCGCGTCTTCCTCACCCGCGGGCAGGCCGCCGCGCTGTGCCGTCACACTGAGTCGATCGTCGCCGCCGGCCGCCCTCCGTGCCAGTGGTGCGGCAACCCGATCGATCCGGATGGCCACGCATGTCCGCGGATGAACTGAACGGTCGCGCTCATCAACTGAACGTCCTCAACTGCGGCGAGATCGAAGTCGAGGGTCGTATGCCATGGAGCAGCAACGCCACTTTTCTCGTCAACGTCACCTGCGGCGACGACCGTGCCCAGGCGATCTACAAGCCGCTGCGCGGCGAACGTCCGTTGTGGGATTTCGAGCCGGGCCTGCACCGCCGCGAAGTCGCTGCCTACCACCTCAGCGAGGTGCTCGGTCTCGACCTCGTGCCGCCGACTGTGCTGCGCGATGGTCCATACGGTGAAGGCTCGATGCAGTGGTTCGTCACCGTCGACCATCGTCAGCATTACTTCACGATCCACGAAGAACGGCCAGAACTGCACGACACACTGCGTGCGGTGGCGCTGTTCGATCTGCTCGCCAACAACACCGACCGCAAGAGTGGCCACGTCCTGATCGACGGCGACGATCACATCTGGGGGATCGACCACGGCTTGTGTTTTGCCGCCGATTTCAAGTTGCGCACCGTGGTGTGGGAGTTCGGTGGCGAGCCGATCGACCAGGCGTTGATCGCTGCCGTGCAGCCCCTGGCGAGGCGGATACCGCTGGAGATCGCCACCCTGCTCGCCGACGACGAAGTCGCCGCTTTGCAGAAGCGGGCCGGGTGGGTGGCCACCAATCCGGTGTTCCCGGTCGACCACTCGGGACGCCGCTACCCATGGCCGATGGTGTGAGTGAGACTGTATGGGCGAAATCGACGTGCTCATCCATCGCGCCGATCTCGACGGCCTGGTGCGGCTGGTCGACAAGCTCTGCGCCGGTGCGGAATGGCCCGAGCTGCTCGAGCTGCGAAATCGCAGCCGCGCCGCCGTCACCAGTGGCAGGCAGCTGTGGCCGGCGGCGACACTTGCTGAGTATCGGCTGGCGTTGTGGGCGCCGGCCGAGTGGGCGACGCATGTGCTCGACGAGGACAGTGGCAGGTTCACGATCGGTCCATTGACAGAGGTCGTGGCCCAGCACCACCGGTTCGAAGATGTCAGGGCGAATCTGCCCGACGGCCCGCGAGTCGGCTTCATCGCTCACGAATGCGCCCTGCGCGGGCAGCAAATCCCCCCGCACCTCGCCAACCCGCTGGAGGTTCCGTTCAAGTTGCAGCCATGGGAGCCCGACTACTGCCTGGCCGAATACAGCGACGACGGCATCGCCGCGCCAGCACCGGCGCTGCCGGGTTCATCGGAGTTCGTGGCGATGACCGCAGCCGCGGGTGCCGAGGTCGTCGACGATCCTGATGTCGAACTCGCCGTGCGCCAGCTGATCGAGCCGTGGATCACCTCGTCGAACGGCCGCGCCGAGATCGTCGCCGTCGAGGGCACGGCCGACGCGGCCGTCGCGGCACTTGGTGTCGGTACAGGCCGGCTGGCGCCGATCGCGCCCTCGCTGGCGATGGCCTGGCTGGCGTGGGCCGGGGCAAGTGGCGGCGCCCACGGCCGGCGACGGGGCGCCGCGATCGGTCGGTTCGGGGCGTGGTGGACGGTGGCCGCGTTGGCCGATCTCGGCGACCCTTGGCCGGTCGATCCGGCGGCGATCGGCGGCGCCCTGACCTCGCTGGACTGGTACTGGTGGCATGCCGGCGAGCCGGTACTCGGCTGGGAGTTGCAACTGGCCGTCGCCGATCCGGCGGAGGGCTACGCCTGGGCGATCAGCGCTCACGACTCCAGCTGACCCTGTCAGCGAGCTTGCAATGCTTCGATCAGCTTCGGCAGGACCTTGTGCACGTCGCCGATGATGCCGAGGTCGGCGATGCCGAAGATCGGCGCCTCCTGGTCCTTGTTGACGGCGATGATGTTCTTGGCGCCCTTCATGCCGACCATGTGCTGAGTCGCGCCGGAGATGCCGCACGCCAGGTACACACCGGGCTTGACGACCTTGCCGGTCTGGCCGACCTGATAGCTGTACGGCACCCACCCGGCATCGACGATGGCTCGTGACGCGCCTGCGGCACCCTTCAGCAGCTTGGCCAGCTGCTCGATCATCTCGTACTTCGAGGCCTCGCCCAGACCGCGGCCCCCGGCCACGACGACGTTGGCTTCGTCGAGCTTGGGCCCACTGGACTCCTCGACGTGCACGGCGACAATGGCCGCTGCACCGACGGCGCCGAGATCGGGCACGGGCGCGGCCACAACCTCGGCCGCGCCTCCGCCGGCCGCTTCTGCCGCGAAGCTCTTCGGTCGGAAGTTGGCAAGATGCGGACCGGGACTGGTGAATGTGGTGGTGACCAGAACGTTGCCGCCGAACACCGCTGTGGTGACGGCAACGGAGTCACCGTCGACGGTGATGTCGATGTTGTTGGTCAACAACGTGCGGTCGAGCTTGACCGACAGGCGCGACATGATGTCGCGACCCTCGTAGGTCTGCGGGAACATGATCAGGTCGGGCGAATCACCACCGTCGATCACGGCCTTCATCGCCGCCGACACGGCCACGCCGGGAAGCTTCCCGCCGAGGTCGCCGGTGGCGTAGGCCTTGGCCGCGCCGTGCTCGCCGAGCGAACCGGCGATCGCCGTGGCGTCGCCGCCGACGAACGCTGTGACGGTGCCAAGCGAACGGGCCTTGGTGAGCAGTTCGAGCGTCGCCGACGTCGGCGCCCCTTTCGATTCCTGTGCGAATACCCAGATGTTCATGGCGCTCCTCAGATGACCTTCAGGTTCTCGAGGAACGCCACGATCTTGGCGTATCCCTCTCCGTCGTCCTCGATGATCTCACCGGCGGCGCGGGCCTCGGCCTGGGTGATGCCGGAGATCGTTTGACCTGCACCCGCCCAGCCAACCGGCGTCACATCGAGATCAGCGGCGGTGACCGTCTCGACCGGCTTCGACTTGGCGGCCATGATGCCCTTGAAACTCGGATAGCGCGGCTCGACGACACCAGCGGTCACGCTGATCACGGCAGGCAGCGGGCAGGTGACCTCGTCGTAACCCTCCTCGGTCTGGCGATTGACCTTCAGTGATCCGCCGTCGACCTCGACGTGCTTGGCAAAGGTGACCGACGGCAGGCCGAGTACCTCGGCAATCTGCTCGGGCACCGTGCCGGTGTAGCCATCGCTCGACTCGGTCGCGGCGATGATCAAGTCGGCACCACCAAGGCGGTTGATCGCCGCGGCCAACACCTTCGCAGTCGTCAGCGCGTCGCTGCCCAGCAGGCTCGGGTCGCTGACCAACACCCCCCTGGCGGCGCCCATCGCCAGCGCGGTACGCATGCCGCTGACCTCGTTGTTGGGAGCCATCGACACCAGGCTCACCTCGCCATCGCCGGCGGCGGCGACCAGTTGAAGGGCCATCTCCACGCCGTAGCTGTCGGACTCGTCGAGGATCAGCTTGCCCTCCCGCTTCAAGGTATTGGTCGAGTTGTTCAGCTCGCCCGGCATCGCCGGGTCGGGAATTTGCTTCACGCAGACGATCACGTTCATGGGGCACCATTGTTATCGCACAGCTGGCCTGGGACCCAACCACGACCACGACCACGTCCGATATCGTCGCGGTCTTGCGCATCCTGCTGGTTGTCAACGCATTCGCCTCGTCGGTGACGGCGCGCAACACCGTGGTCGTGCACCGTGCGCTCGCTCACGGCAACGAGGTCGAGGTGGTCGAGACCAATCGCCGCGGTCACGCCACTCGCTTCGCCCAAGACGCAGCACACCGCGGGGTCGACGTCGTCATCGGCTTCGGCGGCGATGGGACGCTCAATGAGGTTGCCACCGGAGTGGCCGGCACCGACGCCGCGATCGCGACGCTCCCGGGAGGCAGCACCAATGTCTTCGCCCGCACACTCGGAATGCCCAACGACCCCGTTGCTGCGGTACGGCTGCTGGCCAATGGGATCGCCGCCGGCGACATCCGACCCATCGGGCTCGGCCACGTCAACGGCAGGTACTTCTGCTTCAACACCGGCATCGGCTACGACGCGGCCGTCGTCCGCGAGGTCGAGCGGCGGGCAGCCATGAAGCGTTGGCTCGGCCATCCGCTGTTCATCTACGCCTCACTGCGCACCTGGATGAGCAAGTACGACCGCTCCGAGCCACATTTCCAGGTCTGCACATCCGCCGTGTCGACGCCTATCGACGGCTACTTCACGATCGTGCTCAACTCCAATCCGTACACCTATCTCGGCAATCGACCGCTCGATCTCAGCCCGGCGGCCACGTTGGATCGCGGATTGGTGGCGATCACGTTCAAGACGATGAAGGTCGGTGCCATTCTCCACGCCCTCGGGGGCGCCCTGCGCGGTGGTGGAATGAAGCCCTCGAAGACCGTCGACGTGCAGACCGACCTGACGTGCCTCAACGTCATTTCCCTGCGTCCGTTCCCGTTCCAGGTCGATGGCGACTACCTCGGCGAGACTATGGAACTGCGCTTCGAGCACCGGCCGAACGCCGTCAATCTCGTCTACCCGTCGCTCACCTGAGGCCCGAATCGTCCGGCGATCACGTCGACGGCAACATCGGGAACGTTGGTGCAGATCGCGTCGACCCCCCACTCGATCAATTCGGCCATCCGCTGCGGATCGTCGCATGTCCACGTGTTGACCGCGATGCCGGCCCCGTGGCACGCATCGATGTGCGATCGGTGCAAGGCGCCGACCCACGGGTTCAGCGCCCGATGCCCGCGCCCCACCAGCGTGGCGATCACGTCGTCGGGCACCTCGATCACCAACCAGGCCGTGCGGATTCGTTCGTCGAGCGCTCGGCAGCGGTCAACCGTTTCGAGGCGAAACGACGAGATCAGCCAGCGATCGTCCTCCCCGCGCTCCAACAGTGCGGCCACCGTCTGATCGGCGATCGAATCGGTCGGATCGAAGTCGGGTTCCCCCGGATCGTTCTTGATCTCGACGTTGACCCACATCCCGCTGCAGGCGTCGAGGGCGGCATCGAGGTGCGGCACGTGGGCCGGCAGGTCGGCAGCACGAACGTCGACAATCACCCGGCCGTCGGCCAGAATCGGGTCGTGATGGACCACGATTACGCCGTCGGCGGTGCGGCGAACATCGAGTTCGACTCCGTCGCTGCCCATTGCCCTCGCCCGTAGGAACGCCTCGATCGTGTTCTCCCGCTCGGCCGCCGACGCCCCCCGATGAGCAAGTACGTCTACCATAGATACCCCCTATCTCTAGGAACTATGCCGCGGAACATGTCCTTACCCCTTGTCAACGGGGCATTTGTTTCCTAGGTTTGACAGCACTGTGCAAACCAACGTCGAATATCCGTCCCTCCGCGGTTGGTCGGCACGTGAAAATTCTCACAATTCGCCCCCATGGAGTCGATCGTGACCATTCTTGCGTCCAGCCTGACCCTTGCCAATGCCGACTACACCTGGCGAGCAGACGCCATATGTCGCGACACCGACCCGGAACTGTTCTTTCCCGTCGGTACCACGGGATACGCGCTCTTGCAGATCGCTCGGGCCAAGGAAGTCTGCCGGCAGTGCCCCGTCAATCGCGACTGCCTCGATTACGCCCTCGAGACCAATCAGGACTCCGGTATCTGGGGTGGCACTTCGGAGGAGGAGCGGCGTGTGCTGCGTCGCCAGTACGTCGCCCGCCAAAAAGCCGCCGGCTGACAGCCCGCGTCTCCGCCAGGATCAGATCGGCACGGTGAGATCGACGACCGTGCCGGCGCCTTTCGGCTGATCGCCGAGGCCCGCCGCCGCGAAATCCTCCGGCGTGCCGGCCCGCATCAGGATGCTGCCGGCCAGTTCGGTGGTCACCAGGGTGCGCACGATGGAGAGCCCGAGGCCGGTCGCCTTGTTCAGTTCGAACTGCGGGTCGAGGCCGCGACCATCGTTGATCACCCGAATGTTGAGCTCACTGTCGGTCGGGTTGAGTTGCACAACCACGTCGCCACCGCTGCTGCCCTCCGGGAACCCATGATCGACGGCGTTCTGCAGCAACTCGGTGAGCACGACCGAGAGCGGTGTGGCGATCGTCGACGGCAATCGACCGCCGTCACCGCGCACGGTGAAATGCACCGGGCGATCGGGGGACTGCAGGCCCTCCTCGGCAAGGCGCAGCAGCGGGCGGACGATCTCCAGAAAGGCCACGTCGTCGCCGGGCTCACGCGACAACGTCTCGTGGACGAGCGCGATCGTGCGGATCCGCCGCACCGACTCGGCGACCGCGGCCTTGGCCTCTGGCGATTCGAGGCGCCGACCCTGTAGTCGCAGTAGCGACGAGATCGTCTGCAGGTTGTTTTTCACCCGGTGGTGGATCTCGCGGATCGTCGCGTCCTTGGAAAGCAGCAGCTTGTCGCGTTTGCGTACCTCGGTGACATCGCGCAACAGCAACAACCCACCGGTCACCTCGCCACCGGCCAGGATCGGCATGCAGCGCGTCAGCAGGGTGACGTTGGGTGTCTGCTCGAACTCCTCGATCACCGGCATGCGATCCTCGAAGGCCAGCCGCACCGGACTGTCGTTGAAGCCCAATTCGGCCAGCCGCATACCAACAGCGTTGGCACTGATGCCTACCCGATGTAGCGCCGAAACGGCGTTCGGGGATGCGTAGCGCACGCGCGCCTCGTCGTCGAGCACCATCACACCGTCGCCAACGCGTGGGGCGGCGCTGGAGTCACCGACCAGTCCGTGGAACGGGAACGAGCCCTCGGCGATCATCGCCGCGAACCGCTGGAAGATCCCGAGGTAGGTGCGCTCCAACTCGCCGGGCTGCCTACCAATTCTGTTCGACCATTCACGCGACAGCACGGCGATCGACTTGCCACCGCATCGCACCGGGATCGCCAGCATGCGTGCCGGCTCAGGCAAGAGCTCGACAGCGATCTCGCCTTCGGAGATCTCTCCGGTTTCGTATGCCGACGCCAGCAACGGCCGCTCGTGGTCGGCCGGTACACCGACGTAGTCGGCAAGGTAGATCGTCTGCCCGGTTGCGGGGCGAACCTGGGCCACGATCAACCACTCCGAATCGGTGGACGGCACGTACAGCAGCAGGTCGGCGAAGCACAAGTCGGCGAGCAGGCCCCACTCGCTCATCAATTGCTTGAGATGATTGATCTCGTCGCGGGTCAGCGACGTGTGCTGACGACAGAGTTCGCCCAACGTGGCCATGCAGTCGTTCTAGCACTCGGCGGTCGCACGGAACGCCTGCGCCGCCGACAACCGCCCGCGTCAGCCGCCGAAACCGATCTTGCGGTCACCCTCCGGTGTACCGATCTCGACGTAGGCGATCTTGGCCGAGCAGACCCCGACGTCGCGGTGGCGCTTGTCGGTCAGCCAGAGCACGTCGACGGCGCCAGACAGCGCCGCCTCGACCTTGGTCTTCAGAGCCTCTCGGTCGAGATCGTCGGCCAGCTCGAGGGTGAGTTCGCGGGGGGCTTGGGTGACGCCGATGCGTACGTCCACGTCGGTCCTTTCGAGTGAGGGTCGCAACCATCGTAGGCAGGGATCGTGGCGATGGAACCCCGGGCATGGCCCGATTGGCGAGAACCGTGTCATTGACGCCGAGTGATCGAATACGCCCAGTTGCGCAAGTAGCGCGACGAGACTTCAAAAAGCCGTGGCGCAGAAGGTGTCGCCTTGCGGCAGCGAGGCCTGGGTGCTGACATCGGTGTCGCCACACAGCGCGCCGAGCATGCCTTTGACCATTCCGCGGTCGACGGCACAGATGACCGGGTGCTCGATCGCCACGTTGCCGAACGGGCAATGGTTGTTGACGATCCGCAACTGGTTGTTGCGCTGGTCGGCGTGGGCGGCAAAGCCATGCGCGGTGAGGGCATCGGCGACAGCCTGCATCGCCGAACGCAGGCTGCGCTGGCCGACACCGACATCCGGACCCGACAGCCCGGCAGCCATTGCTTGCCCGTACTCCTGACCGACCTGTTCGGCCATCGCCTCGGCCTGCTCGCTCGGCAACAGCGCCAGAGCCTTGCCAAGCAGCGAGAGCACGAGATCGTCGCTGCGCACCGGCACGTCGAACGACACATTGGCCACCGACCGATAGCGCTTCGATGGCCGTCCGGCTCCGGCGCCCTCGGAACGCTCGATGGCGACCTCGAGATACCCGCCGGCGGCGAGCCTGTCGAGATGGTGACGGGCGACGTTGGGGTGCAAACCGAACTGCTCGGCAACCTGCGATGCCGTGACGCCCTCGGAATGTTCGCGGGCGAACAGATAGATACTGCGCCGGGTAGGGTCGCCGAAGGCGTTGGTGATGGCCGACACTGTCGCGGTGAAGGCACCCGGTGCCATAGCTGCGCTGGGCGGGTTCACGGCCACAGCGGTATTATACCTACCTGCGTAGTGGTAATTCGCTGCGACCCGCTTCCCGACCACTCCCAGCGAAAGAGTCACCATGCCGGCAACCACGAATGATCAGATCATCGAGGCGCTCCGCCCTGTGGAGGATCCCGAGTTACGGCGCTCGATCGTCGACTTGGGCATGGTTCGTCACGTATCCCTCGACGACGATGGTGTGGTCGCCGTGCAGATCGCCCTCACCGTGGCCGGCTGCCCGTTGCGCAACGAGATCACCAGCCGGGTCACAGCAGCGGTGGCGCCGCTGCCGGGCGTCAGCCGAGTCGCTCTCGACTTCACGGTGATGACCGACAAGGAGCGCGAGGCGGTGCGGATGATGGTTCACGGCGACCCCGGCGCCAGCGCCGGCCAGGGCGAGGCGCACGGCCACGCCGAAGGTCGAAAAGTGCCCTTCTCCGAGCCCGGCTCGAAGACACGCCCGCTGTTGATCTCGTCGGGCAAGGGTGGCGTCGGCAAATCGAGTGTCACCGTCAACATCGCCGTTGCACTCGCCGCGCAGGGCTACTCGGTCGGCATCGTCGACGCCGACATCTACGGCTTTTCGATCCCGCGCATGCTCGGCGCCGATCGCGACCCGGTCGTCATCGACCAGATGCTCGTGCCGCCCGAGAACCACGGCGTTCGGTGCATCTCGATCGGGTACTTCGTTCCCGATGGGCAGGCCGTGATCTGGCGTGGGCCGATGCTGCACAAGGCGCTCGAACAGTTCCTCACCGATGTCTTCTGGGACGAGCCTGATTTCCTGCTCGTCGACATGCCACCGGGCACTGGCGACATCGCCCTCAGCCTCAGCCAGTACCTGCCCCGTGCCGAGGTCTATGTGGTCACAACACCGCAGCCCGCCGCCCAGAAGGTTGCGGCGCTCTCGGCGGCGATGGCCGCCAAGGTCAACCTCTCGGTGAAGGGTGTGATCGAGAACATGAGCTGGTTCACCGGCGACGACGGCAAGCGCTACGAGATCTTCGGCAGTGGCGGCGGTCAGGAACTGGCCGACGACCTCGGCGTCCCCTTGCTCGGCAAGCTGCCGCTCGTACCGGAGTTGCGCGAGGGCGGCGACGACGGGATTCCGATCACGGTCGCCGACCCCGACAGCGAATCCGCCAAGCTGTTCCACGAGATCGCCCGGCGCATCGCCGTCGACTTGAAGTCGAAGAAGGTGTACAGCGCCGCCCTGAAGATCGGCTGATTGCCCGCCGCTCGCCTTGTGCCTTACGGGGGCGGGGTCAGTCGCCCCAGTGGCGTTGTTCGGTGAACGGGTCGCCGTAATTGTGGTAGCCGTTGCGCTCCCAGAATCCAGGTTCATCGCCGGCACGCAGCACCAATGCTCGCACCCACTTGGCGCTCTTCCAGAAATACAGATGGGGAACGACGATCCGCACCGGGCCGCCGTGGATGGGCTCGATCTCGTCGCCTTCGTAGGCGTAGGCGACGATGGCTTGATCGGTGGTGATGTCGGCCAGCGGTATGTTGGTGGTGTAGCCAGATTCGGCGTGCTCCATCACATGGGTGGCCTCGGGGCGCACGCCGGCGCGTTCGAACAGGTCGCGCACCCGCACACCGGTCCACGTGGTGTCGAACTTGCTCCACTTCGTCACGCAATGAATGTCGAACGTCAGAGTCACCGATGGCATCGCCTTCAACTCGGCGAGGTCGAGCGTGAACGGCCGATCAACGAGCCCTCCGATCGCCAGGTCCCACTCCTCTGATGCGTAGGTGGGTACGTCGCCGACGTGCAGCACCGGGAATCGATCGGTGAGGTATTGCCCCGGCGGCAGCCGCTCGGGGTCGTAACCCTTCTCGATCAGTTCCTTGCGGTTACGGTCGAAAAAGCCCATGCCTATCAGTGTGGTCCACAAACAAGCCGTTACACAGTCGCCAGCTCGGGGCTCGCCTACGCTGGCGTCCAATGAGCGGCATGCCACCTCCACCTCCACCGCCACCCCCGATGTCGCCGCCCCCCGGATACGTCGCCTACGGCGTCCCCGGCGCAGACGGCGGAACATTTCAACAAATCGGCGGAGTCACAAAGGCATTGGTCACGCTGAGCGTTGTCGGCATCGTGGCCAATGCGATCAACCTCGTCGTCCAACTGACGTTGCGCGGCAAAGCCCTCGATTTTGGTGACGACACCATCACGATCGACCAGTTCGCCGACGAACTCGGCCCGTACCTGGCGGTCAGCTTGCTCGCCGGCCTCGTCGGAATCGCCACACTCGTCGTGCAGATTGTCTGGACGTTCCGGATCGCCAAGAATCTGCAGGTACTCCGACGTGAACCGCAGGCGTTCTCGCCAGGGGCGACCATCGCCGTCAACATCCTCGGCGGGTGCACGCTCGGCATCCTGCCGTACTTCATGTGGCGCGAGGTCTGGAAGGGCAGCGATCCCACCGCCGCGACGGGGGATCCAGCATGGAAGCAGCGACCTGTTGGTCAGATCGTGCACCTGTGGTTCGCAGCGAGCTTGCTGACCGTCGTCGCCTCGCTCGGCCTCGGTATCGGAACCGCCCTCGTGCGGATCAATCGCAGCTCGGACGAAAGCTTCGCCGAGCAACTCGACAGCCGGTTCGGATACGTGGTAATCGCCGGGGTGCTGAGCATCATCACGGCTGCGATATTCGTCGGGCTGGTTCGTCAGCTCGCAGCACGGCACATGCAGGCCACACGCGAGGCGTGATGCTCTACCTAGTGAGGCACGCAAAGGCCGGCAGTCGGCGCAGTTGGAACGGCGAGGACCGGCTGCGACCGCTCAGCCGTGCCGGTCGGCGCCAGGCAGAAGCCCTCGCCACCCAGCTGGCCGCTCTCGGAGTGAAATCGTTGATCAGTAGCCCCTACCAGCGCTGCATCGAGACATTGCTGCCCACGGCGCACGCCATCGGCGCGGCCGTATCGACCGCCAAATGCCTGGGGGAGGGTCGCAGCTTCGTCGAGGTGTTGGAGTTGATGGCATCGCTACCCGACGGCGCCGTGTTGTGCAGCCACGGCGATGTCATCCCCGACACCATCGCCGCTCTCGAGCGACGTGGATGCGAATTGACCTCGCCGCCTGACTGGCGCAAGGCCACGGTGTGGGTGCTGGATCGCGATGCCGACGGCGAGATTCTGACCGCCAGCGTGTGGCCCCCACCCGGCGTCAGCCAGTAGTCGCCGGTGCCCCGAGTTCGTCGATGAAGCCCTGGATCATGCCGACCATCTGTGATGGTGGATTGTTGTCGAGGCAAGCCTGTGCCTCGCGGCGGGCAGCCTCGATGTCGGGTGGCTGAAGAAACTGCGCCGAGGTGACCGCTAAAAAGCAGTGCGGATCGGCATAGGTCGGGTCGAGTTTGATCGCCCCACGGAGGAACTCGGCTCCGGCCGGCGCCGCCGACGAACCGCTCTGGGCAACCAGCCAGCCCAGGTACGTCAACGCCTCGGCGTTGTCGGGGTCGAGTTCACGCACCTGCTGGTACCGCACAATCGCCTGTTGCGGATCGACGCCTAGCAACTGACGGGCCTCGGCGAGCTTGAGGGCGATCTCGTCGCCCGGCAACCCACCCGTGATCGACTGCCCAGGCAAGCGCTGACCCGAGGTTCGGGCGACCAACCATCCGGCCAGCGAAGCGACGACCACCGTTCCCACGATCCAGGCCGCGAGTACAGTCGGGCGCGACGATCGACGCTGCGCAGTCGTTGTCTGCCCGGCCTCGATCGCCCTCAGCACCGACGCCGCCCGTGCTGTATAGCCGTCGCGCAAGGTCTCGTAGTCGTGATCATCGACGTCGCCGTACTCGTGTTCGCGGTCGAGGTCGGTGATCGACCGCAGCAGGAATCGCCGTTGCTCCTGCAGTTCGGCCAACCGATCGGGGTTCACGATTCGGTGGTCCCTTCATCCTCGGCATCGTGGGCCAGTGCGGCAGCGACAAGGCGGCGATCGGCGTCGTCGGGGATCGTGTCGGCTGCCGCCTTCCACCGGCGGAAGGCAACCCCCAGCCCCACAACGGCGCACACCAACGCGGCAACGGGTAACGCCCAGACAAGGGCATCGATCCCGGTGGCCCTGGGAACCAGCAACACCTTGCTGCCGAATCGCTGGGCGATGAAGTTGATGATCTGGTCGTCACTGACCGTGCCGCCGTTGACCTGGCGGGCGATCTCGATGCGGATTGCTTGGGAGTCGGCATTGCGCGACTCGAACACGCTCTCGCCATCGCAGATCGGGCAGGCCAGGCGGCGGCTGATCTGCTCGACACGTTCCTTCGGCGAGCGCGGACCGGCATCGCGCGTCGCGCCGACGGCCAGCAGGCCGCCGACCACGACAACTAGCAGCACCCAGCCTGGCCAGCCCTTGAGCGTGCGGCTCATCCGTAGGCCTGGCGCAGCACTTGCAGATCGATGGCCAACGAGTCGGCGGTGATCGTCGTCGCGTAGCGCCTGACGACAATGCCGGACGGGTCGATGATCCAGGTTTCGGGCACCTGGGCGACACCGAAGGCTGTGGCGATCGATCCGTCGTCGTCTGTGACGATCGGCCATCCGCCGCCCTGCTCGGCGAACCACTTCGAGACGGCATCGTCGGAGTCGTCCTTGACGACGGTGTACAGCTCGGCGCCGTCGGCGATGCCGGCTTGCTGCTCGGCGAACGCAACCAGTTCGGGGTGCTCGGCCTTGCACGGCAGGCAGCTCGACTGGAAGAAGTTGAGCACCACCCAGCTGCCCTTGCGGCGGCTGAGGTCGAACGCCGTGCCATCGAGTGTCGTGCTGACGACTGCCGGTGCGGGCCTTCCGATCAGGAACGACGAGGTCACGTCGGGCTTGTCGGCCTTCCCGTTGGCCAGTACGACGAACAACGCTGCCAGCACACCGGCAACGGCCAGCGAGATGAATGGCGCCACCCGCCTGGCGCTGCGCTCGGTGACCACCGGCTCAGACACCGGCCGGCTCCATATCAATCGGTGCCGACACGGGGTCCGTCGGCACACGGCGGCGACGGCCGGGGAAGCCGGCGAGTACCGTGCCGACCAGCATCAACATCCCGCCGATCCACAACCATACGATCAGCGGCCTGACGAAGATCTTGACGGGCGCCTCGATGCCGTCGAAGCGCACACTGGGCTCGAGGGTGAGATACAGGTCGTTGAGCAGCCCGCTGCGCACGCTCGGCGTAGGGATCTTGGTGCCGAAGTTGGTGAAGGTGGTGATCGCCGGCGCATAGGTCTTGCCGCCGTCGATGCGGATCAACGCCTTGACTCCCGTCGAGCGGGCATCGGTGAACTGCTGCAATTCGACGAGTTCGAACGTGTGTCCCTCGTACGACACCGGCTCACCGGGCTGCAGCGTGAACTCGGCGACGTGCGTGTAGCTGTTCGACGCCGCCAGGGCGACGGCGATGATGATCACACCGAGGTGCACCACCATCCCGCCGTTGGCCCTGCCGACCAGGCCCCGCCAGCCCTGGCGGCGTGTGGCCAGCACCAACTGGCGCAACGCTGCGCCACCGGCGAAACCACCGAGGAAGAAAGCGATCAGCGGCGCCAATCCATCGGCCCCGACCAGAACGCTGAGCGCCAAGGCGCCGGCGCCGCACCACGCCGGCCAGAACAACCGGTCGCGCAGCAACTCGGTACTGGCCTTGCGCCACGGCAGGACCGGGGCGATGGCCATCAGGAACAACAATGTGATCCCGATCGGCACCGACAGCCGATCGAAGAACGGCGGACCAACCGCGATCTGGCGATCCTGCAGAGCCTCGACGATCAGCGGGAACACCGTACCGAGCAGGACGATGAAGGCGAACACGGTGAAGATCACGTTGTTGGCCAGGAAGGCGCCCTCGCGCGATACGGGTGAGTCGATCGCCCCCGGTGAGCGCAACCGGTCGCCGCGCCAGGCGATCAAGGTCAGCGAGACAGCAACGATCACGCCGAAGAACCCGAGCAGGTACGGCCCGATGGTGCCGTTGCTGAACGCATGCACGCTCTGCAGCACTCCGCTGCGGGTGATGAACGTGCCGAGGATCGTCAGCGAGAACGTGGCCACCAGGAGACTGATGTTCCACACTCGCAGCATGCCGCGGCGTTCCTGCACGAGCACCGAATGGAGGTACGCCGTTCCGGTCAGCCACGGCAGGAGGCTGGCGTTCTCGACCGGGTCCCAACCCCAGACGCCGCCCCAGCCGAGCACCTCGTAACTCCACCATCCGCCGAGCAGGATGCCGACGGTGAGGAACCCCCAGGCATACAGCGCCCAGCGGCGAGTGGCCATCAGCCAACCCTCGCCCACCCGCCCGGTGATCAAGGCGGCGATGGCAAAAGCGAACGGGATGGTGAAGCCGACATAACCGAGGTACAGGATCGGCGGGTGGAACAGGACGAGGATGTGGTTCTGCAACAGCGGGTTGGGGCCGAGGCAGCAGCGGTTGAAGTTGGGGATCGGGCCGGCCTTGAAGGCATCGATCGGCCCGAACGACATGAAGAAGAAGAACGCCGTGACGGCGAACATCACCACCAGCGCCCAGGCCACCAGTGGGTCGTCGAGACGGTGACGGTGGCGGCGCATGATGACCGCCGTATAGATGGCCAGGATCAACAGCCACAACAAGATGCTGCCTTCCAGCGCACTCCACAATGCCGTGACGTTGAACAGCGCTGGTGTGTCGCGTGAGCCAACCTGCTGGATGTAGGCGAGCGAAAAGTCGCGGGTGATCAGTGCCCGCTCCATCACCACGACGGCTACCACCGCCCCGCCGAGCGCCATCCATGCGTAGGTGGTGATCGAACGCAGCAGCCGGGCATCGCCGGTGCGGGTGGCGATGACCAGACCCAGTGCCCCGAACACACTGGCCGCGAGGCCGACGATCAGGGCCGCGTGCCCGATGAGCCCGTTCAAGCTTGCGGTTGCGAACATGCCGCTGATCTCGCCTGGTCGAGACGATCGGCATTGTTCGCCGCGTACTCGTTGGTGTGCTTCACCTCGAGCTTGTCGCCATCGAAC
>JANNHY010000317.1:0-9772 GCA_031404635.1 Ilumatobacteraceae bacterium
GAAACGACTTTGGAAAACCTGATCGGAACCATTCCCAACGCCAGTTCGTATGCATCGGCCAACACGCCGGCCATAGCGACAACGAGCAAGCCACCTCTACGGCGGCCCGCGTTTCTCACCCGGGAAGATCATTGACGTGCCGATCCCCCCGGCGTGCCTCAAGCACGTGTCACCCGGCACAGTATGCCCCCGGAATATGCAATCTGACAAAGAAGTTGAGAACAATTGCCATGAATGACTCTATCGGTCTTTACCTGAATGACATCGGAAAGGTGTCTCTGCTGAACGCTGAGGAAGAGCGTCAGTTGTCTCGCGTCATCGAAGCCGGCCGCGACGCGGCCGAGCGCCTCGCCAAGGGCGAGAAGGGCGCGGCCCTCAAGGCAGCCGTTGCTGCAGCCGCCGACGCCAAGGATCGGTTCATCCGCTCCAACCTCCGCCTCGTGGTTTCTATCGCCCGCCGCTACCCGCTGCCCCAGGGCATGGACCTGCTTGACCTCATTCAAGAAGGCAACCTCGGGCTCGAGCACGCCGTCGACAAGTTCGACTGGCGCCGTGGATTCAAATTCTCCACCTACGCCACGTTTTGGATCCGCCAGGCCATCGGCCGTGCCCTCGATCAAAAGGCCAGCCTCATCCGTATCCCCGGCGATCGTTCGGCCAGCCTGCGTGCTGCCCTGCGCCAGGCGTCGGGGGACGGCGAAACCCTCGATCTCGGCAACGCCGAGTTGCACCGGCTCACCACGCCGGTGTCGCTCGACAAGACGATCGGCGACGACGGCGATGCCACGCTCGGCGACCTGATGGCCAACGGCGACGGCACCCCGGAAGATGCCGTCATGGCAATGGTCGACAGCGACCTCCTCGACGAGCTACTGGGCACGCTCGACAAGCGCGCCCGCTACGCCATTGAGGCTCGCTTCGGCCTGCTCGACGGCGAGCGCAAGAGCTTCCGCGAGGTCGGCGAGAATCTTGGCGTCACCGCCGAGGCCGCGCGTCGCCTCGTCAGCCGGGCGGTTGCCGGGCTCCGCGAAGACGCCGTGCGCATCTTGGCTGCGTGAGGTCGAGGAAAGCACTCCACACGCCTCGCCGTTAGGATTGCATGCGTGGCAAAGGCGTGGTCTCCGTCGTCGTGGCAGGCGTTCCCTGCCGAGCAACAGCCCGATTGGCCCGACCAGGGCGACCTTGACCGGGCTCTCAAGCAGATCGCCTCGTATCCGCCGCTGGTGTTCGCCGGAGAGGCCCGTTCACTACAGACATCGTTGGGCCATGTCGCTGCCGGCAATGCTTTCCTGTTGCAGGCCGGCGACTGCGCCGAGAGCTTCGAGGAGTTCTCTGCTGTCAACATTCGTGAGAAATTGCGCGTCATCCTGCAAATGGCCGTCGTGCTGACTTATTCGCTCGGTGTGCCGGTCGTGAAAGTCGGCCGAATCGCCGGCCAGTTCGCCAAGCCACGGTCGTCTGCGTTCGAGAGGGTCGGCGACGTCGATCTGCCCACCTTCCGCGGCCACATCGTCAACGACCCGAACCCCACCGAGGCGGCGCGACTCCCATCGGCCGACCGACTCGTGCAGGCCTACCACCAGTCGGCGTCGACGCTCAATCTGCTTCGGGCGTTCACAAAGGGCGGGTTCGCCGATCTCGGCAGGCTTCATGCCTGGACGCAGGAGTTCGTGGCATCGAGCCCGGAGGGTCGCGCCTACGACCAGATCGCTGCCGAGATCGACCGCGCCCTGCGCTTCATGCGTGCGTGCGGCGTCGACACCGAGAGCCACCAGACCCTGCGCGAGGTCGACTTCTACACCAGCCACGAAGCATTGCTGCTCGGCTACGAGGAAGCGCTCACTCGCCAGGACTCGCTGAGCGGCGGATGGTACGACTGTTCGGCGCACATGCTGTGGGTCGGCGAGCGCACTCGCCAACTCGACGGCGCCCACATCGAGTTCCTGCGTGGAGTCGGCAACCCGGTGGGGTGCAAGATCGGCCCAACCACCTCTGCCGACTTCGTCCTCGAACTGTGCGAGAAGCTCAACCCGGCGCGCATCCCCGGCAGGCTCACGCTGATCAGCCGCATGGGCGCCGACCTCATCGAGGACGGTCTGCGACCGTTGTTGCGGGCGGTGCGCGACACCGGACACCCAGTTGTGTGGGCGTGCGATCCGATGCATGCCAACACGTTCACATCGGTGTCGGGCCGCAAGACCCGTGACTTCAACCACATCTGCGCCGAGATCGACGGCTTCGTTCGCGCTCACACTGTGGAAGGAACCTGGCCGGGAGGGATTCATGTCGAACTCACCGGCGACAATGTCACCGAATGCGTAGGCGGCGCCGACAAGATCCTCGACAGCCAGCTCGACGATCGCTACCAAACGGTGTGCGACCCGCGGCTCAACGCTCGCCAGAGCCTCGATCTGGCGTTCCACCTGGCCGAGATGCTGCGATCCACAGGCCTCGCCTGACGCTGCCGTGCGGGCGCTGCGGCTGACCAAGGCGTGGCCCGCCGACAACGTGGCCGTCAGCGTGATTCGTTCAGGCGGGTCGATCGAATCAATCGGAGATCAGCACCGGCCGTTTCGCCTGGCCTCGATCGCCAAGACGATCACGACATGGGCATGCCTCGTGGCGATCGAAGAGGGCGTCGTCACCCTCGATCAACCAGTCGGTCAGCAGGGCTGCACGCTTCGCCACCTGCTGTGTCACGCCGGCGGGTACGGCTTCGACGGGCAGCAGCCGATTGCCCGACCGGAACGCAACCGCATCTATTCCAACACCGGCATCGAGATGGCAGCGGAGACCGTGGCCGACGCAGCGGGCATGACCTTCGCCGAGTATCTGGACGAGGCGGTGTTGCACCCACTCGGGATGTCGGCGACCGCATTGCACGGCTCGCCTGCACATCAGATGCGCAGCACGGCGGCTGACCTGACACGCTTCGTGCTCGAAGTACGCACACCCCAACTGATCTCGCCGGCAACGGCCGGCGAGGCGATAACCGCACAATTCCCCGAGCTCAACGGCGTCGTCCCGGGCGTCGGGCGCTTCGCGCCGTGCCCGTGGGGACTCGGTTTCGAGGTGCGTGGAACCAAAAATCCACATTGGACGGGGACAATCAACTCGGCGTCGACGTTTGGACACTTCGGCGGCGCCGGTACCTTCATGTGGGTGGATCCTGCCGTGGGGGTGGCTTGCCTCGCCCTGACCGATCGTGCTTTCGACGAGTGGGCCGACGAGGCATTGCGTTTGTGGGCTAGCTTCAGCGACGCAGTACTGGCCGAGGCCCGCCCGTGATGTACCGGCCAGGCGATCGAGTCCGGTTCGAAACCACCGGAGACGACGGCTGGCCGCTCATTCGATACGGTTTTGTCGGTGGCGTGTCCGGACACCGCGGCCCCGTGGTGGTAATGCTCGACGGCGAACTCAGCGGAGATGTCGTGAACCGGGCCGAGCTGCAACCGGTGACGATCACCAGCGTCGAGCTGTGCCTGCGTGGGGTCGACCTCATCGACGATCCCGATCTACGCAGGGGTCTGGTCGCTCTGTGGCATGCGGAGGCCGACTCGGCAGGTCTCGATGTCGACGAACTGCATCCGATCGGCGACGGCAAACGCGAGTCAGACGCCTGCTGGGCTCTCGCCGAGCTGATGACCGGCGACCGGCGCTACATCGTGCGGGCCATCCAGTTGCCCAACGAACCCGAGGTCATCCGAGTTCACGCCGAGAACCGGTAGCTCGTCGGCGCGGGCACTCAGCTCAGGCGCTCGACAATCATCGCCATACCTTGGCCTCCGCCGACACACATGCTCTCCATGCCGAAGGCCTTGTCCTCGGTCTGCAAACCGTTGATAAGCGTGGTCATGATCCGGGCCCCGGTCATGCCGAACGGGTGGCCGAGGGCGATCCCGCCGCCGTGCACGTTGAGCTTGTCGATCGGTATGCCGAGATGCTTGGCCGACGGGATGACCTGAGCGGCGAAGGCCTCGTTGATCTCGACGAGGTCGATCTGATCGATGGTCATGTTCGCCCGCGACAGCGCCTGCCGGCAGGCCTCGATCGGACCGAGGCCCATGATCTCGGGGTTCAAACCCGAGACCCCCGACGAGACGATCCGCGCCAACGGTTTGAGACCGAGTTGCGTGGCCCTGGTGTCGCTCATGACCATCACCGCCGCGGCGCCGTCGTTCAGTGGACAAGCGTTGCCGGCGGTGATGGTTCCGTCGGGCCGGAACACGGGCTTCAACTGGCTGACAGTTTCGTAGTTGGTGCCTGGCCGGGGCCCGTCGTCCTTACCGACCACGGTGCCATCCTCAAGCGTCAACGGGGTTATCTCGCGCTCGAAGAACCCATTGTCGACGTGCTCGCAAGCCAAGTTCTGCGAGCGTACGCCGAAGCGGTCCATCTCTTCGCGGGTCACGCCCTCGACCTCGACGACGTTCTCGGCGGTCTGGCCCATGGCGATGTACATGTCTGGCAGGCCGGCCGGCGGGGTCCACGACCCCTGGCCACCCTGGGCGCGCAGCTTGGTGCGCTCACCTGATGGCTTGAAGATCGCGTTCGGTGCCATGTCGCTGGCGCCGTACGCATAGCGGCTGACCGTCTCGACGCCGGCGGCGATGAAGCAGTCGCCCTCGCCGGCCTTGATCGCATGGAACGCCATCCGGATCGTCTGCAGGCTCGACGAGCAGTACCGGTTGACGGTTACCCCGGGAACGTCGTCGAGGCCGGCAAGAACCGCCACCACCCGGGCGATGTTGAAGCCACCCTCGCCCGCAGGTTGGCCGATGCCCATCATCAGATCGTCGATATCGGACGCCTGCACCTGTGGCACCTTGGCCATCAGGGCCCTGACGATCTGCGTCGACATGTCGTCGGGGCGCAAGCTGGTGAGCGAGCCCTTGTTGGCGCGCCCGATCGGGCTGCGGGCCGTAGCGACGATGACTGCTTCGGGCATTGTGATTCCCCCTGGTTGGAGACTTGTTACCGAATGGTAGCTAACGGGTGTCGACGACGCGAAACGTCTCGGCGGCAGCGCCGTCGGGCAGTCCGAACTGCTTGGCTGTGTTGGTCATCCATTCCCGAACCATCAGCGCAGTTCGCTGCGGGTCGGGGTGTTGGCTGACGTGACACATCAAGGCCGCGATCTTTCGGTCGACCGTGGCAGTGACATCGATAGGGTGTGTTCCCGTCGACCCGCCCATGATCCAGACCTCGTCGACCGCCCACGGCTCGAGGGCCTCATCGAACAGCTCGGGAAAGGCAAACGGGTTGCGGGCATCGGGATACACGGCGCACAGCGTCGCCTCGGCGGCGGCGAGGTGATCGGGGTGACTGGCGTAGATGCGATCGAGGTTGCGCTCGGGCGATTGGGTTATCACCACCCTCGGGCGGACCCTGCGGATCACTGCGCTGATGTCGGCACGCAGCTGAAGTGTCGGCTGCACACGACCGTCGCCGTGGCCGAGAAAGACAAGATCGGTGACACCGACCTGGGCTGCCGCATCGGTCTGTTCCTGGCGTCGAACCATGGCCATGTCGTGTCGGGACATCGATTGGTCGCTGCCCCCGGCATCGCCGTCGGTGACCAGGCAATAGGTGACCTGCACGCCGGCGCCGGTCAACACCGCGACCGTCCCCGCAGCACCGAAATCGACATCGTCGGGATGAGCGGTCACGACCAAAGCCCGCTCGATCTCGGGAAAGGTCAGCACAGCACGAGCCTACGTTGAAGTGGTGTCATCGTGACGCCCGGCCTAACCCGTGCGGTCGTCCACAGCCAGATGTTCGACGTCGGACAGCTTCGTCAGACTGAAAGTGTGGCCGTCGCCCATCTCCATCGTCACCAACCGGGTGATCGAAGCGTGACCCGTGGCGAAGCGGTCCCATTCCCACGGCACCGGGTCGAGACCGAGCAGGTGGCACAGGATCACGCCGTTGGTGCCGGCATGGGCGAACACGGCAATTCGTCGTTCGGAATGGTCCATGTGCCACACCGGCAACGTCTGCTTGCTGCGGTAGATCCCGCGGCCGACCAGGAACTCGGTCGCACCCGCACGCACCCGCTCGACGAAGTCGCGTGACGGCTCGCCCCCGACCAGGCCCTCCCAACGCGCCGACGCCGCCCGCGACCGCTCCTCGTCGTAGGCCTTCCTGGCCAACTCGGCCGGAGTGCCGTGCCAATTTGGTTCCCGGATCTCCTCCAACCAGGGCTCGATCACCTCGCCGGCGCCGCGCTGCGCCAGCGTCGGCGCCGCAGTCATGCGCGGCCGCCGCAGCGGGGAGATCACGATCTCGTCGAACTCTTCGCCGGCCAGCGCCACGGCCACTCGCTCGGCTTGCCGACGGCCGCGTTCGGTCAGCGGCGGGTCGACGACGTTCAACCCGTCACGCACCCATTCCGGTTCACCGTGGCGGATCAGTACAAGTTCCATTTCGTTCCTTTCGCCCGGCGAAACCTCCATCGAGTGTGCTCATTGAGTCGAGGCTGTCGCTGCGATCCAGGCATCGAACATCCGAGAGTAGGCGCCACCGGACGACAACAGTTCGGCGTGCCGGCCATCCTCGACGAGTCGGCCATTCTCGAGCACCAGCACCCGATCGGCCCGAGCAGCGGTCGACAGGCGGTGGGCGATGGCGATGGTCGTGCGGCCGGCTGCCAATTTGTCCAGTGCTCGGCCGATGCGCACCTCGGTAAGGGCATCGACCGACGAGGTGGCCTCGTCGAGTATCAAGATGTCGGGGTCGACCAACGAAGCCCGCACCAAGGCCACCAGTTGTCGCTCGCCGGCAGAAAGCTGTGCACCGCGCTGGCCGACCTCGGTGTCGATCCCGTCGGGCAGGGTCTCCAACCAGTCGCTGAGGTCGAGCTCGACAATCGCCGCTTCGAGATCGGCCATGCTCAGCATCGGACGAGCAAAACCTAGGTTGGCGGCAATCGTGCCGTCGAACAGGAACGGTTCCTGCGGGACGACGACGAGCCGGGCCCGCAGGTCGTCGTTGGCGACTGCGGTCAGCGGCACGCCTCCTAGGCGGACCATGCCGATCGTCGGATCCGCGAAGCGGGCGATCAGACGGCCCAGCGTGGTCTTGCCCGAGCCGGTCTCGCCGACCACGGCAACCTGCTGCCCGGCCGGAACATGGGCATTGACGTCGACAAGGACCGGTGGCTCGTCGTCATCGCCCCGGCCGCCATAGGTGAAGCTGACGTTTTCGATGCTGATGCTCAGCACACCCGGCGGCAACGTGACCGGATGCGCGGGCTCGGGCGGACCGATCGGGTTTTCCAACACGCCGAGCACACGGCGAAGCCCTGCCACGGCCGTCTGGGTCTGGTCGAGCACCTCGGTGAACTCGGCGATCGGCTCGAGAAATCTGTATGTCAGAAAGATGAACCCGACCAGCGCACCCGATGTCAGCCCGGCACCCGGACCGCGGACGACCCCGATGCTCACCACGGCCGCCACGGTCAGCACGCTGAACACCTCACCAGACGGGAACAAGAACGCGCCGATCTTGTTGGCGCGGATGAACGCGTTCGACCGTTCGTGGCTGGACCGCTTGGTCAATTCGGCGTAGTGGGGGCCGGCGCCATAGGCGCGAAGTGTCTCCGACCCGGAAACAACTTCGCTGACCGAGGTCAGCACATCGGCGTTGCGGGCTCTGGCCTTGTCGTAGGCCTCGACGAGGTGGCGTTGCACGCTACGCAACACCAAGGCCAACGGTGCAGCAGTGGCAAAGGCGACAATCGCCAGCACCCAGTCGTAGGCCAGCATCACACCAGCCACCATCACCATCAGCGTGCCATCGAGCAGCCATGCCAAGGCGCCCCACGAGAAGAACTGCGAGAGGGTCTCGACGTCGCTGGTCACTCGGGCGACGAGCGCCCCCTTCCTCTCTTCGCCGTGGTCGGCGAGGCTCAGCCGGTGGATGTGCTCGAACAGCCGCACGCGCAGCCCGTACAGCGCTTCTTCGCTACGGCGCCCGAGGCGCGCAACAGCAGTTCGCTGAGCGACTGCAGCGACGGCGATGACGGCCAGCCCGATCAGCCCGATCACGGTGACGACACCGACGTCGACCTCGCCGTCCCGCAATCCGCGATCAATGGCCTGCTGCACCAGGATCGGCACCACGACGCGCCCGGCAGAACCGACCATTGCCAGGCCGAATGTTGCCCCGAACCCGCGGCGCAGCGCCGGCGCGGCCTCAACCCCCTTGCCGATCATTTGCACGGCGGACCAACGGCTGAGTGGCTCGCTCACCGAAGGTCCTCCTCCAGGTGCTCGTGGCGTTCGTGCTCGAAGGCCTCCATCAACTGGCGATACGCGGGTACGGTCGTCATCAGCCGCTCGTGACGCCCATGGGCGACCACGTGTCCATCGGCGAGGTACAAGACATCGTCGGCCAAGGCAATGGTCGACGGTCGTGAGGCCACGGCCACCACGGTGGCGTCGCCGAGTGTCTCGCGCAGGTTGGCCAAAACTTTCGCCTCGGTGGCGGGGTCGAGGGAAGAGGTGGTGTCGTCGAGCAGCAGAGCGGCCGGTTTCCCCACGAGCGCCCGTGCCAGAGCGATGCGCTGACGCTGCCCGCCGCTGAGCCCGACGCCGCGCTCACCCACGATGGTGTCGAGGCCCTCGGACAGATCATCCACGAACCCGGCTTCGGCGACCAGTAGGGCGGCGCGAATCTCGCTGTCGCTAACGCTGCGGCCCAGGGCAACGTTGTCGCGGACCGAACCGGCCAGCAGAAACGGCTCCTGAAAGACAAGAGCGCAGCCTTGCTGGGGCACCGTGATCGAACCGTGGTCGACTGCGATGAGACCGGCGATCAGGTGTAACAACGTCGTCTTGCCGGCTCCGGTGGGACCGACCACGGCGACGGTGCGTCCGGCGGGGATCGACGCCACAACATCGCGAAGCACGTCGCGGCTGCCGTCGTGGTTGAAGGTCACCCCGGCCAGATCGATGCTGTTGTCGCGATGACGGCGGAGGGTCAGCGACGGGTCGGCGACCACTGGCTGATCGAGCAAGTCGCGGATGCGGTTCCACCCCGCCATCGAATATGGCAACTCCGACAAGGCGAACCCGATCAGTCGCAGCGGGAAGACGAGCAGGGTGAACAGGTAGATGAAACTGGTCAGCTCACCGATGGTCATGTCGCCACTGCGCATGCGGTACGCCCCGCCGACCAGGAGGAAGATGTTGATGACGGCCGGAATGCCGTCGAGCAGCGCTTCGAATGTGCTGCGCAGCCGGATGGCCCCGAAACGAGCGTTACGCAGCCGCGCCGCGATCACCGCCAGACGATCTGTTTCGCGGCTTTCGGCGCCGAACGACTTGACGACCGTGACCCCGTCGAAGCTCTCGTGCACGGCTTCGCTGAGCTTGCCGAGTTCGTCCTGGGCTGTGTCGTAGAAACGGTCGACCCGCCGTTGGTAGCTGAGGTTGAGGGTGATCAACAGCGGAAAGACCGCCACCGCGGCCATTCCCAGCCACAGATCGGTGACCAGCAGCCACACCGCCGAGAGGATCAGCATCAGCACGACGCTCGACGCGAACGGCAGCGGGTTGAGCACGTGGGTCGCTGCCTCGGCATCGACGCCGGCGCGGGTGATGATGTCGCCGGTTCGCTGGCGGCGGTGCCACGTCACCGGCTGAGCGACTACTCGATCGATGACCTCGGCGGTCAACGACTCGGTGACCCGCCACGAGGTACGTCCGGCAAATGTGCGTCGTCCGACCACGCCAGCGGCGCGGACCACGCCGACCAGGATCAGCAGACC
>JANNHY010000318.1:0-10658 GCA_031404635.1 Ilumatobacteraceae bacterium
AACCGCTGCTGTATCAGGTGGCCACCGCCGGTCTCGATGCCGACGACATCGGGTTCCCGATTCGCGGGATCTTTCGACGGAACCGGTCGATCCGCTTCGTGCTCGGCGAGGTGAACGGAATCGACCTGAACCGACAGACGGTGACCGTGAGCGACGACCGGGAGTTCGGGTACGACTTTCTCGTCATCGCCGCCGGCACGATCAGCACATCGTTCGGCATCGACGGAGTCGACCAGTACGCGTTCCCACTGAAGACGCTGCACGACGCACTCAGGCTGCGGGCCCACCTGCTGACCCGGTTCGAACGAGCAAGCGCACACCCGGCGGCACGCGTCGATCTCGGGGTCGTCGTCGTCGGCGGCGGACCTACAGGGGTCGAAATGGCGGGCGGCCTGCGAGAACTGATCGACAACGTGTTCCGCAAGGACTTCCCGGATCTCGACACCGTCCAAACGTCAATCACGCTCATCGAGGCGGCCGACCGGGTGCTCACCCCGTTCCACCGGTCGCTGTCGGACCACGCCGCGGCGGCCCTGCGTCGACGGAACATCACCGTCGAACTCGGCATCGGCGTGGACCACATCGAGCCCGACACCGTCGTGCTGGCGGACGGGCGACGGATCCTCGCCGGCACGATCATCTGGGCCGCCGGTGTGTCGGCCAGTCCCGTGGCCGGACTGCTCGGCGTCGCGCTCGCCCGCGGCGGTCGCATCCCGGTCGGCGACGACCTGTCGCTAGCCGGTCATCCCAACGTATTCGCCATCGGCGACATCGCCCTGCCACCGGGTGATCCACTCCCCCAGGTGGCGCAGCCGGCCATCCAGGGCGGCGCGCACGTTGCCGCCGAGATCGAGGCCCGTCTCGCCGGGCGCGGCACGTCGCCGTTCCGTTATCGCGACAAAGGCTCGATGGCCACGATCGGTCGCAATCAAGCCGTGGCCGAGTTCCCGAACGGACTCCGCTTCCACGGGTTCGTCGGCTGGGTGATGTGGCTCGGACTCCATCTCATCGAGCTGATGGGGTTCCGCAACCGGGCCAACGTGTTGGTCAACTGGGCGTGGAACTACATCACCTACGACCGAGGTTCGCGCCTGTTGCTAGACGCCTCGCCCTCAACCTCGGCGGGCGATGAGACATGAGCCGCGCGGAGATCGAACCCGACCACCTATTTCGGTGTCATGCGGATGCCGCCGTCGACGCGGATGGTCTCGGCGTTCATGTAGCTGTTGGTGATGCACTCGATGACCACCGACGCCAGCTCCTCCTGGGAGCCGAGCCGCTGCGGGAACAGCACTCCTTTTTGTAGGTTGGCCTTGAAGGTCTCGCTGGCTTCACCCGTGCCGTAGATCGGGGTGTCGATCAGGCCAGGAGCAACCGTGTTGACCCGCACCCCGATCGCCGCGAGGTCGCGGGCGATGGGCAGTGTCATGCCGACGACGCCACCCTTCGACGCCGAGTACGCCGCCTGGCCGATCTGGCCGTCGAAGGCGGCGACCGATGCGATGTTGACGATCGCCCCGCGCTCGCCGTACTCCATCGGCTCCGTGGTGCTCATCGCCGTGGCGACGATGCGGATGCAATCGAAGCTGCCGACCAGGTTGATGGCGATCACCTGTTTGAAGGCGTCGAGGTTGGCGGCCGAGTCATACGTACCGTCTTTGCCGACGGTGCGTTGCGCCCAGCCGATGCCGGCCGAGTTGACCAGCACGCGCAGCGGACCCATGCTCTTAGCCATCTCGGCGGCGTTGATGATGTCGTCGCTGATGGTCACGTCGACCTTGCAGTACGCCCCGCCGATCTCGTCGGCGAGTTGCGAACCTTTTTCCTCCTGCAGGTCGGCCACGAGGACCTTGGCCCCTCTCGAAGCCAACATTCGTGCCACCGCCGCGCCGATACCAGATGCTCCACCCGTGACGATTGCGCTTGCGCCGTTGATGTCCATGGGTGGCGACGATACGCCGAGCCGCAGGCCGATCCCACCCCTGTGGAGTGTTACGCGCTCACCTGGGCGCCTCGTCGCACTCCGCGAGGCTGCGAAGGGGTCGTCGTTAGAACGGGCCCTTCGACGCAGCCACGGCCAAGGCGTCGACCAGATCGTTCATCGGGTCACCGGAGTGACCCTTCACCCATCGGAAGCGTGGCGAGCGGGCGAGGACCAGTTCGATCAACGGTTGCCACAGGTCGACGTTGGCCAGCGGTTGCCGGTTGGCGTTCTTCCACCCGTTCGCCTTCCATCTCACCCACCACTTGTCGCGAAAGCAGTTCACCACGTAGGTCGAATCGGACACGATTGTGAGCTGACCGTCGAGTGAGCCGAGGGCCTGGAGGACGGCCATGATCTCCATTCGCTGGTTGGTGGATTGGGCCTCACCGCCCGAATCGCGCATTGCGCCATCGGGAGCCGTCGCCCACGCCCAACCGCCCGGCCCCGGGTTTCCGGAGCACGCGCCGTCGGTGAACACCTCGAATGCGGGGGTCGGTGTTCTCACGGCGGCAACCTACACTGAGCCTGACATGCGAACGAAGGTCATCTCAGTCGCCATGGCCATCGTGGGCGGCGGTCTGATGGTCGCCCCGCAACCCGCATCGGCGGCACCCGACTTCGTCACGGTGATTCGCGAAGCACCCGGCCCGCGGGGCGCGATTGCGGTGGTCGGCGACTCGGTCATGCTCGGCTCGGCCTACGAGCCACCCCTGGTACCCGGCTGGGGACCGTCGCTGGCTCAAATGCTCGCCGACCGCGGCTGGGGCCCGGTGCGGATGGCGGCGGGTGTCGGGTTCCAGGCCGGCAAGCTGGTGCGAAACAACCCTGGCGCCAACATGTCGTTGTGGCTCACCACGCAGCGCGCCGGCGGGTTCGATCCATCGGTCATCGTGGTCAGCATCGGACCCAACGACATCCTCGGTTGTCTGGGTAGCGTCGATTGCGCGGTCGATGACATCCGCGGCTTCATGGATACCGCCGGGTTGGACCACGAGGTGTGGTGGGCGTTGCAGACCATGGAAAGGCCGGAGATGCAGGCGGCATGGAACGAGGCTCTGCAGATCGTCGCCGCCGAACGACCGAACCTGACGCTGTGGGATTGGCCGACGATCCGGACTGCCAATGGCATCCCGATCGCGGCCGACAACACCCACCTCCCCGGGGCGCCGCAGTATCTCGCCCGCAGCGCCCTGATCGCCGACGACGTCACCGCCCGCCTGGGAGTGTCGAGACATGTCGGCGTCGAGGTCGCCCCTCCGGCCGGTGGCGCGCCGTACCAGTACAAGCCCGTGGATCCTGTTCGAGTGATCGACACCCGCAAGACGGGGCAACGAATCGTCGCCGGGAATTTTCTGACCGTCGATTTGTCGGCGTCTGTCGGCACCGACGCGGCCGCGGTGGCCGTCAACGTGACCGCCGCCGATCCTGCCGCGGCCGGTTACCTCACGGTGTGGCCGTGCGACGCGCCGCGGCCGTTGGCCTCGAGCGTCAACTTCCTTGCCGGTCAAGCTCGCGGCGCCCAGGCCACAACACTGCTCGGTAGCCCCGGTCGCAGCCTGTGCGTTTTCAGCAACGCGGCGACCGACGTCGTCGTCGATCTCCAGGGCCTGTTCGTCCCCGTGGGGCTGGGGTTCGATCCGATCACGCCGGTCCGGGCAATCGACACACGCAACACCGGCAGACTGTCGACGATCTCCATCCCGGCACCGCCCGACACCAAAGCAGTCGCGGTCACACTGACTGTCACGGGCGGCAGCAACGCCGGCTTCCTGTCCGCGTATCCATGCTCGGGCACAATTCCCGAGGTGTCCAACGTCAACTGGCAGCCGGGCGAGACCGTTGCCGGCGCGGCGTTCGTGCCGGTCGCCGCCGATGGCACGTTCTGTGTCTTCAGCAACTCGCCGGTCGACGTGATCGTCGACATCACCGGGGTGTTCGGCGCCGCCGGCACATTGCGGTTCACCCCGGTTGCGCCGACGCGAATGGTCGACACCCGCGACGGCACCGGCGGGTGGCGCGGGCGGCAAGGTGTCGGGCAGACCATCGAGATCGGCGCAGCACCCGACAATGCAAGCGCAGTCACCGGCACGATCACGATGATCGACCCAGGCCTCGACAACTACCTCACCGGCACGACGTGTGGTCAACCGGCCGGGGCAACGTCGTCGGTCAACGGCGCCCGGGGCACGGTGATGGCCAACTCATTGACGGTCGGGCTGTCACCCGGAGGAAACCTGTGCATCACGGCGCTCAGAAGCGCGCACACCCTGTTCGACACCACCGGATGGTGGGCACCCTGACACGGCACGGCGCGTTCACGTCGGCGATTCTGATGGCGGCAACATCCACAATCGTCATTTCACCGCTCAGCACAGCCGCGCCGGCGCGCGCTGCCGCTCCCGCATCGCAACGGGTCTACATGGTCACCGACTCTGTGGGCCTGGGCGCCAAGGACGCGGTGCCGGCAGCATTCCCACCCGAATGGCAGGTGATCGTCGACGGCACACCGGCTCTGTTCGTCGAGCAGATGGAGAGCAAGTACGTCCGCGCCAACATGGCCGGTAACCCAGGGGTGTTCGGTGACTACGCCATCGTCGCCGGCGGCTACAACTACCCGTACTGGGATCCGGCTCGGTTCGATCGCTCGATCGACAGCATCATCACCGCCTTCGAGCAGGCCGGCGTCAAGTACGTGTTCTGGGTGACGCTGCGAGAGGTCAAGCCCGAGTACATCACCGCGTCGGCGTGGACCCAGGTGCAGCCGTACTACTGGTATTTCCCGACGGTCAACGCTCACCTGCGTGCCGCGGTCTCCCGCCACCCGAACCTGTCGCTGATCGACTGGGCCGCGCTTGCCGACCGCCCCGGATTGACCTACGACGCCATCCATCTCAACACCACGGGCGCGGCCGAGTACTCGGCCAACATCGCCAGAGTTGTCATGTCGACATCATCCCGACTGGCGGCCGGCTCCATCACCACCGTCAAGTTGGCCGGGGTCGGCGAGTTGCCTGCCGACGCCACTGCCGTGTCGTTGAACCTCACCGTGACCAACACTCGATCCGCCGGTTTTCTGACCGCCTACCCGTGCGACGAGCCTCGCCCGCTTGCCAGCAATGTCAACTTCACCAGCGACAACACCGTCGCCGGGGCAGCAATCGTCCCCCTGGCCGCGGATGGAACGGTGTGCGTGTACACCAGCGCGGCAACGCACCTGATCGTCGATGTGCTGGGCTCGTTCTCGGGGACCGACGCCTACATCCGCGCCGGTCCGACGCGGCTGACCGATACGAGGGATCTCGGGAGTGCGGGGTTGCTCGCCCACAACCCTCTGCGGGTTCAACTCCCACCCGAAGTGGCCGGTGCAGCGGCAATTCTCAACGTCACCGCGGTCAGCGGTCCGCTAGCCGGGTTCGTGGCGGTGTACCGCTGCGGTGACCCCGTTCCGGGTACTTCGAACGTCAACTTCCCGGCGTCTGGTGTCGTGCCCAACCTGGTCATCGCTCAAGCCGATGCCGGCGGCGGGGTATGCCTGTTCGCCAACCAGCCGACCCACCTGGTCGTCGATCTGTTCGGCGGCTTGGCCACGGGCGCTGTCAGCCTCCACGCGCCGGTACGGGCAATCGACACACGCGACGGCGGTGGGCGGCCGCCTGCCCGGTCGGTGGTCACCGCGGCAACCGGCGCTCCGCCGGGCACGACCGGGGTGCTTCTCAATGTGACCACTACGCAACCCGACAACTCCGGCTTCCTCACCGCCTTTCCGTGCGGTGCGGGCATGCCGGCGACGTCGAACCTCAACGTCGTGCCGCAGCAAACCGTCGCCAACTTCGCCACCGTCAAACCCGATGCGGCGGGAAACATCTGCGTATTCACCCACTCCAGCGCGCACGTGATCGTCGACGTGATGGGCACGGTCGGGCCGACGTTCACAGGTTTGGCCGTACCGTCGCGAGCCTTCGACAGCCGGGGCGTCTGATCACCTGGCCGGTTCGGGGATTTCGCGCACATACACGGCGGCAGGCCTGCTTGACTAAGGGCCATGATCTTCGACGGCTTCGTCAACCAGCTGCCCGACTCAGACCCCGGTGAGACCCAGGAATGGCTCGACTCACTCGACGCGGTGGTCGAAGTGCATGGCAAGACCAGGGCCCGGTTCCTGCTCTCCAAGCTGCTCGACCGGGCCAGGGCCAGCCAGGTCAGCTTCCCGGCCACAGTCAGCACGCCCTATGTCAACACCATCCCGCGTGAGCAGGAGCCATGGTTCCCCGGCGACGACCACATCGAGCGGCGAATCCGGGCCTTCGTGCGTTGGAACGCGGCGGCGATGGTGGTCAGGGCCAACAAGCACGCCGACGGGATCGGCGGTCACCTGTCGACATTCGCCAGCTCGGCCAGCCTCTACGAGATCGGCTTCAACCACTTCTTCCGCGGCAAAGACGACGGCAACCCCGGCGATCACGTCTACATCCAGGGTCACGCCGCACCGGGTGTCTACGCCCGGGCGTTCATGGAAGGCCGCCTGACCGACGACGACCTCGATCACTTCCGCCGCGAGCTCGGCCGTGGCGGTCGCGGGTTGTGTAGCTACCCGCACCCGCGTTTGATGCCCGACTTCTGGGAGTACCCGACGGTCAGCATGGGCCTCGGGCCGCTCAGCGCCCTCTACCACGCACGCTTCAACCGCTACTTGCAGAACCGCGAACTCGACGACACCAGCCAGAGCCGGATCTGGGCGTTCCTCGGCGACGGCGAATGCGACGAGCCAGAGTCCCTCGGGGCTCTTTCACTGGCCAGCCGCGAGAAACTCGACAACTTGATCTTCGTGGTCAACTGCAACCTGCAACGCCTCGATGGGCCGGTCCGCGGCAACGGCAAGGTGATCCAAGAACTCGAGGCCATATTCCGCGGCTCGGGCTGGAACGTGATCAAGGTCATCCACGGGTCGAAGTGGGACGCGCTGCTCGCCAACGACCACGACGGAGTGCTGCTCAACCAACTCAACAACACCGTCGACGGGCAGTTCCAGCGCTACACCGTGGAAGACGGTGCGTTCATCCGCGACGACTTCTTCGGGCCCGACCCGCGCCTGCGCCAGATGGTTGCTCACCTCAGCGACCAAGACCTCACCCAACTGCCCCGCGGCGGTCACGACTACCACAAGCTGTACGCGGCCTACAAGGCTGCGTCCGAAAACCTCGGCACCGGCGCGCCGACGGCGCTGCTGTGCAAGACGATCAAGGGCTGGACACTGGGTCCCGACATCGAGGGCCGCAACGCCACCCATCAGATCAAGAAGATGACCAAGGACCAGTTGCTCGCCCTGCGCGACCGCTTGCACATGCACGACGAGATCCCCGACTCGGCCTTCGACGGCGACATGCCGCCGTACTTCCGCCCCGCCGAGGACTCGATCGAGTACCAGTACATGATGGAACGCCGCAAGGCCCTCGGTGGCTCGATCCCCAAACGCGTCGTGCGGGCTCGTAGGCCACTGGAGCTACCCGACGACAGCGCCTTCGCCGAACTGCTCACAGGCTCGGGCGCACAGGCCGTCAGTACGACGATGGGCTTCACCCGCCTGCTGCGCGGCCTGGCCCGCGACGACAAGTTCGGCAAGCGGGTCGTGCCGATCATCCCCGACGAGGCCCGTACGTTCGGCATGGACTCGTTGTTCCGCGAGTTGAAGATCTACGCCTCGCAGGGCCAGAAGTACCAGCCGGTCGACCACGAGATGTTGCTCAGCTACGCCGAGGCGGCCAACGGCCAGATCCTCGAGGAGGGCATCACCGAGGCCGGGTCGACGGCCAGTTTCATCGCCGCCGGCACGGCCTACGCCACTCGCGGCGTGCCGATGGTCCCGTTCTACACGTTCTATTCGATGTTCGGATTCCAGCGTGTCGGCGACCTGATCTGGCAGGCGGCCGATGCCCGCACCCGAGGCTTCATGCTCGCTGCCACCGCCGGGCGCACGACGCTGATGGGCGAGGGGCTGCAGCACCAAGACGGTCACTCGCTCGTGCACGCCTCAACGTTGCCGCCCTGCCAGGCCTACGACCCGGCCTTCGCCTACGAGGTCGCGACCATCGTGCAGGAAGGCCTGAAGCGGATGTACGGCGGCGGCGGTAAGGAGGATCCCGACGTCTTCTACTACATCACGCTGTACAACGAGAACTACCCGATGCCGGCGATGCCCGAGGGCGACCCTGCCGAGATCCGCGCCGCGATCATGGGCGGTCTCTACCGGTGGTCGGCGGCACCCGAGGGGCCGTCGCGACGCGCCACGCTGTTGTTCTCGGGCTCGGCGCAGGGCGCGGCACGCGAGGCTGTCGACGAGTTGGCGCAGCACTTCGACGTCGGCGTCGAACTGTGGTCGGCGACGTCGTACAAGCGGTTGCGCGAGAACGCCCTCGAGATCGAGCGCTGGAACCGCCTGCACCCAAGCCAGGCGCCGCGGACCGCCGATGTCGCTCAGTTGCTCGCCGATGCTCCCGGCCCGATTGTCGCCGTCACCGACTTCATGAAGATCGTCCCCGAGCAGGTCGCCCGGTTCCTGCCCGGGCGCACCTTCGTGCCGCTCGGCACCGATGGCATGGGCCGCTCAGATACGCGTGAATCGCTACGCCGGTTCTTCGAGATCGACACCGGCCACGTTGTGGTCGGTGTGCTCTCCGCGCTGGTTGCAACCGGGGATGTCGACACCGACCAGGTCGAGGCGGCAATCCATCGCTACCAGATCGACCCGGAAGCAATCGACCCGTACCTTGTCTAATTTTTTTTGGGTCTTGACGTCAGCTCCACCAGCCGTTGACGTCGATGATCACGTGAGCCGAAGCGGACGAGTAGATGCAGATTGCGCCACTCGGTGAGAGCGGCAGTTCGACGGCGCTGGCTACCGCCGCGCCCGGCTCATAGTTGACATTCGATGACGTCGGGATCTCAGCGCCGCATGGATATGCCGTCAGGAACCCCGCCGCGGTGGCGCCGACGACCGTCAAGTTGCCCGAAATCGCCCGCGCATTCGCTGGTATTCCGCGCGTTCCAGCCATCGGGACCGTCAACGTCTGGCTCGCCGCGAGACGCACGCCACCTTGGTCTGAATTGACCTGCGGTCGAAACACATCGCGAGTGTCGGTGAATCGGAATGGCGTGCTGGGGGTGAACATGTTGGTGGCATCGGGCGAGACCGAAACGAAGCCAACCACGTCGACCACCAGGTCCACGTCTACGTTGCTGAAGAAACACACCGTGCCGGCTGGTGACACCGGCGCCATCAGCAGATTCGGCGTGATCTGTCCGACTGAGGGATTGAGGCTCGAGGTTCCCGGCAACGTGCCGCACGGATACGCGGTGACGAATCCATCGAATGACGGAAGGACGCCAGTCACGGTCAAGGCGACGGCGCTGGCATTGGGTGGAACACCGGCAACATTGACGACCGGCAGCTCGACCGGCTGCCCGCCAACGAGCCGTGCGGGAGTGCCAACGGCTTCACGGCTATCCATTAGCCGGCGAGGAACTACGGGCTTGTAGCGCCCGCTCGATGAGGTCGAGTAGTAACCGCGCACGCCCATCACCAAATCTGTCGACACATTGCTGAAGGCGCACAGACCTCCCTGGGTATCCAGCGGAATGGTTGCTGAGTTGGCCACGGTTTCGTTCAGCGAGAAGTTCACCGTCGAGACCTCTGGTCGAGCGGTCGAGCAGGAGCGCCACATCGTCACGAACCCCGATCCGCTCGGGCCGGTCACAGTCACGTTGGCGAAAACGGCGTTGGCGCCATTGGGGACTCCGTTGCCTCCAGTGACCTGGATACGTCTTGTTGCCCCACCCT
The DNA here is from genome assembly GCA_031404635.1 of Ilumatobacteraceae bacterium. Classification (GTDB taxonomy): domain Bacteria; phylum Actinomycetota; class Acidimicrobiia; order Acidimicrobiales; family Ilumatobacteraceae; genus JAENVT01. The sequence goes on from JANNHY010000318.1 coordinate 9,819, forward strand.
CCAGCCGGGAGGTTCCCAACAGGATTCTTGTATCCACGATGCGCACCGGTGGCAGGGCTGTGAACCCAGTTGCCGGGCCCGCGGGCACGGCGACCGGTGCCGGGGTGAGATCGAAAGCGGCCGACGGATCGACCGTGAAGCTCCAGCTGACATCGCTCGCCGTGGTGCCAACGGTGACGTTGTACGTTCCCATGGCAAGCACTGCGCGGGGTACGACGACGACCGCGTTGTCGCCCAGCAGGATCTGCTGCGCGTCACCGGTCGTGTTGGCCGCCGACAGCACGCAGACCTCCATCGGCCCGCTCGGCCCGCTGAGAGTGGCTACGGGGCTGGCTGCCGCCTCCGGCATCATGGCGACGATGGGCAGCCCCGCCGGGGCCGTATATCCGGCGCAGAATTCCAGCGGGCTCGGCGTCTCGACGACGAAGCGGTCGAGATTGGTGGTGGTGCCGTCGCCGGGAAACAGGATCGGTTGCGCAGGTCGTGGCGTCGAAGTCAAGCCGCGAATCACGTCTAGCGTTGCGCCGGAGTGCCAGGTGGTCGACGACTCGGCGCGGTCGCATTGGCCAAAGCCGGTCGACTGAAGGTTGGCGCGCAGCACCCCGATGGCATGGAACGGGCCGCTCATCCACAATTCGATGTGGCTACGGGCGGTGTTGTTCAGCCGGCTCGACACGGCGATATTGCCGTTGTTGCCGGCCAGGTCTCCCTCTGGGGAGTATCCCACAAGACCAGGTTCCTCATCGTGAGTCATGCCGTTATCGAGCATGTAGCACGAATGCTTGGCGGCCCCCGCCGACCACGTCGCGTTCTCGACGACCGGCGCGACCCCGGCCATGG
>JANNHY010000319.1:0-7350 GCA_031404635.1 Ilumatobacteraceae bacterium
GGAGACTATCGCCGTCAGGGACTCAGCGCTCGCCGACCGTGCGCCGAATCTCGACGATGCGTTCGTCGGCGTGGTTGACGTCGGCGCCTTGGTCGTCGAGCAGCTTGGCTCGATCCTTGGCGGGCTCGCGCTCGGCCAGCGCGGTGTCGACGCGAGCGATCGCCGCCTCGGTTCCATGTTCGTGGATGAATTCGGCCCATTCGACCAGGGCCTCGACCATCTCGGATTCGGGAACGACGGCGACGTTGCGGCCCTTCACGAACAGGTGGCCGCGCTTGTTGCCGGCGGCGATGCCGAGATCGGCCTCGCGGGCCTCACCGGGACCGTTGACCACGCAGCCCATCACGGCGACCTGCAGCGGGATCTTGCGATCGCCGAACGCCAGCATCGCTCTGTTGGCGACATCGATCACGTCGATCTCGGCGCGTCCACAACTCGGGCAGGCGATCAGGTCGATGTTCTTGCGCTCGCGCAGGCCCAGCGCCTCGAGCAACTGCCGGCCGGCACGGGCCTCCTCGACCGGCTCGGCGGTGAGCGAGTAGCGGATGGTGTCGCCGATGCCCTCCATCAGCAGCGTGGCAATGCCCGCCGTGGCCTTCACCAAGCCTGCCGGTGGCGGGCCGGCTTCGGTGACCCCGAGGTGCAACGGCACGTCGGTGACCTCGCTTAGCTGTCGGTAGGCCTCGACCATCAGCGGCACGCTCGATGCCTTGACGCTGATCTTGATCAGGTCGAAGTCGACTTCGTGAAAGTACGCCAACTCTCGCTGAGCGCTCTCGACCATCGCCTCGGGCTTGATGCCGCCGTACTTTGTGTACAGCGACGGGTCGAGCGAACCTCCGTTGACCCCGATGCGGATCGAGATCTGCCGGTCACGGGCCTCGGCGGCGACGGCCTTGATGTGCTCGGGTTTGCGAATGTTGCCGGGGTTCAGCCGCAGGCCGTGTACGCCGGCCTCCATCGCGGCCAGAGCCATGCGGTACTGATGGTGGATGTCGGCGATGATCGGGATCGGCGAACGGGGCACGATCTGGGCCAACCCTTCGGCGGCTGCTTGCTCGTTGCACGTACAGCGGACGATGTCGCATCCGGCAGCGGCCAGGGCGTAGATCTGCTGCAGCGTGCCCTCGACATCGGCCGTCTTGGTGATGGTCATCGACTGCACTGTGATCGGTGCACCCCCGCCAACGGGCACCTTGCCGACCTGGATCTGGCGAGTGGCCTTGCGTTCGAAGGGCATCGGAGAGAAGTGTGTCAGCTCAGCGCAATGGCTTGGTGATGTCGAGATACAGGCCAGTGAAGAACAGCATCGCCAGCACGGCGATCATCGTCATCGCCACGGGGATCATCTTGGTGATGTCGGCTCGATACGGTGACCGTCCACGCCGTGATCGCAACCGCTCGTAGGTGGCGATCGCCGCGTGGCCACCGTCGAAGGGCAGCACCGGGAACAGATTCAGCAACCCGACGAAAACGTTCACAGCGGCGAGCGTCAGTAACAGACCACCGAATCCGGCCTCGTCACCGATCGTGGCACTCAATTGGCTGATGCCGACCACGGTGGTCGGCCTGGTGTTGGGATCATCACTCGTCCCGGTCAAATGGCCGATGATGTTCACCGGGTTGAGCACCTTGACCACACCGCCGACGCTCTGCCACATCGTCGGGCCGAGGTCGAAGATGCTGTCCTTGGCGGCCCGCGCCACCGACTCGTTGTTCCATACGACCTCGTTGCCCGAGGAGACGCCCAGGAATGCCTTACCCAACGCCTCTCCGGGCGTCGGGTTGGCTCCGAGCCCGATCACCTTGGTCAGTGTCGAGCCACCTCGCTCCAACACCAGGGTGACCGCATCTCCTGGTTGGTGGCTTCGAATCTGGGCGACGAACTCCTCGGGGGTCTGCGGCTGCACACCGTCGATGGAGACGACGATGTCACCGGGTTGGACACCAGCCAGACTGGCTGGATAGCCGGATTCGATTCCACCGATTCCGACGCGATCGGTCGCGACCCGCCTCCCGTTGACGGAATAGACGGCAAAGATCAACACGATGGCAATGAGAATGTGCATGATCGAACCGGCGGTGATGACGAGCAGTCGGCGTGGGTAACTCTTGTCGCGGTAGGCGCGGGCTTCATCAGCCGGTTCGACCTCGTCGAGGTTGTTCATCCCGATAATTCGCACGAAGGCGCCAATCGGGTAAGCCCGCACGCCGTACTCGGTCTCACCACGTCGGAAGCTCCATAGTTTGGGGCCCATGAACAAGAAGAACTGAGTGGCCTTCATGCCCGTCCAGCGGGCGGTGACGAAGTGACCGAGCTCGTGCAGGAAGATCGAAACCAGCAGACCGATGACGAAAACGAACGCCCACGTGCTCCACATAAAGAGGGCAACCAGCAAGCCGAGGATCACCGCCAGCCCGATCACCGCCCTTGGCCCTCCCGCGGTCGCCTCGAAATCGGGCTTGTCGGTTCCGCCGGCCATCACCTCGTTGCGAAACTTGGTGTAGGTGTCACTCACGCTGCAAGTACCTCCATGGCCACCTGACGTGCACGAGCATCGGCGGCGATAATGTCGTCAACCGTTCTATCGGCAGATCGCTCGAAGCGCTGGAGGGTTGCGTCACACACCTCGGCAATCTGCAACCAGCGGATGCGGCCGGCGAGGAAGGCCTCGACCGCCGTTTCGTTACCGGCGCTCAGCCAAGCCGGAGCTGTGCTACCGATCCGCCCGGCCTCGTAGGCCAGCGGCAGGCAGCGGAAGGTAGCCGTGTCGGGCGGCTCGAAATCGAGCCGCCGCAACTTTGCCCAGTCGATTCGACCGAACGCAGTGGCGATCCGGCTTGGATAGCCGAGCGCGTATCCGATCGGCAGCCGCATGTCGGGCATGCTCAGCTGGGCGATGGTCGACCCATCGGTGAACTCGACCATCGAGTGCACCACTGATTGCAGATGGACCACAACTTCGATCTGTTCATACGCCGTGCCGAACAGCTCGTGGGCCTCGATCACTTCGAGGCCCTTGTTCATCAGCGTGCTCGAGTCGATTGTGATTTTCGGTCCCATCGTCCATGTCGGGTGGGCCAGGGCCCCGGCGACGTCGACGTCGGCAAGATCGTCCGTCGTGCGACCGCGGAACGGTCCCCCGCTGGCTGTCAGGACGATTCGAGCGACCTCGCGACCGGTATCGCCGCTGGACCGCAGGCACTGATGAACAGCGCAGTGCTCGCTGTCGACCGGCACGAGTTCGGCACCGGGATTAGAACGCAGTGGCTGCACGACCGGCGCCCCGGCGATCAGGCTTTCCTTGTTGGCCAGCGCCAGCCGCTTTCCCAACCGCAGCGTGCGTACCGTGACGGGCAGCCCGGCAAATCCGACGACGCCGTTGACCACGACATCGGCGTCGTCGGCGAGATCGGCGAGATCGGCGACCACCTCGGCAAACGGCAGGGCCGCGGCGACCTCGGCGTGCTTTGTCTGATCGGCGACCGCTACCACCTTCGGGCGGAACTCGTTGGCCTGGGCGATGAGGGCGACGATCGACGACCCGACGCCGAGGCCGACCACCTCGTAGCGGCCGCCCTCGGCGCGCACGACATCGAGGGTCTGCTGACCGATCGACCCCGACGAGCCGGCAATCGCAACGCGAACCGTTGACATGGCCTCAGTCTCGCATCGACCAGGCCCGAACCACGTTCGGGCTGTTACTTGGTGACCCAGGGCTCCAGAATCTGCAACAGGTAATACACCGCAGGAAGCGTGAACAGGAATCCGTCGAAACGATCGAGCATGCCACCGTGCCCCCTGACGATGTTACCGAAGTCCTTCACGTCGAGATTGCGCTTGAACATGCTCTCGGTGAGGTCGCCGAGTGGCGCCATGATCGAAATGACGATGCCCAGCACGATCAGATCGCCGGCACTGTTCCAGGTGCTCGAGCGATCGGTGAGGCCGACGATGACCATGGACAGAATTGTGGCCACAGTGCCGCCGAACAACCCCTCGACGCTTTTGTGCGGGCTGATCCAGGCACGCAACGGCGACTTTCCTGCAGCGCTGCCCAGCACCAATGCACCGACATCGTTGGCTACCACTCCCAGCGCCAACAAACACAGGGTGTCGGTTCCGATGCTGGTACTGATTATCCCGGAGGCGACGGGGAATCCGGAGCCCTTGGAGTAGCGCAGGATCAATGCCGCGAACGAGCCGAGGAAACCAATCCAGACGACGCCGAGCACGGTTATCGCCATGTTCGGCATCGGCGCGGCTTCGAGGCTCTTTGCTCCGATGAACGTGATCGCCCCGGCAATGAAAACCAAGGCGATGATCAGCGGCAACGCCCGCTCGCCGGCCCAGTAGGCGGCGATCGGCATCGCCGCACAGGCCAAGATGCCGACAAAGGTTGCCGGTCGGTAGTTCTTCTCCGAGACCTTGTCGAAGTATTCGATCGCGGCCAGACCGAGCACGGCGACCGCCACGGCCAATACCAGCTTGGGACTGACCAACAAGGCGACCACGAACACGACCGCCATCAGCACACCGACACCGATTGCCGTGCGCATGTCGCGACCGCTCGACCTCGTCGGCCTGGCGGCCGAGCGACTCGGAGAACCGGAGCGGGCAGGACGGCCACCGCGAGTCGGCTCGCCGGGTCGACCCCTGCGGGGCACTGGCCGCGAGCGATCGTCGGTGGGGTCGGTGCCGATCGTGATCCGGCCCGGTTCGCGCCGCAGCGGGATCGAATCGTCGCGGTTGGTGATATCGCCGGAATCGTCTGCGACTGAGTCGGGGGAAACCACCTGTTCGATCTCGTCGGTCTCGTCGTGTGGATCGACTTGTTGATCCTCACGCCACACCGGCGCCTTACCGGCAAACGACGACCACACGTCGAGATCGTCGGTCGGGTCCGATGGGGGTGAGGCAGTCAGCGTACGCGGCATTTCACCGGTTGGCGGTTCCGTCCAGTGTGGCAACGGGCCGGTATCGGAGGAACCGAACGACAGGCCGTCCGTCTCATCATCATCAGTCGTCTCGGCGAACAGGGGTGGACCGAAATCTTCCGCTTCCCCCTCGTCTTGGCGGCGCTGACGCCATGCGTCCTCAGTCATTGCAAATCCCCTTTGCTCGCTCAGACCTCGAGGAGTTCCTGCTCTTTGCGGCCGAACGCTTTGTCGATCATCTCCACGTGCTCGTGGGTGATCCGATCCATTTCCTTCTCCGCCCGCTCAAGTTCGTTGGCCGACATCTCCCCTGCCTTCTCGACGGCTTCGAGATGTTTGCGGGCGTCACGGCGAATGTTGCGGACGGCAATTCGCCCGTCCTCGGCCATGTGCTTGACGATCTTGACGAACTCCTTGCGACGCTCCTCGGTCAGCGGCGGGAAATTGAGGCGGATGATCACGCCGTCGTTGGACGGGCTCACCCCGAGATCGCTGTCGCGAATCGCCTTCTCGATTGCCACCAGCGAGCCACGATCGTGAGGTTTGACGATCAGTTGTCGGGCCTCGGGCACCTGGAAACCGGCCAATTGCTGCATCGGCACCATGGCCCCGAAGTAGTTGACCATCAGCTTCTCGACGAGAGCGGGTGTCGCCCTACCGGTGCGCACCGTCGTGAACTGATTTTGCACGTGCTCCACTGCCTTTTCCATCTTGTCGATGGCGTCGAGGATGGTCTCTTCGGTCACGTTGCCCAGCGTATCGACCTGCGAACAGCCGTGCCGCGCATCCCCGTCAGCGGTGGATCATCGTGCCGACGCGCTCACCTCGAAGAATCGCCTGCAACTGACCCGTTGACGACATGTCGAAAACCACAATCGGGATGCTGTTGTCGCGACAAAAGGCGATTGCCGTGGCATCCATCACCTTGAGGTCTTTGGTCATCACCTCGATGTACGTGACGTCGTCGTATTTCGTCGCCGTTGGCTCGGTACGCGGGTCGGCGCTGTACACGCCGTCGACACCCGAATGCGTGCCTTTCAGCAGCGCGTCGGCGTCGATCTCGGCGGCGCGCAGAGCGGCGGCGGTGTCGGTAGTGAAAAATGGGTTGCCGGTACCAGCAGCGAAGATCACGACTCGCCCCTGCTCCAGATGCCGCATGGCCTTGCGGCGGATGTAGGGCTCGCACAGTCGCGGCATCTCGATGGCACTTTGCACCCTGGTGTCTTGGCCGGCACGCTCCAGCGCATCCTGCAAGGCAAGGGCGTTCATCACCGTGCCAAGCATCCCGATGTGGTCGGATTGCGTGGCGTCCATCCCCGACATCGCCCCGGTGCGGCCACGCCAGAAGTTGCCGCCACCGACCACGACTGCGACGTCGACGCCCATAGCCCGCACGGCGACGATCTCGTGTGCGGTGGAGTCGAGGGTCGAGGCGTCGAGGCCCTGGCCTGAATCGCCGGCAAAGGCCTCGCCGGACGGCTTGAAGACGATTCGTTTCCACCGGGGTGAAGCCGCCGAAGTCACCTCCCGGTCAGCCGATCTCGACCTGGGCGAAGCGAACGATCGATGCCGAGCCGATCAGCTTGCTGATCGACTGCTTGTCGTCCTTGGCGTAGGGCTGGTCGAGCAATGCGACATCTTTGTAGAAGCCGTTGAGGCGTCCCTCGATGATCTTGGGCAGTGCGGCCTCTGGCTTGCCCTCGTTGCGGCTGATGGTCTCGAGCGTCTGGCGTTCGTGCTCGACAACCTCGGCGGGCACGTCGTCGCGGCTCAGATACTTTGGGCGGGCGAAGGCGACGTGCACAGCCACATCGTGGGCCAGCGCCTGCGATGCGTTGGCCATCTCGACCAGAACCGCGTTCACGCCTCGACCACCCTGGAGATGAAGGTAGCTGTCGAGCACATTGCCGGGAGCGGCTTCGATGCGGACGACATCGCCGAGGTCGATGTTCTCTTTCAACGTGATTTTGAGGTCGTCGAGTTGCGTCGAACGCTTGGCCACAGCGCCTTCGCCGTCGGCGATGACCATCCTGGCCAGGGTCTCGGCCTCGCGCTTGAACAGATCGCTGCCGGCGACGAAGTCGGTCTCGCACTTCAGCTTGACGATCGCGCCGACGTTGCCGTCGACTACCAGAGCCACCACACCCTGGGCGTTCTCGCGATTATCACGCTTGGCACTGGCGGCCAGCCCCTTCTCACGCAGCCACTGCTTGGCTGCTTCCATGTCGCCGTCATTTGCCTCGAGAGCCTTCTTGGCGTCCATCATGCCCGCGCCAGTGGCCTGGCGCAGCGCCTGTACGTCTTTCGCGGTGAATGCCATCGGGGGTATCAGCTTTCGGTTTCGGTGGCGGCGGGCTCGGCGGGCTCGGCCGGCTCGGCCGGCTCGGCGGCGGGCTCGGCGGCGGCGGCGGG
>JANNHY010000320.1:0-1631 GCA_031404635.1 Ilumatobacteraceae bacterium
CGGGGCGGTTGTGTCCGCACCCGACGCCGATGGCGCCGGCCGGTCGGGTACGACGTATTCCCAGGTCAGCTTGCGAATCGCTGGGCTGTCGAGGTTGGGCAAGGGGTCAGCGTCGTCGGCCAAGCGAGCCCCGAGATTGAGGCGAAAATCCAGCGGTGAGAACAATAGATCGACACCAGGGGTGTCTGATTCTTCGTCGACGCGCGTAGCGACCACACCGAGTTGACTCGCGAGTTCCTCCGTCACAATCGGTGTATCGGCAGTTCCGGCCGATGGCTAAAGAACCAAATACCGGCCGAGCCGTTGAACTAGTCGTCTCCGGTGACTCCTGCGGCGCGACGCTGCAACTCGCCGACAATTGACGCGTCGGCCAACGTGGTGGTGTCGCCGAGGTTGCGACCCTCGGCAACGTCGCGCAACAACCGGCGCATGATCTTGCCGCTGCGTGTCTTGGGCAGATCTGTCGTGAAGTAGATCATTTTCGGTCTGGCGATCGCGCCGATCTCGGTCGCCACGTGGTTGCGCAACTCAGCGACGTCAACCTCGCTGCCACTGCGCAACGTCACATAGGCGATGATCGCCTGACCGGTGGTCGCGTCAATGGCACCAACAACGGCGGCCTCGGCCACCGCTGGATGCGAAACCAACGCCGACTCGACCTCGGTGGTCGAGATGCGGTGGCCGCTGACGTTCATCACATCGTCGACCCTCCCGAGCAGCCACAGATAGCCTTCATCGTCGAGCTTGCAACCATCACCGGCGAAATAGCGGCCCTCGTAGCGACTCCAGTATGTGTCGTGGTAGCGCTGCGGATCGCCCCATATGCCGCGCAGCATGCCTGGCCACGGTTGCGTCAGCGTCAGATACCCCCCGCCCTGCTCGACATGTCCGCCGGCCTCATCGACCACCTCGACATTGATCCCGGGTACGGGGAACGTCGCCGACCCGGGCTTGGTGGTGGTCGCCCCCGGCAGTGGGCTGATCATGATCCCCCCGGTCTCGGTCTGCCACCACGTGTCGACGATCGGGCAGGTGCTGGCGCCGATGTGCTCGTGGTACCACATCCATGCTTCCGGGTTGATCGGCTCGCCGACCGACCCGAGCAAGCGCAGCGACGTCAGATCGTGCTTGGCGGGCTCGTGGGCCCCCCATTTCATGAATGTTCGGATTGCCGTCGGCGCGGTGTAGAACTTGGTGACCTTGTACTTCTCGATGATCGCCCACAGGCGATCGTTGCCGGGGAAGTTGGGGACGCCTTCGTACATCACGCTGGTGGCGCCGTTGGCTAGCGGGCCGTAGACGATGTAGCTGTGCCCGGTGACCCAGCCGACATCGGCCGTGCACCAAAACACGTCGGTTTCGGGGTGCAGGTCGAACACGAACTTGTGGGTGAAGGCGACGTGGGTGAGATATCCGCCGCTCGTGTGCATGATGCCCTTCGGCTGGCCGGTGGTGCCGCTGGTGTACAGCAGGAACAGCAGCTGCTCTGAATCCATCGGCTCGGCCGGGCACAGCGGGTCGGCGGCGGCGATCAGGTCGTGATACCAGTGGTCGCGGCCGGGGGTCATCTCCACGTCGTTGCCGCCGCGACGCACGACCACGACATGCTCGATCGTAGGCGTCGTTGCGAT
>JANNHY010000321.1:0-9551 GCA_031404635.1 Ilumatobacteraceae bacterium
CACGGCCCGTAGCCGTGGTGAACGTAGCCGTTGGGCGGCAACCGCTTCTCGTGGGTGCCCCAGCCGAGTTCGGCGGGGGCGATGCCTTCTTCGTAGAAACCGTCGACCGACCAGGTGTTGACGAACTCGTCGACTTCCTTGGGGACGTTGGTGATCTGGGTGTCGCGTTCGGCGACGTGGATCACCTTGGTGCCGGTCAGCATGGCCAAGGTGTTGTACGCCTCGCCGGCGAGCGCGCTCTCCAACGCTGCCGTATCGGCTGCGAACCCGTCGTGCAGTATGCGTGCGGCGATCTCGGTGAGCGCCTGCTTGGTGAAATGACTGACAAGGCCGGGGTTGGCACCGTGTTCGACGACGGCGGTCGCACCTTTGTTGTCACCCCACCGGGCGATCATCCGGCGCAGGTCCATGTGGCGGACGTAGAGCGTGCGGTCGAGCGGATGGGTCGACGCCATGTCGTCGTACGGATCCCACACCTCGACACTGGTGTTCAGATAGCGCACACCGTGGTCGCGGCACCATTGCAGGATCGTCGGATTGTCGATGTTCCACGCCAGGTCGAGCAGGAGATCGCCGTCCCCGACATTGGCCGAGAGAAACGCGTTGATGTTCTCCGGCGTGACCCGATCCTGCTGGTAGGTGACCCCGAGTGCGATCGAGCCGGCCACGCGGGCGCGGTTGTCGACCATGTCGACGATCGTGATGTGCTGCGGATCGATCGCCAGATCGCGGATCAGCAGTGGCAACGTGCACTGGGCAACCGACCCGCATCCAAGAACCAGAACCCGAGATGGCACCCGCTGGCCGCGCATGGTTATTCGGCGTACTCCGGGGTCATCGTTGCCAGCTCGAACTCGAGCGTTTCAGCTTCAGCAGAAACCAGCAACGACTGCCAGTCGTATGCGATTCCCTTGCGGCCTGACGTCGTTGTCCCGTCGAATACTTCCATGACGTGCGCCTCCTGAAGACGATTGGGGGTGAGATCGGTTCCTTTCTGGCCGGGCTATCCGGCACAGGCTGACGGACGCTAACGGCGCCGAGCGCATACCACTACTATTTGATTCATCAGGCGGTTTTCCTGCTCAGTCCGTCAGTGCGGCTGACTACAGCTCAAAACGGCTAGTTGACTTGCTTGGTCTCGCCCTCCCAATATGGTTGGCGCAGTTTGAACTTCTGCAGCTTGCCGGTAGCGGTGCGGGCGAGCGACTCGCGGAACTCGACGATTTTCGGGCACTTGTACCCGGCCAGTTTTGTTTTCGTGTAGGCGATCAGGTCTGGCCCGGTCAGTGTCGACCCTGCCGTCGTGACGACAAGGGCCATCACCATCTCGCCCCACTTCTCGTCGGGCACGCCGATAACGGCGACCTCCTCGACGTCTGGATGACCGAAGATCGCGTCTTCGACTTCGATCGAGCTGACGTTCTCGCCCCCGGAGATGATGACGTCCTTCTTGCGATCGCTGATGGTGATGTAACAGTCGGAGTCGAAGTGTCCGCCGTCGCCGGTGTGGAACCACAGCGGGCCGTCGGGATCATCGCTGGCCGGGCGGATCGCGTCGGCGGTGGCCTCGGGCTGGTCCCAGTATCCGGCCATGACGTGATTGCCGCGGGCCAGCACTTCTCCGTCGGGCGAGATCCGCATGTCGACCCCGATAGCCGGGGCGCCGGCGCGGCTGAGCTTGGCCGCCCGATCGGCAGGCGAGAGCGCATCGAACTCTGCACGTTTGCGGTTCATCGTCAGCAGGGGAGTGGTTTCGGTGAGCCCGTAGATCTGGATGAATTCCCAGCCGAGGTCGGTCTCGATGCGTTCGATCGTCTGTGTCGGCGGGGGTGCACCGGCTATCACGATCCGCACGCTTCCACCGCCGGGAATCGGTCCGTCCCAGGTAGACGCGGCATCGAGGATGGCGTTGGCCACGGCTGGCGCGCAACACATCACGGTGACACCGTGCTGCTCGACCCGACGGAGGATCTCGGCGCCGTCGACCTTGCGGATGACGACGTGCTTGCCGCCCATGCCGGTGACTGAATACAGCACACCCCAGCCGTTGCAGTGGAACTGCGGAAGGGTGTGGAGATAGACGTCGCGATCGGTGATGCCGAGCTGCCAACCAAACGTGGTGGCGTTGAGCCAGATGTTGCGGTGTGTGAGTTGCACGCCCTTTGGGCGGGCTGTTGTGCCGCTGGTGTAGTTGATGGTTGCCGTCGCGTCCTCGTCGCCCACCCACGGTTTTGGCTCGGCGTGGTCCATAGGGGCGTCGCTGTCGGCTCCGATCACATAGCGGCGCTCGCACTGCACATCGCCCAGACCCTCGTCGAGCTCAGGATCGACCATCAGCACGCGGGCGCCGCAATGCCCGACGATGAACCGCACCTCGTCGGCTACGAGTCGGAAGTTGATCGGTACCAGCACGCGCCCCGAGCCGCTGACGCCGAACAACGCGGTCAGCAGGCGCGCCGAGTTGTGGCTGACGATGGCGACCCGCTCGCCAATGCCGATCCCCATCGCGTCGAGTGCGGCCGCCTGGGCCCGCGCTCGTGCCGCCATGTCGGCGTAGGTGATTGTCCCCCATGATTCGGCCGGCTGAATCGGCTCGTCGATGATGGCGTCGCGATGCGGATAAATCTGCTCGGCGCGGCGGAGGAAGTCGTTGACGGTGAGTGCGACCTTCATGGTGGGAATTGTTGCCGATCTCAGCACACTCGGTTGCACCGAGATCTCTCACCACCACCGCCCCGCGATGAGAGATGAGCCGCTCGGCGACGCACATCTCTCATCGCGATCCGCTCGCGCATTCGTGCGATGAGAGGTGAGCCGCCCGGCGACGCACATCTCTCATCGCCGGTCGTCGGATGGAAGTAGCTCGCGGCACCGCTGCTCGAAGACCTTCACCAATCGATCGATGGCCAGGTCGAAGTCTCGTTTCAGTGCCGGGCGGGCCACTCGACTGACTCTCCAACCGATGGCATCGCAGGCGAGATCGCGGTCGCGGTCGTTGCTCCCACCCTGTTCGGTGAAATGCGTCGGGTAGACATCGACCTCCACGCCCCAACGGATGCGGTCGACAGAAGCGTCAAGGCGTATCGGTCCCCATCCCGGTACGTCCATCCAACGCTGCGGTCGGAGATCGCGAATGCCGCGCCCGATCAAGGCGGCGACTACCCGCGACTCCCAATGCGATTCAGGGACACCATACCCAGGACGTTGTTCGAGCACACGAAGGAACCGTCTCGCCCATGGTCGGCCGGGAGTTGCCAGGTCGGCGGCAACTCGCCGCATTGTCTCGGCGGTTCCCATGCCCTGGCTTTCGACCTGATCGATCACCGAGCGAAGATCATCGTCCGACAGGTGACGGGACAGGTCAACAACGGTCCGAGGTGGAGACGTGAGACGAATGCCGTCGCTGCGCTCGACGATATGAAGGGGATCGATCATCGCTGTTCGATACGGCCGCAGCCACGGTTCGACGCTCGGGTTGCTTGCTGGTGGCGCAATCACGTACACCAGGCCGTCAACTGGCATCCTTCGGTATCCCCAAATGCGTCCGGCGGTGGGGCCTTCAATGATCAATCGGCCCGGTCGTGTGCATGCGGCGACGCATCGTCCAAGCTCGTCGTTTGGTACTCCGGGAAAGTGGTATGCGCCGTCGAGCAGGCGCTCGAGAACGTTGTCGCGTACCAGACGCCGGCGCTGCGACCGTGTCATTCCCAAGCGTGTGAGGTCGGTGGCGGCAAGAACAGTGTGGTGGGAGGCGGCCCAATCCAAGACCGGCCTGTTGAGAGCATTCATCGGCATCCTCCTGTTCGGAGCGTTACGTGAGGGGGAAGCCGTGTGCCGGAACGTATCGCCAAGGTTGCCAAACGGGCTGGCTCGCCGAAAAGATCCGGCGCGATGAGAGATGTGCGTCGCCCGGCGGCTCATCGCTCATCGCAAGCTGGTCGAGCTGTGACGCGATGAGAGATGTGCGTCGCCGAGCGGCTCATCGCTCATCGCGCAACCTGACGCCGGGTGACGGTACCCTGCATGCTCGACATGCCTGAATATTCCCGCCCACCTGGGGCAGCGCGGCGTCGACGCCGTAAACCCACACCAAGTCCAGCTCGCATCCAAGTCGAAGCCCCGACCATGACGATCGATCGGGATGCCTACATCCCGACGGCCTTCGTCGACATCGGGGTGCCGACCGAGGTTGATATGGGGCTCGCTGCGGCGGGATTCACCGTTCCGTTTGCGATCCAGACCAAGGCGATTCCCGTCGCCCTCACGGGTCGCGACGTCTGCGGCAGGGCCAAGACCGGCTCCGGCAAGACGTTGGCGTTCGGTGTGCCGATGCTCGCCCGGTTGTCAGGCGAGGCCGACACCCGCCGCCCGCTCGCGATGGTGCTCGTGCCGACGCGCGAGTTGGCGCTGCAGGTCGCCGAGGTGCTTGCACCCGTCGCCGCCGGATGCAACCGCACTGTGCTGGCCGTCTATGGCGGTGCATCGCGTCATCAGCAGATCGACGTGCTCAATCGCGGCGTCGATGTGATCGTGGCGACCCCGCTGCGGTTGATCGACCTGTTGAAAGAGAATGAGCTCGACCTCAACAAAGTCGAGATCGTCGTGCTCGACGAAGCCGATCGCATGGCTGACGACGGCTTCACACCGCAGGTCGAATGGATCCTGCGCAAGGTCACCGGCGCCCATCAGACGATGCTGTTCTCGGCGACCCTCGATGGCGATGTCGGCCATATCGTGCGTCGCTACATGATCGACCCGGTCGAGGTGTCGATCGATTCAGCCACCGACACCGTCGGCACTATGCATCACCTCTTCCTCGCTGTCCATCACATGGACAAAGACAAGGTGGTCCAGGCGATCGCTTCCGGAATGGCCAAGACCCTGGTGTTCTGCCAGACCAAGCGGGGCTGCGATCGTGTCGAACGCTCATTGCAGGACCTCGGCGTGCAGGCGATGGCGATTCACGGCGACCTTGCCCAGGTATCGCGCGAGAAGGCAATGCGTCGATTTGCCGAGGGCGAATTGAGCGTGCTGGTCGCCACCGACGTCGCCGCCCGCGGGATCGACATCGACGACATCGGCGTCGTGATCCACTACGAGCCGGCGCCCGATGGAAAGGACTATCTGCACCGCAGCGGGCGTACCGCTCGCGCCGGGCGCGACGGTTGGGCGGTCACCATGGCCGAGTACAACCAGCACACCCAGGTGCGCATCCTCCAGCGAGCGTTGCGACTCGAGGTGGCGCCGCCGATCGAGGTGTTCTCCAACAACGCCAAGCTCAAGCACCTGGCCGACTTCGAACTCTGACCGCCGTCTTGGTCAGTGGAGCCAGGCCGGGCGGCGCTGTTCGAACGTAGTGATGTCGTCGGCGTGCGAGAGCGTGATGCCGATGTCGTCGAGCCCGTTGAGGAAGCGATGCTGCGTTTGCGGTTCCATCGGGAACGACTCGGCGATACCGGCGGCAGGTACCTCGACACTGAGCCGTTGCACGTCGACGGTGATCTCGGTTGCCGGGTCGGCCTCGATCGCCGCCCAGATTGCCTCGACAGTGGCCTCAGGCACGACGACGGGGACGAGCCCGTTCTTGGCACAGTTGTTGCGGAAGATGTCGCTGAAGCTCGGGGCGATCACGGCGTCGAACCCGCCCTGCTGGATGGCCCACACGGCGTGCTCGCGCGACGAGCCGACACCGAAACTCGGCCCGGCCACCAGGATTGACGCGCCGACATAGCGTTCGTCGTTGAGCACGAAATCCCGATCGTCGCGCCACGTCGAGAACAGACCCTTCTCGAACCCGGTGCGCTCGACGAGTTTCAGCCACTCGGCGGGAATGATCTGGTCGGTGTCGACGTCACTGCGCCGCAGCGGCACCCCGCGCCCCGAGACGACCTGTACTGCCTTCATTGCGGCGCTCCGAGATCGTCGGGGGTGCCGAAATGGCCGAGGATCGCCGTCGCCGCGGCGACGGCGGGGGAGACGAGGTGGGTGCGACCGCCGCGACCTTGCCGGCCCTCGAAATTGCGGTTGCTGGTACTGGCCGAGCGCTCGCCCTGTGACAGTTTGTCGGGGTTCATCGCCAGGCACATGCTGCAACCCGGTTCGCGCCAATCGGCCCCGGCGGCGCGGAACACGTGGTCGAGTCCTTCCGCCTCGGCCTGGGCTTTGACGGCATGACTGCCCGGCACCACCATCACGCGTGGCACCGTGACCGTGCGGCCGCGCAGCACCGCCGCGGCGGCACGCAGATCTTCGATGCGGCTGTTGGTGCAACTGCCGATGAACACCGTGTCGACGGTGATGTCGCGCATGCGGGTGCCGGCCTCGAGGCCCATGTACTCGAGTGCCCTGGCGACCGTTTCGCGTGTGGTTGCGTCGGAGAAGTCGGCGAGCGAGGGAACCGTGCCATCAATGCTCGTGACCTGGCCCGGGTTGGTGCCCCATGTGATTTGTGGTCGCAGCGCTGTCGCGTCGACGACGACCGCCTTGTCGAACACCGCCCCGTCATCGGTGACCAGCGTGCGCCAGTCGGCGACCGCGGCGGCCCATGACGTGCCCTGCGGGGCGTTGGCCCGACCATCCAGGTATTCGAATGTCGTCTCGTCGGGAGCGATCAAGCCCGCCTTCGCACCGGCCTCGATCGACATGTTGCAGACCGTCATCCGGCCCTCCATCGAAAGTGCCCGAATGGCCGAACCGCGGTACTCGATGACGTGGCCGAGGCCGCCGCCGGTGCCGATGCGGCCGATGATGGCGAGGATGAGATCCTTGGCGGTGACGCCCGCCGGAATCTCGCCATCGACCGTGACGCTCATCCATTTCGGACGAGTCTGGGGCAGCGTCTGCGTAGCCAGCACGTGCTCGACCTCGCTTGTCCCGATGCCGAACGCCAGCGCCCCGAATGCACCGTGGGTGGCCGTGTGGCTGTCGCCGCAAACCACCGTCATGCCCGGCAGTGTGCGACCCTGCTCGGGGGCGATGACGTGCACGATGCCCTGACCGGGGTCACCCATCGGGAAGTTGACGATTCCGAATTCCTTGGTGTTCTCGCGCAGCACCTCGACCTGGCGGGCCGAGATCGGATCGGCAATCGGCTGGTCGATGTTCGCAGTGGGAACGTTGTGGTCCTCGGTGGCGACGGTGAGGTCGGGCCGGCGCACCGGGCGACCGGAGAGCCGCAACCCGTCGAAGGCCTGCGGGCTGGTGACCTCGTGAACGAGGTGCAGGTCGATGTACAGCAGGTCGGGCTCGTCGGGCGCGGAGTGCACCACGTGCCGCTCCCACAGTTTCTGGGCGAGGGTTCGGGGTGAAGACATTCCATCTCACTTTCTGAGATATAATTCTCGTTGATGGACAGTGTAAGCGGTGTCGGCGTCATTGACAAAGGGGTCCTCATCCTTCATGCCCTGGCTCGGGCGCCACTCGATCTGGCGGCCCTGCAGCACGAGACCGGCCTGCCGAGGGCGACTGCTCATCGGCTTGCCGTTGCGCTTGAACAGCACGGACTGGTGCGCCGCGATCCGCAAGGGCGCTTCTGCCTGGGGTTCGAATTGATCCGCCTCGGCCGTGCGGCCGAAGACGAGTTCCCACTGGCGGAGATCACCCGGCCGATCCTGACGGCGCTGCGCGACGAGACCGGTGAGAGCGTGCAGTTGTACGTCGTCGACGGCGACGGCAGGCGCTGTGTGGTCTCGTTGGAATCCACGCACGGGCTGCGCTGGATCGTTCCGCAGGGCGCACTGCTCCCCCTCGACCGTGGGTCGGCGGGCCGGGTTCTGCAGGGTGACGATCTCGCCGAGAGCGTCGAGGAACGTGAGCCCGGTGTGGCCTCGGTTAGCGCCGCGGTGAGGGACGGCAGCGGTCGCGTCATCGCCGCGGTCAGCCTCAGTGGACCGGTGGAACGATTGAGTCGGCAACCCCGTCAGCGGTTCGGCCGGAAGGTGGCCGACGCCGCCGCAGCGGTGTCTACGGCGGTTGGTCGTTAGTACACCGCGATCAGGTCGAGCACCATGATCAGATCGGTCGATGCCGGCAGGCCGAGTTCGGCGTTGCCTTCCGGGCCGAAGGCCTCGGCGAAGGGGATGATGAACTGGCGGCGTCCGCCGACCTTCATGCCCTCCAATCCCTTGACCAGCGCAGGCAACGTCTGGCCGTCGTCGGGCACGAACTGCAGCGGGGCTCCGGCCCCCCACGATGATTGCAACTGCTTTCCATCCGCGGCGCTATAGGCGACGAGTTGCACCGCAACCGTCTGGCCGGGGTTGATCCCAGCACCGTCGCCGACGACCAGATCGGTGAACGTCTGCGTGGGCTGGTTGGGTGTCGGCGGGATCGATGCCGTTGGTGCATCGGCGGGATCGGGCGTGGGGATCACGACGACGACGTCGAGCACGAACGTCAACGCGTCCCCGGCTTTGATGACGTCACCCCTCGGCGAGTCGCCATAGGCCAGGCCGGCGGGAATGTCGAGCTGCCGTCGGCCACCCTGCTTGACGCCGATCAGACCCTGATTCCAGCCGTCGATCACCGATGCCGTGCCGAGCGGGGCAACCTCGAATGGGGTGCCGCGGTCGTAGCTGTTGTCGAACTCGGTGCCGTCGGCCGAGCGCACGCCGACGTAGTGGACGACGACTTTGTCGCCGGCGGCGGCGGCCGGGCCGGTGCCTGCGGTGAGATCGGTGATCACCAGTTCGGTCGGAAGTGTTGCCGGAAGCTCGACCGGCGGCTTTGGTAGCGCGTTGGCAACCGAGGTCGGGGCGGCGGTACCAGCGATGGTGGTGGCGTCGGACGTGGAGGACGTGGCGGTGCTGTCGCCGCACGAGGCCAGCAGACCCAGCGCAGCAACAGGTATGAGGATGGCGCGAAAACGCATCAGGCGACGCTATCGCCGCCACACCTGCGACCGGCATGCACCGAGGCGAGGCACCCACCACGCGGTCGAGGTTGCGCGCGCTCGATGCAAGGTGTTGGGTAGGGGTGATGATTGCTTCCCCCGAGGACTCGGCACTGGTCGAAGAAGCGATTGCCCTCGCCGACAAACTGCTGCGTGAGGCTGTGGCCGACTCGTCACGGCGCGAACGCCGTCAACTGCGGCGGCTGGGCCGCCTTGTGGCAGACCCGGCGGGCCGCGAGCTGGTCCAACGGCTGACCGACGAAGTGTTACGTATCGAATCGAACCGCCGCGCCGGGCGTCGATTCGTCGATGTCGTCACGCAGCACGGCCTTCCGGCATCGCTCAGCCGTGTCGATCGCCTACTGCTGGGGGTTGGCGCCAAAGCGGCACTACTCGTACCGCAGGTGGTGATGCCGCTGGCCCGCCGACGCATTCTCGCCGAAACCAGAGGGGTCGTGTTGCCGGCGGAGGATCCACGGTTTGCCGCTCACGCCCAGCGGCGCCGACGTGATGGCATCGGACTCCTGGTCAATCCGCTCGGCGAGTCGATCCTTGGTGACGACGAAGCCAGAAGGCGGGTGGATCACGTCCTCGAGAAGCTGCGCCGTGGCGACGTGAGTGCGGTGTCGATCAAGGTCTCGGCGCTGGTCGCCAACCTCGA
>JANNHY010000322.1:0-1946 GCA_031404635.1 Ilumatobacteraceae bacterium
CTCGATACCGACGATGTGACGGCGATCTGGGTCAGGCCGGTCGTATCGGCTGTCACGCTTTGGCCTTGA
The DNA here is from genome assembly GCA_031404635.1 of Ilumatobacteraceae bacterium. Lineage (GTDB taxonomy): Bacteria > Actinomycetota > Acidimicrobiia > Acidimicrobiales > Ilumatobacteraceae > JAENVT01. Next base: position 70 of record JANNHY010000322.1, read on the forward strand.
CCGTCTCGGCGATGGCGGGCATGACCTTCTCGCCGTACACCTGCAAGGTGTGGTCTTTGTCGTCGTGCTGCAGGTAGATGCTGAACTGGTCAACGCCCAAGTTCTTCAGCGCCGTCATCCGCTCGATGTGCGAGCTGACGGGGCCGACGATGCAGAACCGATCGACGATGTCGTCGGGCACGAACTGGGTGTGGACATTGCCGGCCTGGCCATGCTCGTTGTAGTCGTATCCTTGCCGACCCTTGATGTAGTCGGTGAGCGCCTGTGGCACGGCTCCGCTCTGGTCGCCATAGCGGGCGACGATGTCGGCGACGTGGTTGCCGACCATCCCGCCGAACCACCGGCATTGGTCACGCCCATGGGCGAGGCCTTCGGCAGTGCCGTCGGTGACATACGCCGGAGCGGCGACGCAGATGGTGATGCCGGCGGGATCGCGACCAGCAGCTGTGGCCGCGTCACGCACCGCCGCGATCGTCCATTCGGCGATCGACAGGTCGGCGAGCTGCAGGATGAACCCATCGCCGACCTCACCGGTGAGGGCCAACGCCTTGGGGCCGTACGCCGCGACCCAAACTTCGAGTTCGCTGCCCGTTGACCAGGGGAAACGCAGCTGCGAGCCCTTGTATTCGACGCTGCGTCCGTTGGCCAGTTCGCGGATCACATGCACCGCGTCACGCAGCGTGGCCAATGTCGTCGGCGCGCCGTTGGTGACCCGCACCGCCGAGTCGCCGCGGCCGATACCGCACACGGTGCGGTTGCCGTACATCTCGTTGAGCGTGGCGTAGATACTGGCGGTCACGGTCCAGTCGCGTGTCGCCGGGTTGGTGACCATCGGCCCGACGATTACGTTGCGGGTCTCGGCCAGGATCTGGCTGTAGATCACGTACGGCTCCTCCCACAAGATGTGCGAGTCGAACGTCCACACGTGCCTGAACCCATACGCCTCGGCCCGGCGAGCCAGTTCGATCACCCGCGCCGAAGGAGGAGTGGTCTGCAAAACGACCCCAAACTCCACTAGCCCCTCCCCCAAGCTTGAGCGGCGACGCCTCCGGTGGGCGAGCCCGGCGTTCGATGCTCGACACGGTCGCCAACCCCGGGCGACCTACCGTCTCCCATCCGAACCCCGGCCCCTCCCACCTGATGAGGTTCGTTGGTGCGGCACAGGCGAGGCGACGGTCGGGGTTCGATCCTGAGACGGTAGGTCAGGGGCGGGTTTCCCCTGACCGTGTCGAAGGACGAACGCCGAGCGTCGCCGAGCCGAGGGGGCACAAAGCTCATCGGTTCTGTGGGAAGCCGAGGTCGACAGAACTGGTGCTCGGGTCGGGCCAGCGGGATGTGACGACCTTGGTCTTGGTGTAGAAGTTGACACCCTCCGGGCCGTACATGTGGGTGTCGCCGAACAAGCTGGCCTTCCACCCTCCGAAGCTGTAGTAGCTGACCGGCACAGGAACCGGCACGTTGACACCGACCATGCCGACTTGAACTTCGAACTCGAACTGGCGTGCGGCGCCACCGTCACGGGTGAAGATCGCCGTGCCGTTGCCGTACGGGTTGTCGTTGATCAGCTTGAGTCCTTCTTCGTAACCGCTGATGCGTGTGACGGTCAGCACCGGCCCGAAGATCTCGTCGTCGTAGCAGGCCATGCCCGGCTTGGCGTGATCGATGAGCGACGGCCTGAGGAAGAAGCCGCCACCGGGCGCGTCGTTGCGACCGTCGACGACCAGCGTCGCACCTTCACCCTCAGCGGCGCCCACATAACCGGCGACCTTGTCGCGGTGCTCGCCGGTGAATCGATCGTCGTCACGCGCAACCGAGCCGGCGAGATCCGCGGCTTCTACAACGTGTGCGCCCATCGCGGCACCAAGCTCCTGGATGCG
>JANNHY010000323.1:0-9004 GCA_031404635.1 Ilumatobacteraceae bacterium
GTCGAGGCCGAGAAGCGTGATCATCGCAAGCTGGCTGTCGAACTCGACCTGCTCAGCTTCCCGCACGAGTTGGGCGGCGGTCTGGCGGTGTGGCACCCGAGGGGTGCGATCGTTCGCAAGCTGATCGAGGACTACAGTCGCGAGCGTCATACGACCGGCGGATACGATTTCGTGTTCTCGCCGCACCTCGCCAACGCCAACCTCTTCCACACCTCGGGGCACCTCGACTTCTACAAAGACGGCATGTACCCGCCGATGGAGATGGACAACGGCACGTACTACATGAAGCCGATGAACTGCCCGATGCATTGCCTGATTTTCCGTGGTAGGCAGCGCAGCTACCGCGAACTTCCCATGCGGCTGTTCGAGCTCGGCACCGTGTATCGCTACGAGCGGGCGGGCACATTGCACGGGCTGATGCGGATCCGCGGCTTCACCCAAGATGACAGCCACATCTACTGCACCGAGGATCAGCTGCAGGACGAGATCGCTTCCTTGCTCGACTTCGTGATGAGCGTGCTGAGGGCCTTCGGCTTCGACGAGTTCACCGCCAACCTGTCGACCAAGGATCCAAACAAGTATGTCGGCGAGGACGCCATGTGGGACAAGGCCACCGAAGCGCTCCGTGCTGCGCTGGTCAAGTACGGGCTGCCATACGAGGTCAACGAGGGTGACGCCGCGTTCTACGGCCCGAAGATCGACATCGACGTGCGCGATGCGATCGGGCGCACCTGGCAGCTCAGCACTATCCAGTGCGACTTCAACCTCCCCGAGCGGTTCCAACTCGAGTACATCGGCGCGGACAACGGTCGTCATCGACCGATCATGTTGCACCGTGCCCTGTTCGGCTCGGTGGAGCGGTTCTTCGGGGTTCTGCTCGAACACTATGCAGGCGCGTTCCCGACGTGGCTGGCCCCAGTGCAGGCCCGCGTCCTGCCCGTCGCCGAGGCCCATCAGGCGCACGCCGCCGAGGTCGCCGATCGCCTGACTGCAGAAGGGTTCCGTGTCGACACCGTCGACGCCAACGACCAACTCGGGAAGCGAATCCGCACCGCGAAGTTGGAGAAACTCCCATACGTGTTGGTGGTCGGCGACGACGACGTCGCTGCCGGCACCCTGGGAGTCAACCCACGCGGTGGCGAGGTCGAGCGCGGAGTCAGCATCGACGAGTTCGTCGGCCGATTGCACGCTGAGGTCGCCGCCCAGCTCGCAGTCGGCTAGCTGCGAGAATTGGCGATCAGCCACGCGGCAGCGACATCATCAGGTCGTCGTACAGCATCGCCGCGTCGGCATTGACGCCGCGCGCCCGAAACCAGGTGCAGATGTTGTCGCAGTCCCGTTGCAGGAAGGTGAATCCCTGTGGATTGCCGACGAGATCGACGGCCTGAGGGAGATCGATCAGCACCACACGGCCCTCATGGACCAAGACGTTGCAGCGGCGCCTTTCGAACGGACAGTTGAAACAGTACCAGCGGCGCAGCCAGAAGCCGAGTATTTTTCAGTACGTGGACACCTACGAGCGGTTGTGGAACGGCTGGCGGTCGGCGTATGTCGGCTCGGTGCCGTCGCTGCCGGCCGGTGACGGCAGCGTGTTCACCAGGATTCTGCAATCAGGGCTCAGCGACGAGGAATGCAACCTCGTGCATCGCGGCAGGCGAGTATTTGCGATCCTCAACGCCTTCCCGTATGCGACAGGCCACACACTGGTCATGCCGTACCGCGAGATCTCCCACCTCGAAGATCTCGACGCCGACGAGTCGGCAGAATTGTGGGCCGCCGTCACCGACACGGTGCGTGCCGTGAAGGCGGCGTATCAACCTGGCGGAGTCAATGTCGGGATCAATCTCGGCAAACCGGCGGGCGGCAGCATCAGCGAACACCTGCACGTGCATATCGTTCCGCGTTGGGTGGGCGATGGCAACTTCATGACCGCGATCGCCAACACCCGCACGCTGCCAGAGGCACTCGCCGACACGGCGGCCAGGCTGCGGGCGGCGTGGCCCGGGTAGCCTGAGCACGCCATGGGCGACACAGAAGACCTGCGCGACGCGCTGCCCGCCGACCTCGACGCCAGCGAACACCTCGAGCCGTACCGCTTCCCCGACAACAGTCGGCGTCGTCGTCCGGCCTATCTGTACTTTGCGATCGCTGCGGCGTGCCTGCTGTTGTGGCTGTGGCGTCGCGGCCACGACCCAGTGCTGGTCAACGGTGGCATGGTCTGGGCGGCACTGCTGCTCGGTGGTTTGGGGCTGCTGTCGTGGAGCTCAGGGTGGAAGATGCACGTCGACGAGAAGCAGGCGTTGGTTGCGGCTCAGGGGGCTGTCGGATTCCCGGTCGGGCATGCATCAGCTCAGCAGGTGTGGCGCGGCTCGCGCAGCAGGCCGACCTGGCGGGTACTGGTCTATTCCGCCGAGAGCCCACCTCGGCAACGGGCGCTGGTGCTCGTCGACGCTATCGACGGCACGGTGGTCGAGCACCTCACAGAGGACAACCCGGAGGATGACTGGCAAGGCGACTAGTCGCCGTCACCCTCCGCTACCGCCGCGATCGCCCGCAGTAGGCGGCCGATGTCGAGTGCGGTGCTGCGCAACGAGGTCAGTGTGGCCTCGTCCCAACTTTCGGCTGGCACGGCTTCGATGGCGTCGGCGATTGCCGCCGGATCCGTAGCGGTGTGCATCAACCCTGCGGCAATGCCGATCTGCTCGTCCAACTCGGTGGTGATGCTGGCCGCGACACCAGGGGGAGCGTCACTGAGGGCCTCACGAAGCCGTCGTGGGATGGATCGAAAGGTGACCGCCAGGTCGCTTGGGGAGGAGCTGCTCATCGGCACATCGTGGCACCTGACGGCACCTGTGTCGACGCACGCCCGGCGACGACGGTTCGGCGGAGATAAGCTGGTGCCGATGTTCGACGGCAAGTTCCGTGTGCCTATCGATCGGGCTGTCAAGCCGATCGGCAATGTGCTGCGCAAGACGAGACTCACGCCCGACCACCTCACCATCGTCGGGCTCGTGGTTGCCGGGGGCGCCGCAGTGGCCATCGGATTCGGACAGCTCAGGCTGGGGTTGCTGCTCGTCGTCATGGCGGCACTTCCCGATCTGTTCGACGGTGCGTTGGCCAAAGCATCCAATTCCTCCAGCCAACGCGGTGCCTACTTCGACTCGGTTGTCGACCGGGTCACCGACGCGACGCTGCTCGGCGGTGTGGCCTGGTACGTGGCCGCGCATGACTCGCCACGCATGTCGGTGTTGCCGTTCGCCGTCATGGCGCTCGGTTCTGTAATCTCGTACCAGCGCGCCAAGGCGGAGTCGTTGGGTCTCAATGCCAAGGGCGGCTTGATGGAGCGCGCCGAGCGGATCATCGCCCTGTGTCTAGGCTTGTTGTTCGACTTCTTGTTGATCCCGATGCTATGGGTGATGCTCGTTCTCAGCGCGATCACTGCGCTGCAACGATTCGTCAAGGTATGGAAGCAGGCGGCCGTCGCCCCGGTCACCGCGGCGCGTATCGAGATGCGCCGCAGCCGGCGGCAAACTCGACGTGTCGTGCGCACGGCGCGACGTCACACCCGTATCTCGCGCCCCGGCCGTCACCCGTAACGCTGCGCTCGGTCCTAAGCTGAGTCGTGGCCGACAGCGAGTTGGATGATGTCCGTAAACGTTTGGCGGGCGCGGCGACCGTCAACACCTATCGGCTTGGCTCGCTCGTGGCGCGGATGATGCCTGGCCCGCTGACCCCCGGCGCGGCGGCATCGATCGGATTGGGCGCCAGCTTCTCCAACCCCGCCAGGCGGCGAATGGTTGAACGTCATCTGCGCCGCGTCAACCCGAAGATTCGCGGCAATGCACTGCGCGTCGCCGTGCAGCAGGCGTTCGACTACTACGCCCGCTATTACCTCGAAAGCTTTCGCTTGCCGACGATGTCGAACGCTGCGGTCGCCCGGCCGTTCACGATCGACGGCTGGCAGCTCGTGCTCGACGGCCTGGCGAAGGGCAACGGTGTGATCCTGGCGTTGCCGCATCTCGGTGGGTGGGAGTGGGCTGGACGGTGGATGACCGACCAAGGGTTCAGAATGACCGTGGTGGTCGAGGCGCTCGAACCGCCGGAGCTGTTCGAATGGTTCGCCGATCTTCGCCAGGAGCTCGGCATGACTGTGGTGCCGACCGGTCCGAAGGCCGGCCCGGCGGTGCTCAAGGCGTTACGAGCCAACGAGGCGGTGTGCCTGCTCTGCGACCGCGATCTCGATCGTACGGGCGTCGAGGTCGAGTTCTTCGGCGAACGCACCACGCTGCCTGCCGGGCCCGCAACCCTGTCGATTCGCACTGGTGCACCGATCCTGCCGGTCGGCTGTTACTTCACGGCGAGGTACAACGGTCACCATGCTCTGGTTCGCCCGCCGGTGTCGACCCAGCGCTTCGGTGGCCTGCGCGACGACGTATCCAGGGTGACCCAGGAGCTGGCCAGGGAACTGGAGCTCCTCATCCGCCGAGCGCCCGAGCAGTGGCACCTGTTTCAACCCAACTGGCCATCCGACCCCGGATATGGCGACTGACCCGGCACGGAACAAACGTGATTAGTGCCCGCGCCTGGGCGGTCATGTCCTGCCAGCCACGCGGCTTGGACTGCATCCCGGTGGATCTGAGCCATCTCAGCACCGCTGACCAGTAACTGTTGAACAGTTCGTCGAGTCGGAGCGCCGTCTCCATCGTGAGCCATACCTGACCGCAGGCCGCGCATTCCTCGACCGGCACGCCGAGGACGATGGCCGGCGCCTCGTGGACGACCGAGCGATCCATCGCCGGGACTGTACAGCGCTGATACCACTGCGGAACATGCTCACGACGCGGAACAATTCAGGACTGACCAACGCGGTAGCGTTCATTTGTCAACACCGATTGCAGGGGGAATTTGCGATGCCCGTACTGATGATTGCTGAAGTGCCGAATCTGACCGAGGAGATCTACGGGGGAATGGTGGGCCAGATGATGCCTCTCATGCGAGCCGCCAACGGATTCATCTCCCACTCCGGCGGACCGAGCCCGGCTGGCGGGTGGCGGGTCGTTGAGATCTGGGAGTCCGAACAGGACGGCCAGAGCTGGTTTGAACAGAACGTCAGGCCCAACCTGCCTGCCGAGATCGTGCCGGACCGGGTGTACTTCCCGCTTCACACAGCGTTCACCAAGTAGCCGTCGTTCGGCCGTCAGCACGAGCAGGGGGTGGTGAGGGTGAGCCAGTGGGTGTCGAAGTGTTCGCCGGTGGGGTGCAGGTATTGCTTGCCGGGTGGTGGTGCTGGTGGCGGTCCGTTGGGAAGGTTGGGTTTGGCGGCGTTGGGGATGGGTCGGCCGCGGGCGTCGTAGAATCGTAGTGCTCCGGGAATGTTCGGGTTGCCGGCCATGGTGAACTCGCCGCGGTGGTAGGCGTCGTGGTGTTTCGGGCACAACGCGGCCAGATTGTCGGTGTCGGTGCAGCCGTTGGCTAACCATTCGAGGATGTGGTGGATTTCGAGGTGGGTGGTCGCCGTGCAGGAGGGGTGGCGGCAGGTGCGGTCGCGATCGAGGATCAACCGGCGGGTGCGTTCGGGGACGATGTAGCGGGCACGACCGACATTGACCGGTAGCCCGCTGGTATGCCAAACGGGTTGCACGACCCCGTCGCAGCACAACACGTCACGGATCGCGTCGGGCAGAGTTGGGCCACCGTTGAGCCAGGCGTGGGCGGGGCCACCGGCATCGTCGGTATTCAAATGGAGATAGACCCGGTAGCGGTCGCGTCGCGAGGGGCTGGTGATGGTGCCGAGGGAGCGGTTGCAGACCTCGACAAGGGCGTCGAGCCAGGTCACGTCGGCATCTCCGGCGTGGAACAGGGCGTCGCGGGCTTCGCTGATCGCCTTGCTGATCACAGCCCCCTTGTCGGCCGGGGCGTTGAGGTGCATGGCGAACCGGCCGTGATCGTCGAATGATGTCGACAGATAGTCGCGCGGATCACCGACCGCCGCCGACGGTGCCGGCTCGGGTTTGGCGTTGACGTCGTGGACGTAGCGTGAAAGCGCTGAACGCAACTGGCTGACCGTGGCTGCTTTGGCAAGTTCGCACACCTCGGCGTCGTTGTGTGTCGGGGTGTATTTGGCGACGGTGACGACCTGATCGACCGATAGTTCACCGTCGGCGAAGGCGGTGAACGTCGCCGGGAGTTCGGTGGCGCGTCGGGCGGTGTCGACGAGTTGTTTGGCCCGCGCTGGTGACAGCCCGGTCTGCCAGGCCAGCCAGTGTTCGGGTGAGCGGATACCCCACTGTTGCCACAGGTCGCTGTCGAGGGCTTCGACGACCGCGTCGACCAGTTCGGCATGGAGCACGTTCAAATGCCCGCACAGGTCAGCCATGCGGGTCTCCAAGGCGACGGCAGCGGCCTCATCCATGTCCATCATAGTACACATGTTCGATAATTGTGTCAACCAATTATCATTACGATTTTCGTTAATGGCGCAGTTCAAATCATATATTAGGGCATCGACCGTTCGCGGCTATCCGATTCGAACGCGACTGAATCCGGCGGGCACCCGGCAACTGCGAGCATGGTGTTCGAGTTCGGTGAGTAGCCGTCCGCCCGCGCTCGTCAGCGCGCTGCTCAAGCTGATCACACCGCTCGCCCGCGCGCTTCGCGTCCCGCCGCTGATCGGACTACTCTTTGTGGAACAGGAAGGGCGTCGATGCGGATCTTCGTCAGCTACCGGCGGGAGGACTCCTCGGCGTGGGCCGGACGTCTGCGTGACGCGCTTGCGGTTCGCTTCGGCCAGGCAAACATCTTTCAAGATGTTGCCGCTGTGCGCCCCGGGGAGGACTTCACCGATGCAATCGGAACCGCGCTGTCGCGGTCCGACGCGGCGCTCGCGGTGATCGGGCCAAATTGGCTCAGTGCCGCGAGCGCTCATGGTGAACCTCGACTCGCCGACAAGGACGACTACGTCCGCCGCGAACTGGTGGCCGCCCTTGCGCAACACAAGCTGGTCATCCCGGTGCTCGTCCGAAACGCGGCGATGCCAAGCGCCGCGGAACTTGCTGACGAACTGAAACCGCTGGCACTCCTGCAGGCGGTGTCGTTGCGCGACGAAACCTGGCATCAAGACCTCGAGGGCTTGATCGATGCTCTAGGTGGCGAGCAACCGCAAGCGCGACCGCGGCGGTGGCTGACCATCACCGCCCTGCTGACAGCACTTCTGGCAGCGGGCGGGGTGGCTGCGTTGCAATTCGACCGAGACGATACAAACCAGTCATCGACCACCCTGGTCCAATCGGCCGAGGCTGATCAATCGGCCACGTCGTTCGATCCGTCGAGCGAGCTTCCGGACTGCCCGCCAACGACTGCCTCGGAGTGGATCGACCTCGGCGTCACGGGCACGACCGAAATGGGTGTGTCAGATGCTCCGGTGGGACGTATCGACGTGATCGACGGCCGGTATCGGGTTGACGAGGACCGCTGGAATGTTGTGCTGAGCACCCGGTACACGAACCGCAGCAACAGCTCCCAGTTCCACTACTGGTGGTTCTACGAACTCTCGGTCGGTGGGCTCCGCTTCGAGCCCTACTGTTTCACCCACACCGGTGGCCAGAACCCGGTCGGTACGGGCCTCGGTGGCGACGCGCTCGTCGGATTCGACATCACCGTGGATCCGGCAAGCGGTGCTGCACTCAACATCGACAACGCCGGTGACGTTGGGCGAGTCGTTCTGATCCCGACGTGAATCGCGCCCGTCCGGCCGCGACATCACAACTCGTGCTCTGCCAGCTCGCGGAACTCGTCTGCCACCGAGGCGTGCCGGGAGTGGGCGACCGACGCGTATCCCACGGCCGAGCGGCCGAAACGCCGGCGCACTGCGTCGATGGAGTGGTCGACCGCCCATCGCGCCGCGCCGATGCGCGAACCAGGCCGCTCGGGGTCGTCGGGCAGCAGCGGCAGCTCGAGTTGTAGCACCGGCTGGTCGACCAGACTCGATACCGAGATGGCCAACAGCGAGATCTGGTATTCGGCGGGGTGATTGGACAACGCCTTGTGCACCAGCCGCTCGGCCAATTCGGTGAGGGTGAGTGTGGTCGACACGGGCGCCCCGGTACACGATCGAGTGACCGAGCGCATGCCGGCGAAACGGACCCTGACGGTGACGGTGCGGCCGGCTCGGTGCTTGGCGCGCAGGCGCCCCGCGACCCGGTCGGCGAGGTGGCCGAGCACTGTGCGGATCAACTCTGGAGACACGTCGCGCCGCCCGAATGCCGACTGCGCTCCCACCGACCCTGCTCGGCCCGTGGGTTGCACCCGACGCTGGTCGTCGTTGGCGGCCAGCGCGCTCACCTTCGCACCCAGGGCGCGCCCGAGCAGTGATCGAAGGGCGTCATGGGGAGCCGCCGCCAGCTGCCCGATGTTGTGGATACCTCTCTCGGCAAGGCGCTGCTGTGTGACCGGGCCAATGCCCCACACCAGCCCGACCGGCAGGGGATCGAGGAACGCCCGCTCGTGGGCCGGGTGCACCACGACCAGGCCGTCGGGCTTGGCCACCTGCGAGGCGATCTTGGCCAGGTGCTTGGTGCGCGCCGCGCCGACCGAGATGGGCAGCCCGAGTTCGCTGCGCACTCGCCGGCGGATCTGCTCGCCGATGACCTCGACAGGGCCGAACAGATTCACCGACCCGGAGACGTCGAGGAACGCTTCGTCGATGGAGATGCGCTGCACGAGTGGTGTGAAGTCGCCGAGCACGGCCATGACCTGATCGCCGAGCCGCTGATAGTGCGAGAAATGCCCGTGCACGAACGTCAGATCCGGGCAGAGACGCTTCGCCCTCCATCCCGACATGCCGCCCTGCACACCGAAGCGCTTGGCCTCGTACGACGCGGCCAGCACCACACCTCCCCCTACAGCGATAGGACGCCCACGCAGCGACGGATCGAGGAGCTGCTCGACCGACGCGTAGAACGCATCGAGGTCGGCGTGCAGGATCGTGGCACCGGCGGGCACGAGC
>JANNHY010000324.1:0-15781 GCA_031404635.1 Ilumatobacteraceae bacterium
CGGCAGGTGTACGAGAACGTGCTGCAGCTGCGCGGAGACGCCGGCGCCCGGCAGGTACCCAACGAACCGAGGTCGGCCTACACGCACGTGTACGGTGCCCCCGGTATCTCCGGCGTCACCATCTTGTCGCGCTGACAATTCAGCGCGGCGTCCACTCCAGGTGCAGCCGTTCGAGGGCGCGCAGCACGAAGCCGGGCTGATGGGCGAAGTCGTTGCCGTCGGCCAGACGGAGATCGGGGAGGCGATCCAGGATGGCGTTCAGAGCCAGGTTCTGTTCGAGTCGCGACAGCCCGTGGCCGGGGCAATGGTGCTCACCGAGCGAGAACGCCATGTGCCGGCGCACGTTAGGTCGTTCGAGATCGACGGTATCGGGGTCGGCGAACATCCGCTCGTCGCGGTTGGCCGACGCGTACCTGATGTGCACGATCGAGCCGGCCGGCACAGGCACACCGGCGATCTCGGTGTCTTCGGCAACCACGCGGAACAGTCCCTGCGTCGGACTTTCGAGTCGCATCGATTCCTCGACGAACACCTCCACGAGCTCGCGCCGTTCGCGCAGCAACTCGTACAGGCCCGGCTCGCGCAGCATGATCCACAGCGCCGACGTGATCGCAAACGTGGTCGTCTCATTGCCGCCGATGAACAGGTGGTCGATCATGGTGATGATCTCGTGGTCGGTCAACGGACGCTCGCCGGCGAACGACGCCTGCGTCAGTGCCGACAGCACGTCGTCACCAGGGTCGCGGCGCTTGTCGGCGATGTGCTCGGCGATGTAACGCTGGAACTGCACCACCTGCTCGGCAACCCACACCTCCTGCGCCTCGGAGAGACCGCCGGAGAACGGCAGCACCCACGCCTCCGACCATGCCTTGAGCCTGGGGATATCGCTGATGGGGAAGCCGAGAATACGGGTGATCACTCGAACCGGAAGCGGCAGCGCAAAGGCCTGCACGATCTCGGCAGTGCCATCGCCGGCGATGGTATCGAGCAGGTCGCTGATTGTCGTTTCGATGAATTCCTTCCACCGTAACGAGCCGGCAGGATCGAAAAACCCGTCGACGACGGCACGGTACTTCCGGTGATCGGGTGGGTTCGCACTCAGCGGGGTGACCTTCGGCCAGCCCTTGGTCTCGTACACCTGGCGGGCTGCGAGTGTGCGGTACGTCGTTGCGCCGGTGGGGAACACGTTCTGATGACGCAGCACATGCAACACGTCGTGGTATCGCGAGACCACATAGGTATTCGTGCCGGGCATCCGGTATACCGGGGCCTCGTCGCGCAGCTGTCTGTACGCGGGATACCAGTCCAGCTGGGTCGCCGGGTCGTACAGGTCGATGTCATCGAGGTTCATGGTCGGCTCTTCCGGTGGTCTGTCTTGTGAATTGGGAGTCGTACTTCGTACTGTCGGGTCGATGGCCACGTTGATCGCCCACATACGCGTCGTCGAGGGCGAGGAGTCGCGATTCGAATCCATCGCCCGCGCCCTGTTCCGCACGACCCACGACACCGAGCCGGCGGTGCGCCGCTACGAGTACTGGCGTGCCGCTGCGCCGAGGGAGTACTACGCGCTGATCGCCTGCGACGACTTCCGTGGCTTCATCGCCCATCAGACGAGTGATCATCACGAGTCGGCGGCACCCGATCTGGGTGAGGTAATCGAATTGCTTCGGCTCGAGTGGGTCGATCCCGTGGCCGGAGCCAGCGATCTGCCAGCGACCGAGATGCAACAGGCAGTGCCGGATGCAGACGACATCACTCGCAGGTACACCGAGCGTTTCGCGGCCCAGATCGCACCGTGGTGGCTGGCGATGCGGTGAACGATCGTTCATCGTTCGACGTATTCTGCGAGCAGTTGCTCGATGCGCAGGTGTGGTGGGATCCGGTCGACCCCGATCATCCGGTCGAGTTGCTCGTGGAAGTGCCAGATCCGACGCTCCTGGTAGTTGATCGGGATACCACGCATCGCCGGTGATTGCAGCGAACGCTGCATCGGTGCGAGATTGGCGAAGTCCTCGGACATGATCTGGTCAAAGGTGTCCATCCGATTTTGCCAGGCCGGTGGCAGGCCGTCGGCGGGATCGAAGTCGATCGGCGAGTAGTGCGTCCACCTGATGCGCGTGTTGCCCTTGTCGATCGGCCAGAACGTGATGATCGGGAAGCCGTAGGCGGCGATCGGTGTGATCAGATTGGGGAATATCGAGTAGGCGGTGCTCGTGCTGCGCACAATGTCGCTGACGGTGGCGATGTCGGTGAAGCCAGGAGCCTCGATGTGGCGCCAGTCGTCCCATTCGCTCATGCCTACTTTCGCGCAGGCTGCCTTGCTGAACGGTGTGATCATCCGCGACGAGCCATTGGGAAGCAGGCCCATCGTCGCGCCGCGATTGTCGAGTTGGGTGTCGCCGTTGCGGCTGTGGATGTGGCGAAAGTGGTAGACCTCGAGGAACGCCTCGGCCGTGATCTTCCAGTTGCACGCGACGACTTCGCTGCGTTTCGACACGGTCCGCAGCGTCGGGCCCTGCAGCTCGCCGAGTTGATCCGGAATCGGGGCCAGCCACTCGAGCAGCGGCGCGGCGTCGGGATCCTGGTTGACGAAGATCCAGTTGTCCCACACCTCGCAGCGCAGGCGGGGGAGGCAGCGCTCGGCCTTGTCGAGCCCGACGAAGTCGCGCTCGTCGGGAACGTTGATGAGGGTGCCCGAGGAGATGTCGTACGTCCACGAGTGGTACTGGCAGCGCAGGGCCCGAGACGTGCCCACCGGTTCGCGCACCACGGGTGCGCCGCGGTGTTGGCACGTGTTGTAGAACGAGCGGATCATCGTGTCTTTGCCACGGATGACGATGACCGGCACGCGAAGGTCGTCGAACAGGAAGTAGTCGCCCGGGTTCGGGATGTCCTCGGCTCTTCCGGCCAGCACCCAGACACGCGGCCACAGATGCTGCTCCTCGAGTTGCCAGAACTCATCGCCGATGTGCCGCCCGACAGGAATGTCGTGGAAGGCCGGAAATCCGGGCGGTGGTGCGGTGCGGTCGAACTCGTAGCGCATCTCGTTGCGTAACCGGTCGATCAGGTCAGCGTCCATTTCCCCTCCTCATCAACTGCTCGAGAGTACCTCGCGTCGTGTGGCCGGTGCCCTGGTGACAGAGACCGGGATCGCGCTCTGCACGACCATGCCCGTGACGGCGTCGTAGCCGCGATCGGTCGAAACCAAGCGGTTGGTCGGCGCGCCGATGTCGCGCACCTGTTGGTCGGCGAGCGATGAGCCGCCCCAGGAATGAGCCATCGAGACCACGCCGCGGCGCACATCTGCGGCCGCTTCGATGACGGCGGTCAACGAGGCCCGTGGCGAGGCGATCGTCACAAGGTCGCCGTCGAGCAGACCGAGCGAGCCGACGTCGGCCGGATTCATGTACGCCGGGTTGGTCGTGCCCTTTCTGGCGAGCGCTGGCAGCTCGCAGCCGAGTGAGTTGATCACGTGCTTCAGCCGGCGGCTGATCAATCGGAACGGGTAGTCCGTACCGCTCACGCCGAGCGTCGCGCAGGAATCGTGTTGCGCGTGTACGCCGGCCAACTCGGCCATCAGATCGTCGGGCGCCAGCGTGAAGCGTGCCGTGCAACCGGCGTCGGCCGGCTGCACCACCAGCGCTCGATCTGGGTGTACTCGCATCCGGCTGGCACGCACTTCGTCGAGTGGCATCCGCGACTGCGCGTAAGCGAGGTCGATGACCTCGTCGTCGGTCGGGCGCCGGTGCATGTTGGGGCGACCACCCGGGAAGGGCAGCGACGAGCCGAGGCGTCTGGCCAGCTCCCAGAACACCTCCCACTCGTTGAGCACATCGCCGTCGCGCTCGACCACTGCGTCGGTGTAGTTGGTGTAGGGCGCCCGGAACCAACGATCCATCGTATGAGGCACATCAGCACGTTCGAGAGACAGCGTCGGGGCGATCACGTAGTCGGCGAACTCGGCGGTCGCCGTCATCCGGTGGTCGACCACGACGAGTAGGTCCAGATCCTCGAGAGCGCGCATCGACAACTCCTGGTCCGGCCACGCAACCACAGGATTGCCACCGCTGACGATCAGCGCACGGATCTGCCCCTCACCGGGCTGCAGGATCTCCTCTGCCAGGGTGCCCGTCGGCATCTCACCGCGGTAGCCGCGCAGATCACGAATCCGCGCCGGCGGGCCGTTTGCAGGCGTCCGTGGCGCGATCACCTGGGCGCGGCGAGGCGTTTCCGGGTATAGGAACCAGCCACTGTCGAGGCGGTCTCCCTCACGATTCACGCGTCCGCACACGGTGTTCAGCACGATCGAGAGGTGCTCGGTGAGGCTCGAGTGCGGCGCCATATTGGGCCCCGTGCCGGTGCCACACGTGCCCCTAGCGGCCGCCGCGAAGAGGTGTGCTGCAGCGATGATGTCGTCGGCTGCGACATCGCATCGCTGAGCCGCATACTGAGCGGTGAACGGCACGACGGCTTCGGCGAGCGCGCCGAGGTCACCGACCCACTGCTCGCAGAAGTCGTGGTCGAAGAGTCCGTCGGTCAACACGACGTTTACCAGCGCGGCGAGCAGCGTCGGGTCTTCTCCGGGTCGGATTGCGAGATGGATGTCGGCCTGCGCGGCCAACTCCGTCCGCCGCGGATCGACCACGATCAACCTCATCCCGCGTTCGCGTGCTCTGCGCAGCACGACGAACGGATCCGTGCCCTGCAGATGGCCGACCGGTCCATAGCTCGACACCATCGGGTTGTACCCGACGGCGAGCAACACATCGGCCGTGGTGAAGTCGTGATAGCCGGCTTCCCAGAGGCCACTTCGCAACGGGGCCGTCGCCTTCGCCGGCTGATCGATGGTGACCGAGGTGTAGAACGACGGCGACCCGAGGCCCTGGTGGAATGCGCGCGCAGCGGGAACGGCCACCGAATTCTGGTACCCACCCGTCCCCGTGTAGGTGGCGACGGCACGTGGACCGTTCGTGTCGATGATGTGCCGTAGTCGTGTCGCAATCTCGTCGAGGACCGCAGCGCTCGACGCTTCCTCGAACGTACCGTCGGCCCGTCGCCGAAGGGGCGCACGCAGGCGGCCCGGATGGCTGATCTGATCAGGAAGCTGGCGGCCCTTGATGCATGTGTAGCCGCCGAAGAGCGGGTCGTCGGCGACGCCTCGCACGGCGACGACGCGGTTGTCGACAACGTCAACCTCGAGCGGGCAACTGGCGTGGCAGACCCGGCAGAACGTGGTCCGAGTGACCTTTGCAACTGGCGCTGTGGTGGTCATCAGCGGGATCTCTTCTCTTTTTGCGACTTGGACTCGACACAAACTAATTAATCGATTAGTTTAGCAAGGTGTGGAGGCAGTAGCGAAATGATCACGGGTCAGGGGGGTTAATGAGCAGACAGTTGCTCGTCGAGGCAGCTCGTCGAACGCTTGCGCACGCCAAGGCGGGAACGGCGCCGACCGAAGCCGGCGTTCGCCGCGTGCCGACGCGGAACTACTACGACCCCGAGCGATGGCAGCTCGAGATGGATCGCATCTGGCGGCGGGTGCCGCTGGTGCTCGGGTTCAGCGTCGAACTGTCGCAGCCGAACTCGTACAAGGCACTCGAGGTGATGGGTATGCCGATACTGATCGTTCGTGGTGACGATGGCGTGCTGCGATCCTTCGTCAACATGTGCAGCCACCGCGGGGCGATCGTGATGGAGGAGGGGAGCGGGGTCGCCCGCCGATTCAACTGCCCCTTCCACGCCTGGAGCTACGACAGCAAGGGCGCGCTCGTCGGCATTCTCGACCGAGCTGCGTTCGGCGATGTCGACATGTCGTGCCTCGGGCTCACCGCGCTGCCCGTCGCCGAACGCGCCGGTTTGGTGTTCGGCGGAATCACGCCCGGAATGGCGTTCGATATCGATGCCTACCTCGGCGGGTACGGCGAACTGTTGGAGCATCTCGGGTTTGCCAATTGCCGGCTCGTGGGGCGCCAACTGGTCGACGGACCGAACTGGAAGATTTCCTACGACGGGTACCTCGACTTCTATCACCTACCGATCCTGCACCGGAGTTCGTTCGGGGCCGATTACAACAACAAGACGGTGAGCGACGTCTATGGGCCCCACCAGCGTCAGGTGCAACCCGATCGTCGGATGCTCGAACTCGATGGACTCGCCGACGACGAGTGGCCGCTTGATCGGCTGGTTGGCGGTGTCTGGACCATTTTTCCACACCTGTCGATCGCCGGCTTCGAAGCGGGTGGACGTCTCTACATGGTCTCGCAACTTTTCCCGGGCGACACGCCGGAAACATCCGTGACCGTGCAAAACTTTCTCGCCACCTTCGAGCCCGACCACGATTCGGAATCGTTGATCGACAAGCAGATGGATTTCCTGATGCACGTGGTGCGCGACGAGGACTACTACACCGGCAAGCGCATTCAGCGAGCGGTCAAGACGGGCGCCAAGAGCGAGGTCATCTTCGGGCGCAACGAGGGGCCCTGCCAGCGGTTCCACGGCTGGGTCGATGCGTTGGTCGAGGCTGACGATAGCCAGGCCATGTCAATGTTCACCAACGCCGGCGAATTTCATCATCCATGAGGCACGTCATGGCGCCCGCCCACCGCTAGTCCCGGGGTGTCGACCGCAGCGCTTCGAGGCGTAGCCGGTAGTCGTCGGGTTCGATCTCGCCGCGGGCGAGTCGTTCGGCGAGGATCTCCTGCGGGGATTGTCTCGCCTGCGGGGTCGGTGCTCCCGGTGTGTGCGGGTGCGAGGTGTAGTTGCCGCCTCGCACGAGCGTGACCGTGATCCAGATGAGTCCTCCCCAGAAGGCGATCATCATGATCGCCATCCACCACCAATTCCCGCCGCTCATACCCTCGTTCCAGTAGTGCATGACGCACGCTCCTTGTTCGTAGGCCTGTGAACGGTAAGGCCACCGGAACTGGTTCTCGCGCCGCCGGCCCAAACAGCGGATCTCCTGCACAGGGTCTCCACATGATCTCCACATTGCCACGGCATCGTTGTGGCGTTAACGCCGCCGGTTGCGGCGCGTCCCGGTTCGGGGCAGGAAGGACGAGACGATGAAGGTGTGGTCACGGAGGCAGTTGTTGGTCACGGGCGGCGGAGCGCTGCTGCTCGCCTCGTGCGGCGCGAAGGCGTCGTCGGTCGGTCGCTCTGCCGTGGATCCGACGGATCCAGCGGTCGAGCATCGCGACGCATCACGCCGCAAGGCGGGCGCCGCCACGGTCACCGCGACCGTGAACGCTGCGCCGGTGACGGCGTCGATCGGTGGTCGGGAGGTGTCGACGTGGGCATTCGGTGATCGACCGGGCGCCGGTGGGATACGCGTCAACGTCGGGGATCTGGTGGAGGCGACGTTCCTGAACAGTTTGCCGTCGGCGAACACGCTGCACTGGCACGGGATCGCGCTGCGCAACGACATGGATGGTGTGCACGACTTGACACAGTCAGCTGTGGCTACCGGCGGCAAGTTCACGTACCGCTTCACTGTGCCCGACGCCGGCACCTACTGGTTCCATCCGCACCTGGGTTTGGAGCTCGACAAGGGCTTGTACGCGCCGTTGATCGTCGAGGACCCTCACGACCCGGTCGACTTCGACGTCGACGTGACGTTGATGTTGGACGACTGGCTGGACGGCTACGGCCGCACCCAGGAAGAGGTTCTGGCGGGGCTGAAAGAGAGCGGCGGGCATTCGGGTCACATGAGCGGGTTGGGCGGCATGGGTTCGACGATGGGCGGGATGGGTTCGATGATGGGTGGTGGGCTGACCGGCGACGTCACCTATCCGCTGCACGTGATCAACGGGCGCGGCCCATCCGAGCGTGAAACGGTAACGGCGACCGCTGGGCAGCGGGTGCGGGTGCGGTTGATCAATGCCGGGTCGGACACCGCCTATCGCGTGGCGGTCGCCGGTCACCGGCTCACGGTGACGCACGCCGACGGGTTCCCGGTCGAGCCAATCGATGTCGACAACGTCGTGCTGGGGATGGGGGAGCGCTATGACGTGATCGTGGCCGCCCAGTCCGGCGCGTTTGCGATCGTCGCCGTGCCGGAGGGAAAGACGGATCCTGCGGCCGAGGCGATTCTGGTAACGAGCAACTCGACGAGCCTTCCGGCGGTCGGGTCGAGGCCGGCGGAGCTCACCGGACGGACCCTCGCCTACCGCGATCTAACGGCGACAGAGGCGGTGCGCTTGCCGTCCAAATCACCCGACCGGAGCGAGACGATCCACCTGACGGCCAATTCGGGATACATCCACGGCATCAACGGCAAGAAGTTCCCCGACAGTGCGCCGATCACGGTGCGTGAAGGTGAGCGGCTCCGGCTGCGCATCGTCAACGACACGATGATGTTCCACCCCATCCATTTGCACGGTCACACGTTCCAGATGGTCGGCGATGGCAGCGCCCGCAAGGACACCGTGAACGTGCTGCCGATGTCGGCCGTCGAGGTTGACATCGCCGCCGACAACCCCGGCCAGTGGATGCTGCACTGCCACAACACTTACCACCTCGAAACGGGTATGGCGACGGTGCTCTCTTACCGGCCGTGATGGCTCGAACTACGGTCGGTCCTGGAGTGCACTGAGACGTTGGCGGTAGTCGTCGGGTTCGATCTCGCCGCGGGCGAATCGTTCGGCGAGGAGCTCTTGCGGTGTTGTCTTCACGGACGTGGTCGGTGTTGCCGGTGTCTGTCGATGGCGGGCCTGGCCGCCGTGTCCGAGGAGGGTCACCCCGGCCCAGATGAGGCCACCCAGGACAACGAACATGATGAGCGCCATCCACCACCAGTTGCCGCCGCCCATGCCGTTGTTCCAGCCTCCATTGTTCATGACTTTTCTCCTTGTTTGTCGTAGCTCATCCTGAACTCCTACTCCCTGTCGTAGAAGTGCCAAACGTCCCGTGTGGCGCGCCTTGGCTGGGGCGGGAAGGACGAGACGATGAGCGGCCGACGAGCCCGCTTTGTTACGACAGGATGTAAGAGCTACCGTAGTTCCGTCATGAGACTGCAACATTGTGCCGTGGGTCATTCGGCGCGTCGCCGGTTCGTTCGGGTGGCGCTCGCCAGCCTGCTCGCGGCCTCGGTGATTCCCGTGAGTTCAGTTGCGGCAAACGATTCGAGCCTCACCTCCGAACAGGTGGCGGCGGAGATAATGCGGGTGCAGGACAAGGCCGATCAGCTCGCGCAGCGTTGGGCGGAGGCTCAGCTCCGCGCCGAAGACCTCGCCGCCGAACTGGGGGCAGCGGAAGCCAAGTTGGCTGAGACGACGGCACAATACAGCCAGATCGAGGCTGGCCTCACGCAGATCGCGATCAACCGGTTCACCGGATCGTCCAGCATCACGATGCTGGTCGTGTTCGGCGATCCAACCGAAGAGATGCAGATGAACGTGCTGCGCAGCGTCGCCGTCGACCAGGGCGCAGCCGATCTCGACTCGCTCGACTCGGTTCGCGGCGACCTCGACAAGGACCGCGATCGCGTCTCGGCCTTGCGGGCTGAGGCCGACCAGCTCGCCCAGGAGCTGATTTCGCGCCAGGCCGACATCGAACAGCAGCTCGCTGAACTCACGACGCTACGAGCGCATCTCCAAGACGAGGAAGTGAAGCGGGCTTACGAACAGCAGCGTGCAAAGAAACGTCGTGAGCTGGCGCAGCAACAAGCCGAGGCGACGGCCGCGACGACTGCAGCACCGCTTACACAATTCAGGGGTGCAGGGGCGCAGACTCCGACGGCTTCGACGCCGGCACCAACCCCGACGCCGGCGTCAACACCTCAACCGGGGCCGACGCCCGAACCGGCGCCGGCACCTCAACCGGCGCCGGCACCTCAACCGACACCCGAACCCGAACCCGAGCCCGAGCCCGAACCGGCATCATTCGTGGCCTCGGAGAATGACTGGTTCTGTCCGGTGGCCGGATCGACTGCGTTCGGTGACTCTTGGGGTGCGCCTCGACCAGGCGGGCGCAGGCACGAGGGCGTCGACATGATGAGCCCGGCCGGCACGCCGCTTGTCGCCGTCGTCGCCGGTAGCGCCACAATGAGGACCAACGGCCTCGGTGGCAACATTGTCTCGCTGGCCGGTGCCGATGGCAACCGGTATTACTACGCGCACCTCTCCGCATGGGAGGGTGGCTCTCGCAGCGTCAGCGCTGGTGAAGTCATCGGTTACGTCGGTTCCACCGGCAACACGTCGGCCAACCACCTGCACTTCCAGATTCACCCCGGCGGAGGAGTTGCGGTCAACCCTTACCCCACGGTCCGCCAGTACTGTTGACGCGGGTGTAGAAGGTGGCTCAGCCAGGGCACAGGGCGGTTGCCAGAATAGCCAAGTGGTGTATCTGATATGCCGCCAGTGCACCGGTGGTGGCGATGGCCAGCCACAGGCCGATCAGCAGCAAGGAACGCGGCGTCGCTGCGGGCGGGGAGAGCAAGGCCGCGACCCGGGCGGGTACGCCGAGACCGGCGAAGCTCAACGCCCCCACGGGAGTCGCGTTGTGCAAGGCAACCTTGCCGAGTGTTTGTGCCACGAGACACCGATCGGCGCCTTGTTCGACTGCTGCCTCGTCTGCCCAACGCTCGAGAGAGAACTGCAGCCTCGAGGTCAGCGGCCGCAGCATCGGGAGAGCTGCGGCTGTCAGTTGGGCGACAAGCAGGTAGCGGTCGTGGCGGTGTTTGGCATGGGCACCTTCATGTGCAAGCACGACCCTGCGCTCGTCGTCGTCGAGTAGTTCGACCAGACCGCTGGACAGCACGACATGCCCCCCGCGGCCCGGCAGCGTGAACGCGAACGGCTGCTCGTGACAGGTGATCTCGACTGACCCTGGGTGATCGTGGCGTAGGCGGCGGTGGGTGCGGACGACTCTCGCGGCCCGTACCGTGCCGGCCGCGGCGAGTACCAGCGAGGGCAGACCGAGCCCCAGTGAGATTCGGCCGTGCCCGCCGAACACCTCCTCGCACCACCTCGGGCTGGTCCCGGGAAACGGTGTGTGGGCGAGGTATCCGAGAGCGATGATCCACAAGGTCGGCACAGCCGCGCCGGCGACGACGACCACCGTGACGGCGACCGCTCGAGCCGCGAGCGCTGGCGGGAGTCGACGATGGACCGTCGTCACCGACGCCGCTAGGGCGATGGCAAACAGCAGCGGCACGATCACTGTCGGGAACATCACCGGTCGTTCTCGTCGAGTATTTTCCGCAACGCCTTGGTGTCGCGCTTGGACAGACTGCCGACGAAACCGGCGAGTACCGCGGTGCGATCGCTGGCCGACGACAACAGATCGCCGATGCGCCGCGCAGCCAGTTCGGATTCGCCGATACTCGCCGCGTAGGCGAACGCCCGCCCGGCCTCCGCCCGCACGACAAGGCCCTTGGCGTGTAGCCGGCCGAGCACGGTGGCCACACTGGTGTAGGCAAGCTCGGTGCTCAACCGGTCTTTGATCTGGGCGGGCTGGAGGGGCCTCTCGGCGGTCCATAGCACGGTCATGATGTCGTGCTCTAGTGCGCCGTCAGGTCGCTTGGCCATGATCTCCTCCGAGCTTCACGCTAGCCGAACCCGTCGAGGCCATCGAAGGAAGTTGCTCGCAGACATACTTCTCTGCCACATGTTGTAGTAGCTAGCGTTGCTGTTCGGAGGTGGTTGCCAGTGACCGACCTGGTGATTGCAGTGATCGAGTTGAGTGGCGTGCAGTGGGCCACCCAGAAACATCGAATCGAGGCGATCCTGGCCAGACGTCCTGGTGTCGTGTCGGTCGACGCCAACCCGGTCGCCCAGACGGCGAGCGTGCGGTTCGACCCCTCCGTCACGTCGCTCACCGATCTGCAGGGCTGGGTTCAGGATTGCGGCTACCACTGCTCGGGGCGTTCGGTGCCCTCTCACCTGTGCGACCCGCTGTCGATGCCATCTGCCGCCGGCTCCGGTGACGGGGAGCACGACGGACCCACACACGACGAGCACGAACACCGACCTCACAAGGTGGCGTCGCCGCACGACGCCATGGGTCATGGCGGTCACGGCGGGACGTCGATGGCCGACATGGTGGCCGACATGCGCCGCCGTTTCGTCGTTGCCGCCGTTTTCTCTGTCCCAATTCTTCTGTGGTCACCGATCGGTAGCGATGTGTTCGGCTTCGACACGGCAGCGCCGTTCGGGTTGCGTGACGACGTCTGGTCGCTGTTGTTGAGCCTGCCGGTCGTGCTGTGGGCGTCGTCGATCTTCTTCGATGGTGCGTTCCGGGCGCTCAAGGCACGAACACTCGACATGATGGTCCTCGTCGCGGTTGCGATCGGCGCAGGTTGGGTGTACTCGGTGGCGGTGACGTTCACCGGTGGTGG
Source organism: Ilumatobacteraceae bacterium (assembly GCA_031404635.1). Classification (GTDB taxonomy): domain Bacteria; phylum Actinomycetota; class Acidimicrobiia; order Acidimicrobiales; family Ilumatobacteraceae; genus JAENVT01. The sequence continues at coordinate 12,335 of JANNHY010000324.1, forward strand.
CGAGGTGTTCTACGAAGCGGCGTCCGTACTGGCGGCGTTTGTGTTGCTCGGGCATTGGTTCGAGATGCGAGCACGAGGTGGGGCAAACGACGCCATTCGTACCCTGCTCGACCTCGCGCCACCTATGGCGGTCGTGCTGCGCGACGGCGGACCGGTGGAGGTGCCGACCGCCGAGGTCGTGGTAGGCGAGCTGCTGTTGGTGCGACCGGGAGCGAAAGTCGCCGTCGACGGGGTCGTCGAAGAGGGCGACAGTGATGTCGATGAGTCGATGGTGACTGGCGAAAGCCTTCCGGTCCACAAGGAGCCCGGTTCTCAGGTCATCGGAGCGACAATCAACACCGATGGCGTGCTGCGGGTACGTGCGACCCGTGTGGGAGCAGACACGGCGCTCGCCCAGATCGTCGAACTCGTGCAGCAGGCACAGAACTCCAAAGCGCCGGGCCAGCGGCTTGCCGACCGCGCCGCGTTCTGGTTGGTCTTCGTCGCACTTCTCGGCGGTGCCGGCACGTACGCAGCGTGGGCCCTGTTCAGCGACCGTCCCGCTCGCGACGCCTTACTGTTCGCGATCACGGTGGTGGTGGTCACCTGCCCGGACGCACTCGGTCTGGCGACCCCGACTGCGATCATGGTCGGCACCGGCCTCGGCGCCCGCCGCGGTGTGCTGTTCAAGACTGCCACTGCACTCGAGACCTCCGCCCATCTCGACGTGGTCGTCTGCGACAAGACAGGGACCCTGACCAAAGGTGCGCCGGAGGTGACCGACGTGGTGACCGAGGGCATCGACCGCGCCGGTTTGTTGACTCTGGTGGCGTCACTGGAGCGCGAATCCGAGCATCCGCTCGCCCGCGCCGTCGTCAATGCGGCGGAGGCCGAGCATCTCGCGACCGTCACCGTAGAACGCTTCGAGAACATCCGCGGGCAAGGAGCCACAGCGCTCGTCGACGGGCGCCACGTGCTGGTCGGCAACCAGCGATTGATGTCGACAAACAGCATCGATACCGGCGCGCTCGAAGGCACCAGGGCGCGCCTCGCCGACGAAGGCCGCACGGCAGTCCTTGTCGCGGTCGACGGCCGCGCGGTGGGAGTGATCGGCATCGCCGACGCCCCGCGTCCATCCTCGGCGACGATGGTGCGCGAGCTGCGAGCGCTCGGCATCGACGTCGTTATGCTCACCGGCGACAACGAAGCAACAGCTCGCCGGATCGCGGCAGGTATGGGCATCGAGCGGGTGATCGCCGACGTGCTGCCGGGCGACAAGGCCGCGAAAATCGCCGAGTTGCAGACCGCCGGGCAGAAAGTAGCGATGGTCGGCGACGGGGTCAACGATGCGCCCGCCCTTGCCCAGGCCGACCTCGGCATCGCCATCGGCGCCGGCACCGATGTGGCGATCGAGACCGCCGACGTGGTGCTGATGCGGTCCGATCCGGTCGACATCGTGTCCGCTCTGATCGTTGGTCGGGCAACGGTACGCAAAATGCGTCAGAACCTCGCCTGGGCCGTCGGGTACAACTCGATCGCACTCCCGATCGCAGCAGGGGTCTTCGTCCCCGCATTCGATCTCATGCTCCGACCCGAGATCGCCGCCATAACGATGTCGGGGTCGAGCTTTCTCGTGGCGATGAACGCCTTGCTGCTCAAGCGACTCCGCCTTCCAGAACACGACAACCAAGCTGTACCGGAACGCGCAGGACGCGCATCGACACCTTCCACTGACCCGGTGAGATGATTCCAACATTCGCGTCGAGCGGAAAGCGGATGGCGAGGGCGCGTGTCGCGCCCTCGCCGTCGTTCAACTCGTAGCTGCTCGCACATCAGGCTCGGTCAGAGCTTCACACGCGAGCACACGATCACGCGCCGCCGGTGTAGCGGAATATGTAGAGGCCGAAGTCTCGGTCGGAGGCGGCGACGTACTCCACGCCTTCGTGCTCGAAAACCTGGACGCCCCAGAAGTTGTTGCCACCTTCGTCGATGAAGTGGCCGAGTTCCGCGAACTCTCCGCCAGCGACGCTGACCACGCGGAAACCGGCGGCGTAGTAGGAGAAGTACGCCAGGTCGTCGCGCTGATGTGACGTCGCTACCTCGTGCACCGACAGGTCGCCGAACCCGGTGGCGAAAGCCGGATTGTGGGCCTCCGGCACGGCGTACGTGTCGAGTTCGGTCATCTTGCCCGGCTCGTTGCGGTAGAGGTGCACATAGCCCCAGCCGTCGAACGTCGAGGCAAGGCTCAACGTGTCGCCGGCGGTGCCGATCGAGATCGGTGCCAACTGTGTGCCATCGCCGGCGAGACACTCGGCGTCGTTGTACGAGCCCTCGGCGCCGAAGATGGCGAAGCCTTGCTGGCGTGGGGCCACTCCGAAGGCCGGGATGTCGCCCTCGACGCTCATCCCGATGGTGTTGTTGCAGGCGTCCGATGCCGTCCGGTTGAAGATCAACACCGCCTCGTAGCCGCCGGCGGCGATGACAGCAGCCACCTTCTCGGTGAATGTGCAGACGCCGCGTTCGACCACGGCGATGTCGGTCGAGTCCGGATCACCGGCCGGTACAGCCGGGTCGCCGATGCAGGCTCGGCCGACGAAAACCGATGGTCCGGTGATCGTCTCGCCGTCGGCGAGCTGGCGGGTGAGGCTGCCCGAGCTGGCGTTGATGGCGGTGCCGTCGGTGACGTTCTCGGCCAACAGGGCGTACGGCCCGAAGTCCTCGTCTGCGCCGATGACATACTGGTTGTCGCCGGTGAACTCGGACTGGTGGGCGTTGCCCTCCGGGGAGACGTTGAATCCGGACTCTGCGGCCTCGGCGTCGACCGGAGGGGGGACGGTCGAGGTCGAGCCAGCTTCCATAGGGCGTGGGCCAGAACCGCCAGCGGCATAGCGCTATCTCGCTTGTCCGGTGATGGCCACTCGGCTACACAACGTGGTCGGCCTTTCGGGGCGTTGTTTTCGTGTCGGGATACGCGCTTTTCAAATTGCTCGATGTGATGATGGCGGCGCGATCCATCGGACACCAGGCTGAGAAGCCGAACGCATCTTGACCCCCGCGGGTACTACGACGCCGACGCAAGCGCGTTAGCAAGCTGCTGCGATCACCCGAGGGTGCGGTCACGATCTCCTACGCCGGGGTGGCCACCGACCGATGATCTGTTGGAGACGTGTGAGCCGCAATCTCACCGACGAGATCGTCGAGGTCGGTTGGCGTGGTTACGAGGACGCCCGACGATCGGGCCATTGTCTCGACCTCGAGAGTCGTAACATGGAGTGAAACGAGCACCGGTCGCGCCTTGAGCCGTTTCGCCAGAGTTATCAGATGCTTGAAAGATGGCACCAGGTCCGCGGTGCCGCTCTTAAATTGGATCACCCACGAGCGGTCGCCGGCTCGGACGATCAAGTCCGCACCCGGGTCGGCGGGCACCTCGACAGACACGGAATCGGGCAGCCGTTGGATCAGTTCTCG
>JANNHY010000325.1:0-9895 GCA_031404635.1 Ilumatobacteraceae bacterium
TCGGCGACGAAGCCGATCGAGTCGATCCCACCCGCCAAGTACTTCTGGGCCAAGGCCTGCTGCTCCTTGGTCAGCTTGCCCATCGCCTCCGAGTAGGCGTCCTGGCTCTTGTCGAGCTGGGCCTTCTTCAAATCGGCGAGCACGTTGAGGTCTTGCGCCATCGCGTCTCGCGACTCGGCATTGCGCTGCTTCTCCCAGGCCTCGTTGTTGGCGTTGGCCTGCTTGCCCCAGTCGCGGAACATGTCGAGCAGGCGCTCCCACCACGATCGTTCGCGCCCTTCCTGGTGCGCCGCCCAGTCGCGGATCTTGTCCTTGCCGGGCTGCAAGTGGCTGGCTACGCCCTGGGCAAAGCCATCGTGTTCGGCCGTCGCCGCAGCCTTCAACCGCTTCAACTCGGCGTCGACCTTGCCGGCCTCGGCCACGCCCCAGTCGGCAGTCGGTCGGGCCTCGACCATGCCCTTGTTCGGATCGGTGTCGTTGGCCCAGTGCCGCCGGATCGCCGCAGCCTGGGTGTTGGCCGCCTCGTTGACCTTCTGCTTCTTCTCCGCCGCTCCGGTGTCGAGTTCGCCGTGCCGTTTGGTCAGCGACGCCTTGAGGCCGGCGTATGCTGCTGCGCCGGTGCCCTCCAACTTGCCGAGCAACTCGTCGCGCTTGGCTTCGATCGCCTCGGTGTCGGGCGGGCCCTCGGCAGCCGCCTGCTTGTCGTCGATCTCCTGCTGCACCGCGGTCTTGGCGCCGGCGATGCCTTCGCTCTCCTGCTTGGCCTGGTCCTCTCGACCGGCGACCGCCTTGGTGGCCTCGACGTGGACAGCAGTGTTGGCTTCCTCGGTCTGCTTGGCGACCACGTCTTGCTGCTCTTTGATCTTGGTGTCGAGCTGCTCTTTCGACACTCCGGCGGCGGCAGCGATGCCGGTCAGTTCGGTGCGCAGTTCCTGCTGAAGGTTGCCCTCCTCGGTCGAGCCCATCTCGAGCATCTTCGGCACCTTGTCGCCGTGGGCGGCGGTGACCGCCGACTTGACGATCTCCTTGGATTTGAGCTCGACAGATTGCATGGCCCGGGCGATGGCGTCGCCGAGCACGTCGCCTATCGCCGGGTCGGGCGGTGTCAGGCTGGCCGGCCCCTCGTCTTGGATGGCCTTTGGCGGCTCTGCTGCAGTGCCTTTGCCGCCATTGGCCTCGATGGTGGCGATGCGCTCCTTGAGCTTGTCGAGCTTCCTGGTCAGCTCGGCCTGCTTGGTCTTGTCGGTGGTCTTGGCGAGCTCGGCCTCGAGGGCGGCGAGGTCGGTGCGCAGGTTTTTCGGGACGTAGTCGCTGCCGGTGAGCGTCGCCCCCTCGTACCTCGGAGGGGTACCGATCGGGCCGAACGACTGATCGGTGAGCTTCTTCTTGCCAGCGGTCTCGACGGCGGCGATCGCCGAGTCGGCCTCGGCCGTGTTGAGGCCCTTCTGCTTCGGCTCCTCCTTCGGCAGCGGCGGCTGCTTCGACTTGGCGTCGACGGTCGGATCGGTCTGCGCCGCCTTGCGGGCGGTGTTGGTCTCGGCGCCCTTCTTGGCGACCTCCGCCGGACCGTTCTTGGCCTCGGTGAGATCATCGGGCTTGACCGCCGCGGCGCCGGCGCCAACGGCCGCTTTCCATTTGTCGAGGGTCGGGTCGCCGAGGCTCGGCTTCGCCGCCTTACCCCCACCTCCGCCGCGCCGGCCGCCACCACCACCACCACCACCGCCACCGGGCAGCCCTTTCGCCGCTTTCATCTGCGGCTTGGCCTTGATCACCGCATTCTTCTCGGTGAAGCCCGGCTTGGTCAGTTCGCTGACGTTCTGCTTGGCGTCTGCGGCCTTCGACGGCTGGTCGGGGCCGCCCGCTTTACCCTGCGCCGGCGGCGACGCCGTGATCACCAACGGCTCCATTTCAATCGGCTTTGGCTCAATCGGCTTTGGCTCAATCGGTTTTGGCTCGATCGGTTTTGGCTCGATCACACCCGGCGCCTGCTCCCCCGCCTTGCCCGGCACCGTCGGCGCACTCACCTTCGGCGGCGGCGACGCCGTGATCACCAACGGCTCCATGTCAATCTGTCCTGGCTCGATTGGTTTTGGCTCGATCACACCCGGCGCCGCCTGCTCGCCCGCCTTGCCCGGCACCGGCGGCTGATCACGCCCCGACCGCTCGGCCGACAGATCCATCGCCGGCATCTCGATCTCCGCCGGCTCACTCAGCTTCGGCGGCGGCGACGCGGTGATCACCAACGGCTCCATATCGACCACACCCGGCGCAGCTTGCTCACCCGCCTTCGCCGATGTCGTCGGCGCAGCGACGTCCATCCCAACGGCGACACCTGCCAACCCGGCAGCGGGCGCGACCGGCGACTTCCTGTCGGGCACGGCCCCGTCGACCTGCCCGCCCTCAACCGGCGCGGCACCGGCCGCACCGGCGGCGGCGCCCTGCACCGCCGGAGGGGCGGCTTCGTCGGCCATCGCGCTCAGTTGAGCCACGCCGCGGTTGCCGACGGACTGCTGCCACTGGGCGACGATCGACGCCAGCGTCGGCCCGCGCGGCGCAGTGCGGCCGGCCGTCTGCTCGCCGCGACCCACCAATTCGCCGGCGCGGTCGCGCAGCACGGACGCCTCAGCCATCGAGCGATCTTCCGCCGAAACGTCGCCGGGCTCAAGGCCGACCGAGTTGCCCGAACGAGCAGCCGGCGATGCCCTCCACGCGTGCCCTCCACACCTTCGCCCGGCGCCACAGATCAGGCACGATCCTCGGCAGCGTCACCCGCACCAAGGAGGTTGTGCATGCCCCAGTACCTGTCACCAGGGGTCTACGTCGAAGAGATCGAGGCCGGCTCCCGGCCGATCGAGGGAGTAGCCACGTCGATCGCGGCCTTCGTCGGGCTCGCCAAGGCCGGCCCGGTCAACACCCCGACGCTGGTCACCAACTGGACCCAGTTCACCCAGACGTTCGGCGACTTCCTCGAGGACTCATACCTCGCCCACGCGGTGTACGGCTACTTCAACAACGGCGGTGGCTCGGCGTACATCGTGCGCGTCGGCGCCGACGACGACGGCGCCCCGGCCATTCCCGCGGCCAAGGGCGAGTTGACGTCGGGCGGCGACAAGCCTGCCCCGGCCTACAAGGTCACGGCCAAGGAGCCGGGCGACGCCGGCAACAATTTGTCGGTCGAGATCGAAGACGCCCCGGAGGGTTCGAGCGACGACATGTTCAAGCTGGTCGTCAAGCGCAACAACCACCCGGAGGAGCAGTTCGACGTTTCGACCAAGAAGGGCGCCAAGAACGTCGTGACGGTGGTCAACCAGGCATCGAAGCTCGTGCAGCTCGAAGAACTCGTCAAGGGCGGCGCGCTCGAGCGACCTGCGGCAGGCACCAAGATCAACCTCGGTGGTGGCGGCGGTGCAGCACCGGTTCCCGCAGTGCGGGTCTCGGCCGAGGACTACGTCGGCGACGCCGCCGACCGCACCGGCTTCGCCGGACTGGAAGCCATCGAAGAGATCACCATGCTCTCGGTCCCCGATCTGATGGCCGCCTACCAGCGCGGCCTGATCGACGGAGAAGGGGTGCAGGCCGTGCAGTTGGCGATGATCGCCCACTGCGAACTGATGGGTGACCGCCTGGCCATCCTCGACCCACCCCCCGGCCTCAACGCTCAGCAGATCAAGGAATGGCGAGTGGTCAAGGCGGGCTACGACTCGAAGCAGGCTGCCCTGTACTGGCCGTGGATCAAAGTCTTCGACCCGGCCACCGGACAGAACCAGTTCGTGCCGCCGTCGGGTCACATGGCCGGCGTGTGGGCCCGCAGCGACGCAACCCGCGGCGTGCACAAGGCACCGGCGAACGAAGTAGTGCGTGGCGCCATCACCCTGGAATTGAACATCACCAAGAGCGAGCACGATCTGCTCAACCCGCACGGCATCAACGTCGTGCGCGCCTTCCCCGGCCGCGGCATCCGCATCTGGGGCGCACGCACGCTGTCGTCCGACCCGGCATGGCGCTACATCAACGTCCGCCGCCTGTTCAACTATCTGGAAGAGTCGATCCTCAACGGCACCCAGTGGGTCGTGTTCGAGCCCAACGACTTCGATCTGTGGCAGCGCATCCGCCGCACGATCGCTTCGTTCCTGGTCCGCCAGTGGCGCGATGGGGCGTTGTTCGGCCAGACGGCCGACGAGGCGTTCTACGTGAAATGCGACTCCGAGACCAACCCGGCCGAGAACATCGACGCCGGTCAGGTGACCTGCGAGATCGGAATCGCCCCAGTCAAGCCCGCCGAATTCGTCGTGTTCCGCCTCGCCCAGTACTCGGGCGGCGCGGCGCTGACCGAATAACCCCGACGCACCCCGACCGAAACCGAACACCAGCACAAAGCGAGGAACCATGCCAATCGGCGAAGACGGCATTGCCGGCTACACGTTCAAGATCGAGATCGACGATCACCAGGAGATTGCCCAGTTCAAGGAAGTCTCCGGGCTGTCGTCGGAGATCCAGGTCATCGAGCACCGCGAGAACACGATCACTGGGAAGGAGGTCGTCAAGAAGTTGCCAGGCCAGAAAAAGTACGGCGACATCACCTTGAAGCGTGGCAAGACCGACAACAAGAAGTTGTGGGAGTGGCACAAGAAGGTACAAGAGGGCAAGATCGACGAGGCCCGCAAGAACGCCTCGATCGTGCTCTACGACTACGCGATGGGCGAGATCAGCCGCTTCAACCTCGTCAACTGCTGGCCGAGCAAGGTCTCCATCGGGGCCTTGCAGGCGGGCAGCAACGACGTGCTCATGGAGGAATGCGTCATCGTCCACGAGGGCGTCACACTCGCCTAGTTCGTTCCGTCCACATGTGCAGACGTTCCGTGAAGGAGAACCAGTCATGTCAGCTCCCAGTGTTGCCGAGGCCGCGTATCGGCCAACCGACGACCGCCTGCAGACCGAGTACCCATTCGTGCTTCCACGCGGGTACCTCGACGACAGTGGGACGGTGCATCGCAATGGCGTGATGCGCCTGGCCACGGCCAAGGACGAGATCCTCCCGTTGCGTGATCCGCGGGTGCGCGAGAACGAGGCGTACCTCACCGTGCTGCTGCTCGCCCGGGTGGTGGTGAAGCTCGGCGACATCGACTCGGTGCACCCCGGCGTGATCGAGCGGCTGTTCGCCACCGACCTTGCCTTCTTGCAGGATCTGTATCGCCGGGTGAACTCCGAAGGCCACACCCACGCGGCCGTCACCTGCCCCTCGTGCGGGGCCGACTTCGAGGTGGATGTCGCCGGTGATCGCCCGGGGGAATTCTGACGTACGCGGCTGACCGTCTGTTCGAGGAGGTCGCGTACGTGAGTTACTACTTCCATTGGGATCTCGATCGGATCCTCGACCTCGAACACCCCGTGCGCCAGCAGTTCGTCGAACAGATCGCAGCCATCAACCGCCGGATGAGCGAAGGGAACTGACGATGAGTCTGTGGCCCTTTCATCGTCGACAGCGACAAGCGCCGCAACCGGCTGCGCCCACCGCTTCGGCGACGCCCGTGCCGGCGGCCGCGCCGCAGCGGCCGACGGGCGAGTGGAACCTGGTGCCGACGTTGTCGACCACATCCGGGCCGCCACCGTTGGTTGCGCCACTGAGCCGCATCGCCACCGGACTGGCGTCGACCGCAGATTCCGGCATGGTGTTGGCCCCGCTCGGCCATCAGCGCGCCCGCGACGCGCCGACCGGGTTGGTCAGCGGAACGCTCACACCGATCGCGGCGACGGCGCACGGCGGCCGCACCACGGGGCCGGCAATGGAGCTGCGCCGCCCGGTGCAGCAGCGCCCGGAGGGTTCGACGCCGCGGTTGCGATGGCCGCAGGCGGCGACTGCGACCGCTCAGCCACCGCTGGTCGCGATGGAAGGGTCACAGCCAACCGCCGAATACGCTGCGCCGTCCACGCCGGCCGCACCTCCGTCACCATCGCCCGCCTCGGCAATTCTGCTCCCGCAGGTCGCGCCGCCGCGCCGGCTCACTGCCACCCCAGATGTGGCCAAACGCAAGATGGGCGCCACGCCGGCTATGCCCGTCGCCGCGGCACCAGGTCAAGCGGTTGCGACCCCAAACCAGGCAGCGGCACCGGCACCCTGGCCGGGTTCGACCACCGCGCCCGCCCGCCCGGCAACGCCAGCGGCGGCAACTCCAACGAATCCGCCGCGACCGGCGCCGACCACGCCGACCAATACCACGCCCACGGTCTCGGTCGCCAACGAGGCGGCGCCTTCCTTGGGCGACACGCCGGCCCCACTGAGCGGCCCGCGGACCATCCACCGCCGCCGTGTCGGTGAGCCGCTGACCCACCGCCCGGCGACGATGGTCGGTGCCGTCTCCCCCGTCAGCGAACTGCCGACCGTCACATCCGCCGGGCGCTCGTCGATGGGCGCCCACAGCACCGACAACCCCGTGTCGGCGCGACCAGCGCCGGCCACGCGCGACGCGCTCCCGGTTCGCCTGGCGCGACCCGGCACCGTGGTCGCGGCAACGGCATCGCCGCCGACCGAAAGCATCCGCCGACCGCAGCGATCAGCGGCCCCCCGCCCGGCGCCGCTGGTCGGTCGGCGGGCCCCGCTGTCGGATCAACAGCCGACGATCGACGACCGGCCGGCCGGCCCCCGCGATGGCGCTCTGCCCGTCTCGGTCGCCCACCGACGCGACGCCCGCCCAGCGGTGGTGCCGATCTCCAGGCCCGGTCCAACCGCGGCCCATGGCCATCCGCCGGTCGCCGCGCCGGAGCGGGTGCCGGCCGACCTCAGCGCCCAACTCGAGCCGATGCTCGGCGTATCACTCTCCGATGTGCCGGTGCACCGCGGCGCAGCGTCGAGTCGTGCCGCCGCCGGGATGCGGGCGCGGGCCTACACCTCCGGCGCAGAAGTGCACCTCCCGGAAAAGCTCGGACCGACCTCGCACGGCGAGGCTCGCCAAACATTGGCGCACGAACTGACCCACGTCGCCCAGCAGCGGCGGCTCGGTGCGGTTGCCCCCAACGAGGACTCACCGGCGGGCGCCGAGATGGAGGCCGAGGCGCGTCAGGTCGCCCGCCGGGTCAGTGCCCCACAGCGTGTCAGCGTCGCCCCACCGGCACCGCGGCGACCTACCGTCGTCTTGTCGCACGGCTCGACGAAGGCGTCAACATCGAGGGCGGCGCAGCCCTCGTCGTCACTGTCTCCAACCGAGCAGCGCGAGATGGTCGGCCACATCGAGTCGTCGGCGCTGTCGAGCGGGATGGCGACGCGCATGCCCGGCGGCGGCGTCGCCTTCGGCGGGGCCGCGCCAATTGCCGCCTCGGCGATCGGCGTGCAGCGCGAGCCCGAGCAGGGCGACGAGCCCGCCCCACAGACGAACCGGGTCGTCGAGACGAGCAGCGAAAGCTCGCAACCCGACGACCTGACCCCGGAACGTATCGACGAGCTGGCGTCACGCCTCTATGACGGCGTCCGCTCGCGGTTGCGCCACGACCTCCTCGTCCAACGCGAGCGCTCCGGCTCGTTGTTCGACCATCGCTGAAAGGACAGACCATGGCTGACGACCCAGGACAACAGAACAGATTCAAGGTGATCGTCGATTCGTTGCCGCTCGGCAACTTCAGCAAGTGCGAAGGGCTGAAGGCCACCTACGACATCAAGAACTACGAGGAAGGCGGCCAGAACGGCTTCGTTCATCATCTTCCCGGGCGGATCAAGTACGAGAACGTCACCTTGACCCGCCCGATCGATGGTCAATCCAAGGGTGTCGCGGCGTGGTTCGCTTCGTTCCGGGTGGCGGTGAAGCGTGCTCATGCCCAGATCACGGTGATGGATGCAGCCGGCAACGACATCATGAACTGGACGCTGAGCGGTGTCGTCCCGGTCAGCTGGTCGGCGGGTGGTGTCGACGTCAGCTCGAACAGCGTCGTCACCGAGACGTTGGTGCTATCCCACGAGGGTTTCATGGACGCCGGCATGGCCCTGCCGACGGCGTTCTGAGGCACGGCGATGAGCATTCCCTTCAAGCTTGAAAAGGCTCTGCTGAAAGAAGCCCCGACCAGCGGCGGCGGCATGCTGGGCGAGCTCGGCGACCTCGGGGCCAGCCTGGCGGGGGATGTGACCGGGATCGGCGGGATGATGGTGCCGCCGTGGGCCGACCGCGACCTGCATTTCCGCTTCAATCCCGAAAAGCTTTCGCTGAACAAGACGGCCAAGTTCAAAGAGCAACCCCGCCCGACCTCGCAGCAGGCCGATCAAAAGGCGCCACCACCACCGCAATACGTCGGTTCGACGAACCGCACGCTGTCGTTCGCCGTGCTGCTCGACGAGTGGGATGCGCCCCCTGGGATGGGCCGCGACGTCGCCACGATGGTGACCGCGCTGCAGGCCCTGATGGACCCGCCGACCGACAAGCCGCAGAGCGAGGTGCCACTGCCGCCGAAGATGAGCTTCCACTGGGGCAGCTTCGTGTTCACCGGATACATCACCAAGGCCGATGCGGTCTTCACCCTGTTCCGTCAAGACGGCTCGCCGGCGCGCGCCGAGGTCAGCGTCGTGATGACCGAGCAGATCGACACGCCGGGCGCCCAGAACCCGACGTCGGGCGGCCCCGCCGGCAGGCGCAGCAGGATGCTGATCGAAGGCGACAGCCTGCAACTACTGTCGTACCGCGAGTACGGCAAGTCGGGCTACTGGCGCGCCGTGGCCGAGGTCAACGGCATCGACGACCCACTAGCGGTGCGACCGGGCACCAGGTTGATGATGCCATCGCGCGAAGACGCAAGGGCGTTGCGCTGACATGCCTGTCACCTTGCCGAGCCAGATCCCGCGGATCACCGTCGACGGTTCACCCCTGCGCCCGAATCTCGCCAGCATGATGCTCGACGCAGTCGTCGACGACGACTCGTACCTGCCCGACATGTTCGAGTTGCGGTTCGCCGATCCAGATCGCACGTTCGCCGACGACATGCCGTTCGAGATCGGTGCCGAAGTCGAGATCAAAACCGGGGCCCTCGGCGAGGATGGATCGACGCTGTTGATCAACGGCGAGGTGACCGCGATCGAGGCCGCTCTCGATTCGTCGGGATCGTTCCTGACGATCACCGGCTACGACCAATCGCACCGGATGCACCGCGGCCGCAAGACGGCGACGTTCAACGACGTCACCGACTCCGATGTCGCCAAGAAGGTCGCCCGCGCCGCCGGTCTGTCGATCGGCTCGGTCGACTCGACCGACAAGACGTTTGAACACGTCAGCCAGGTCAACGAGACCGACTGGAGCTTCCTGCAGTCGCGGGCCCGCGAGTCGGGATATCGGGTTTTCGTCAAGGAGGGCAAGTTCCACCTCGAGACCGGCAGCGACGCGCTGCCCGGACAGACTCCCGAGTTCCGATTCGGCGCCGAACTGATCGAGTTCCGGGCGAGGATGACGGCCAACGAGCAGGTCGGCAAGGTCGAGGCTCGCGGCTGGGACTTCGACCGCAAAGAAGTGGTCAGCGAAGAGGTCGACACCGTCATCTTCTCGGCATCGCTCGATAGTTCGTCGATCGACGCCGACACCATCGACGCCTCGTTCGGGTCGTCAACTTACGTGTGCACCGACCGGGCGATCGGCACGAGCGCCGAGGCGCAAATGGTCGCCGGAGGCTTGATGGTAGACATGTCCAGCGGGCAATTGTTCGCCACGGGCGCCGTCGTCGGCGACCCGAGAGTCACGGCCGGAACTCTGATCAAGATCGTTGGAACCGGCAAGGCGTTCGACGGCGAGTGGGCAGTGTCGCACAGCCGCCACGTGTTCGACCACGGTGGTTACACCACGTACTTCACGGTGTCGGGTGCGCTGACTGGTGCTTCCATTGGCGGCAACGGCACGATGGCCCGACCGCCAACGATCCCGCCGACGGC
>JANNHY010000326.1:0-10317 GCA_031404635.1 Ilumatobacteraceae bacterium
TGGGATCGCAGGCGCAGGTATATAAGCGCGCTCGCGAGAACGCTGCCGACGATGCCGCCGAGCATCGCGATGGGCACGGCGATCGGGGTGCTGTCGTGAAGTTGCACGATGAGGTGCCCGACTGCTCGTCCCGCCAGCCACGACTGATAACGCCGAAGTTCGTCACCGACGATCTGCTCGCGGCGCCGGATCTGCAGTTCGGCATTGTCGGCGACGAGATCATCGAGGTCGAGAAGCCGAATCCCTGGGAGGTGCCGGGCAGCGGGTTCGACATTACGGGGCAATGACAGATCGACGATCGTCAAACGACGTCCGGCGCGGCGCGCCATCACGCTCTCCAGATCCGCCACCCGTAACAGCGGTGCGCGTGCGCCAGTGGCGCACACCACCACCTCGGCGCGTTCAAGCAGGGCAGGCAGATCCGCGAACGCGACAACCTGGTCCGGGGTTCTCGCGATACGTGCAGCGCGTTCAGGCCGCCGCGCGCACACCCAGTAGTCGAGTCGGCGAGCAGCGAGCTCGCGCGTCGTTGTTCCGGCCATCGCCCCAGAGCCGAGCACCACGGTGAGCCCGACCGGTTCGACCGGGTCGGGGCGAGCAACGTCGAGAGCCAGTCGCGGCAGCGATGGGACCAGCGCCTGATCGATGGTGCGCTGCGCCCGCCGACCGGCAGACGTCGCGAAGCGGAACAGGTTCGTCAGGTATGACCCAGCACTACCCGAAGCACTCGCGGCGGCGATCGCTGACCGAATCTGACCAAAGACCTCCACCTCACCGACCACACGGGACTCGAGCCCGGCAGCAACACGCAGCAGGTGCAACGCCGCCTCGGTACCCGACACGTTCACTACACAACCATCGAAGATATCGAGCGAGGCCCGACTGTGGGCGGCGAGCGTGCGCAAAGCGAACTCAGTGTCGGGTGCCGACCCGTACAGGTACAACTCGGTACGGTTGCACGTCGAGACGACCACCGCCTCGCAGATGCCAGCATGGTCGACCAGGCTGCATCCAACGGCTGCGGACACGTCGGCGGCGAGGTTGACCCGCTCGAGGAGTCCGAGCGGAGCGCTCCGGTGGGTAATCGCGACAAGGGCAAGCGAACGCACGTCGCCCGAAGCTGACCTCGATTCCGTCCCCACACCCGCCCCTTCCGTCCAAAGAGCTGCATCGCCCGCCGAACCCACCCTCGGGCGCGACGAGGCGTCATCGTCCCACACAGAGCGATACCCCACAATAGGCCGATCGACCCACCTCGCTGCCTCGGACGGTGATGAACGCACGACGATGGGCGCTATCGGCTGACGCCAGGCCGCCGACGGACTCGGCATCGGCATCCGCTCCGCGCCCGCTAAGTTGGCCGGATGCGCCCGGCAACCACGCTCACTTTGGCCCTCCTCTTGGTGCTGATCCTGACGGCCGGGGTCATCTCGTTACTTCGTCTGTAGCAAGCGACCGGCGGGTAACATCGGTCCGGAGGGAGCTGTCGTGAATCTCGCAAAAATCATCGACGGGCACGCGGCCGATCATGTGGCGATCATCAGCCGCGGCGTCGAGACCAGCTACGGCCAGCTGCGCGACCAGGTCGCCAGAGTGCGCGGCGGGTTGGCGGGGCTCGGCGTGGGCGCCGGCGATCGTGTCGCACTCCTGTGTGGCAACGGGCGGTACTTCGTCGAGACCTATCTCGCCGTACTCGGGCTCGGTGCTGTTGTCGTGCCGCTGAATCCGCAGAGCCCGGCACCCGAGATTGCCCACGAGATTGCCACCGTCCGCGCCAGCGTGGTACTCGTCGAGCCGGCAGCGGCGGCCGCCTGGAGCGGCGTCGATCCCGACGCGGTCACGTCGGTGCGTCATGTCATCACGACCGAGCCGGGCGGCCTCGACGTGGCTATCAGCTTCGACGATCTGGTCGCCGCCGACCCGGTCGACTCCGTCGAGGTCGATCCCGACGCCTTGGCCGCGTTGATCTTCACCAGCGGCACCGCCGGCTCGCCGCGGGCGGCGATGCTCAGCCACGGCAACCTGCTGGCCAATATCGATCAAGGTCGCTCCGCCGCCGGGCATATCGCCGCCGACGACATCGTCTATGGCGTTCTGCCGATGTTCCACATCTTTGGTCTCAATGTGGTGCTCGGACTCACCTTGGCCAACGGTGCCACGATTGTGCTGGTGCAGCGCTTCGACCCGTCGACCGCTCTCGACACGATCCGCGAGCGGGGCATCACGGTCATCCCCGGCGCACCACCGCTGTGGCTGGCGTTCAGCCACTTCGACGAGGCCCCCGCCGACAGTTTTGCCACCGTGCGCCTGGCCCTCAGCGGCGCGGCGAGGATGCCGGAGGAAGCGATCCGCCGGCTCCAGCAACGCTTCGGGTTGCAGCTGGCCGAGGGGTACGGGCTGACCGAGGCGTCACCCGTCATCACCAGCTCGGCAGGGCTGCCGATAAAGATCGGCTCCGTCGGCAAGGTGCTCGACGGCATTAGTGTCAGGTTGGTCGACGAGGCCGGTGACGATGTGCTGCGAGGCGACTCCGGCGAGATCTGGGTCAAGGGGCCCAATGTGTTCCACGGCTATCTCGACGATCCCGAGCAAACGGCGCGGGTGCTCACCGCCGACGGCTGGCTGCGCACCGGCGACATCGCCGTGACCGACGACGACGGCTATCTCTATCTTGTCGATCGAGCCAAGGACCTGATCATCGTCAGCGGCTTCAACGTCTATCCGGCCGAGGTCGAAGATGTGATCGCCGAACACCCGGCCGTCGCCGAGGTCGGCGTCGCCGGTGTCGCCCATCCCCACACGGGCGAGGCCGTCAAGGCGTGGGTCGTGGTTCGCGACGGCATGGTGGTCGACGAAGACACCCTGATCTCATGGTGCCGGGATCAACTGGCCCGCTACAAGTGCCCCTCGAAAATCCTCTTCGTCGAGGTGCTGCCACGCAACATCAGCGGCAAGTTGCTACGCCGCTCGCTGGCGTAGCGCCACAGCCGGTTGGCGACGCGTAGTAGAGGCCACCAAAAATCCGACGAACAACACCGCAATCCCGATCAACAGCGTGAGCGCGAACGCGGTGTCTTTTCCTAGTCGTCCGGCCACCGTGCCACTGGCCGAGAGCACCAGTGTGCCGGCGGCAATCAACACGTTGCCGACCACGAGATGAGCGGGGGATGGCGCGATCCGACGCACCCCCGACAGGGCCGGTTCCCGCCGCCGCGCCAACCGGTAAACGCTCCACAGCGCGCCGGCGATGATCACCAATGCGGCCACGCCCGACCCAGCCGCGGCGAGCACACGAGGGGCGACGCCGAACACGTCGCTACCGGTCGGCAACTCCCTGCCAGCCACGCCGGCACGTGTCGGAGCGAACAACACGGCACCGACGCTGAGCCCGCTGAACAGGACCACCCACCACCGCACCCGGTCGCCGACAACTCGTCCAGCCAGCAGGTACACGGTGCCGAGCGCCAGCCATGGCACGTTGAGCACGGCGCCTGCGAGATAGAAGACCCGGAAGCTGGCCAAGCTCCAGCCGCGCGCCTCGGCCCACCACAGCGACCCGGCGCCGAGGGCGAACAGCGCCAGCGACACCGACCATGCCGCATCGTGAGGGCGGCGTCGACGCAGCCAACGATCCATCGTGGTCAGGGCAAAACCGACGGCGACGAGCGTCGCCGCGGCGGCCAACGCAGCATCCATCGACGAGGACGGTAGTGCGCGGCGCCCCCGGGGCACGCACCGGCGCCGTGGCGGGGCGATGCCGACCGCGTGACCGAAATCCTTGGTCAAGATGGCGTGCCGCCTTTGTGAACGTGTGCACGAATGCCTAACGTTTGGTCCAGTCATGTCTCCCGAACGCTCGCGCCGTCGCATCCCCGATGCCACCGTTGCCCGGCTTCCCGTATACCTGCGAATCCTCACCGAGCAAGGCGACGAGGGCGTCGACAGCATCTCCTCCGAGCGGCTTGCCGAGTTGGGCGGTGTCAATGCCGCCAAGGTCCGCAAAGACCTCAGCTATCTCGGCAGCTACGGCACCCGCGGCGTCGGCTACGAGGTCGCCTATCTCGTGTACCAGATCCGCCGCGAGCTCGGCCTCACCCACGACTGGCCGGTCGTTATCGTCGGCGCCGGCAACCTCGGCCAAGCCCTCGCCGGCTACGGCGGGTTCAGCGAACGCGGCTTCCCCGTGGCGGGCATCGTCGACATCGACGACACCAAGGTCGGCTCGGTACTCAGCGGCGTGCGCGTGCGCCACATCGACGAGCTGCCGCAGATCGTGCAGACCAAGCGGGTCAGCATCGGCGTCGTCGCCACCCCGGGTGGCGCGGCACAAGACGCGGCCGATCGCCTGGTGCGCGCCGGAGTCACCAGTATCTTGAACTTCGCTCCCGTCGTACTCGCCGTGCCGCGAGCTATCGAGGTGCGCAAGGTCGACCTCGCCGTCGAGCTGCAGATCCTCAGCTATCACGAGCAGCGCCGCGCCGGCGGTGCCATTCACGCGGTCGGTGCGGCGCGACCGGCGAGCGCCTAGGATTCCGCCATGTCGATCGTGGTGATCGGTGTCAACCATCGCACCGGCTCGTTGGCCCTTTTGGAACGACTGGCCATTCCGCCCGACGCGCAGGGCAAGGCAATTGCCGGGTTGGTCGCCCGCCACACCATCCGTGAAGCGGTCGTGCTGAGCACCTGCAACCGCACCGAGATCTACGCCGTCGCCGAACGATTCCACGGGGCGTACGCCGATATCCGCGATTTCCTCTGCGATCTGGGCGGGCTCGATGCCGATGAGCTGCACCCCCACCTGTACAGCCAGCACGACGAGGCCGCCGTCGCCCATCTGTTCGAGGTCGCCTCCGGTCTCGACTCGGCCGTGCTCGGCGAGAGCGAGATCCTAGGCCAGGTGCGCTCGGCCTGGGAGCTGGCCCAGGATGACGGTGGTACAAAGGCCACCCTCAACCTGTTGTTCCGCCATGCCATCGAGACCGGCAAGCGGGCTCGCACCGAGACCTCGATCGGTCGCGGCACGGCCTCGGTCAGTCACGCCGCCGTCGAGATGGCAACCGAGCGACTCGGTTCGCTAGCCGGCCGACGCGTGCTGGTGGTCGGGGCCGGCGAGATGGGTGAGGGTATCGCCGCCGCGCTGGTACATGCCGGAGCCAACAACATCCACGTCACCAACCGCACCGTGGAGCGCGCCGACCGGCTAGCCAAGCGCATCGGTGGCGGCGTCGTGCCGTTCGCCGACCTGCCCGCAGCGCTGGCCGATGCCGATGTCTTGCTCACATGCACCGGCGCTGGGGTGACGCTGGTCGACCTGGATCTCCTCCAGGCCTCACGCAGTCAGGCAACCTCGCCGCTGCTGATCGTCGACATTGCTGTGCCGCGCGACGTCGCCCCCGACGTAACCCGCCTGCCCGACGTGACATTGCTCAACCTTGACGATCTGCGCGACTGGGCCGGATTGGCGTTGGCGCTACGCGCCGAGGAAGCCCATCGCGTCAACGACATCGTCTCCGAGGAGGTCGAGCGCTTCGTCCTCGAGTCGACGGCACGCCAGGCCGCACCGCTAGTCGCCCAGCTTCACCATCACGCCGAGGTCATCCGCCGGTCAGAAATCGAGCGATTCAGCTCACGCCTCGCCTCACTCGACGAGGCGCAGCGTGCCGCGCTCGAAGCGGTTACCAAGGGGATCGTCGCCAAGCTGTTACACAACCCTTCAGTGAAACTCAAAGACGACGCCGGCACGCCTCAGGGCGAACGTAACGCCGAAACCGTCCGCGACCTGTTCGACCTCGGCTGAGACCGGTGCACAGCGACCGGCCGTTGCTGCTGGCCACCCGGAGCAGCGCCCAGGCACGAACGCAGGCCCAGGCCGTCGCCGAAGCGCTGATGACCGCCCACCCGGGCCGAACCGTGGAGCTGGTCTTCGTCGAAACGTTGGGCGACCGCACCCAACCTACCGAGGTCCCGCTGCACGCGATCGGTGGCCAGGGCGCCTTCGTCAAGGAGATTCAACTTGCAGTGCTGCGTGGCGACGTCGACATGGCGGCGCACTCCGCCAAGGATCTGCCGTCGACAGTCGCCGATGGGCTGCGACTCGCCGCCTTCTGCGAACGACGCGACGCACGCGACGCGCTGATCGGGGCCACACTCGACGGACTGCCGAGCGGTGCGACCGTCGCAACCGGGTCGGTGCGCCGACAAGCCCAGCTGGCCATCGCCCGGGCGGATCTCAACTTCATCGGTCTACGCGGCAACATCCACACCCGCTTGGGCAGGGTGCCGCCCGGCGGAGCGATCGTGATGGCGGCCGCGGCGCTCGACATCCTCGGTCTGTTGGACGAGATCGCCGAGTACCTTCCACCGGCGACATTCGTGCCGAGCCCCGGGCAGGGCTGCGTCGCCGTCGAGTGCCGGGACGACGACGAGGCGATGATCGACCTGCTCGGCGCCATCGACCACCGCCCCAGTCGGCGCGCAGTCGAGGCGGAGAGGGCCTTCCTCGCCGAACTCGGCAGCGGTTGCTCACTGCCGGTTGGCGCTCATGCAGCCGATCGAAGGCTGACAGCCTTTCTCGCCGACGAAAGTCACGCCCGACACCTGGTCGAGACGATCGAACTGCCCGACGATGATGCGGGGGCCGTGAGCCGTAGCGCCGGGCTGGCCCGGTCGATGCACGACCGGCTGCAATGAAGTCGCTGGCCGGGCGCAGCGTGGTGATCACCCGCGCCGCCGATCAGGCCGGGGCGACGGCAGAACTTGTTGCCTCGTTCGAGGCGATACCTGTCGTCGTCCCGCTGATCGAGGTTGTCGACGAACCGAGCGGGATGGCCGCGCTGGCAGCACTCGAACTTGACGACCTCGACTGGATCGTGGTCACGTCACCGAACGGTGCCCAGCGTGTGGCGCCGATGTTGATGTCGGGTGGTACGAGTCCTCGCCTTGCTGCTGTCGGATCTGCAACGGCTGCGGCGCTCCCTCGCTGTGATCTTGTCGCCGACACCCAGAGCGCCCTCGGGTTGCTGCAACGCTTCCCGCCAGGGCCTGGCAACGTGGTGGTCGTACAGGCCGTCGACGCCGCAACGACCTTGGTGGACGGGCTGCGCGACAGCGCATGGGACGTCGTCGCCATCAGCCCCTACCGCACGGTGCCGACGGCACCGTCACCCCAACAACAACTCGCCGCGCTTGCCGCCGACGCCGTGCTGTTCGCCAGCGGCTCTGCGGCCCGGGCGTGGGTCGAGGTCTTCGGCTGCAACACTCCGCCGGTTGTCGTCGCGATCGGCGACCAAACTGCTGCCGCCGCCGAGCGTACCGGGCTCAAGGTTTCGGCTGTATCTGCCGATCATTCTGTGCATGGGATGTTGGTCGCCCTGAACGCGTATTTCTCCGGCGGCCAGTAGCATCTACGAGGTCTTGGGTCGACGGGAGTGGCACGGAACACTATGACGGGTACACGGGTTATCGGACGCTGGCTGCTTGCAATTACCGCAAGCGCCGCACTTGCAACGGTGGGCACCACCGACGCTGCGGCCGTTGATCGTCTGCCGGCAAGTGCCTCCCAGGCGCCGACGGTGGCCGTCGAATCGCAAGCCGGTGGCAACCCGTCGGTCTCGGGCGATGGTCGCTTCGTGGTCTACGCCGGTCCTGCAGCAACAGAAGGCGAGGAGCGCACCACCACGGTGTGGCTGCGCGATCGCTCCAATGGCGGCGAGGTCGAACTGACCCAGCCGTTGCCTGGGGCGCGCATCGGGAACAGCGCATTCCCGGTGATCAGCGGCGACGGATGCTACGCGGCGGTGCTCACGGAGATGCCGTTCGACCTGTTCCGCGACGACGACACCGGTGATCGTTGGGACGTGTACCGCCTGCGACTACCGAACTGTGGCGGTTCGCTCAACGACTGGGAACTGATCTCGACCAACGCCTTCCGCGGCAACGACTCGTCAGCCACCGACGATGTCGACCCGCAGTATCCTCCGGCCATCTCCGGCGCCGGCTCGGTGATCGCCTACACCCATCAATTCGACGCATCGCAACCCGACATGGCGGGGGTGATCGTCGTCGATCTGACCGTTCCCAACAGCCAGCCGGGCCATGCCCTGCCTGTGGCCGGCACGCCGACATCGGCGCCGAACACCAACTATCACCATCTCGGGTTGCGCGAGCCGTCGGTGTCTGACGACGGCCAGTTCATCGCCTTTACCTCCGACGCCGACTCATCCAATCCGACTCCTGATTGGAGTGCCGGCCCGACCCCGGGTGGCTTTGCCACCTCGCAGGTGTACGTGTGGGATCGTCTCAATCCCGACCCCAACACAGCTGTCAAACGGGCCTCGCTCGGCCCCGACAGCATCCCCAACGGCGATGCCTCATCGCCGGCCATCTCGGCCGATGGCACATACGTCGCCTTCAGTTCCTCCGCAGTCAACCTGGTGATCGGCGCCTCGCTGCCGGCGTGCATCGACAGCTGCCCGCCGCAGATCTACCGCTACAACCGGATCGACGGCACGATCGTGCTCGTCAGCCGGGTGCCGGCCAGCCTCAGCACGCAGATCATCGGCAGCGATCTCGGCGCCACCCAGCCGGCGATCAGCAGCGACGGCAGCCAGATCGCTTTTGTCACCCGGTCGACCAACCTGTTGACCACCCGCCCGGCCGTAGGAGGCACGGCGACCGATGGCGACATCGTGGTCTCCGACGTCGACCTGGCCGAGATCCATCGAGCCTCGGTGCTGACCGACGGGGTCACGCCGGCGCCGGCAGCCAACGCCCATCCGAAGCTGTCGGCCACCGGGCGGGTAGTCGTCTTCGACACCCTCGCCGGCGCCGCCTATAGCCCGCTTGCGACGCGAGTCCCCGACTCGATTCGCCAGGTTGTCGGCATCACCCAACAGCCACAATTGTCGATCGCCGACATCGACGTCGGCACCGGCCTCGTCGGTCTGCCCGGCGCGGAGTGGTTCGTGCGGCTGTACAACGCCGGACCTGGCTCGTTCGTACCGAGCAAGGTCGAATCGACCAATCCCAACTTCGGTATCACCTTCGGTGAATGTGTCGAGGGCTACGCCGTGCCACCGGGAGAGTCGTGCGGCGTGGCGGTCATCCTCACGCCAGGCGCGGAAGGTCCGCTCGCCGGCGCTATCAAGATTTCAGAGGCCGGCTTTGGTGCGCTCAATGTGCAGTCGAAGATCACCGGGGCCGGGGGTTTCCCGGCGCTGACCGCCGACCAGAACAGCTATCACCACTTCGACACGCTGAAAGTCGGCGAGGCCAGTTCGTCGAGCGGATTTACCGTCTCCAACGTCAGCCTCGTCCCTGCCTACGTCACCAACGTCTCGATCCAAGGAGCCAACCCGAAAGACTTCAAGATCGTCAAGTCGAACTGCCGTGGCGCCGTGCTGCAGATCAGCGCCGGGTGCACCGTCGATGTCGGCTTCACGCCCAAAGAGGCCGGCCATCGCTCAGCGACGGTGGTCGTTTCCACCGATACAGGCCAGTACACCAGCATGCTGGTCGACGGCGACGCCCATTACACACCGACCATCGGGGCAGGTGCGACCGACGTGATTGCCGGCAACGAGATCGGTGTCGGCGGCTCGGGGTTCGCTGCCATGGCCACGGTTACGTTGCTGTGGGCCGACGGCGGCGGTCAACAAACCACCCTGCAGACCGACAATGGCGGCAACTTCCTGATCTCGATGGTGGTCGCCGCCAGCGAGCGCCCCGGCGATCGCCTGCTGGTCGCCCAGACCCCGGGGACGGATACTGATCCGGCCTCGATCGTGTTGCGTGTAATCGCCAAGCCGACCGAGGAATTGGACGCCTCCTCGCCGGGTTGGCCCGGCGGCTGATCCCTGCCACGGCGGTTAGCGTTAGCCGCAATGCGGTTCGGTTAGCGATAGCCCTCCCCGGCCGCCACCCGCCCCAACCCGGCGATGAGAGATGTGCGTCCTCCGACGGCTCATGTCTCATCGCGCCCGGCCGCCGTGTCCTCCAATGTGGCGTCGAACATTGCCGGCAGCAGCACTGCCTGCGCAAAGCGCAGGTCTTCCAAAGTTGCGGCCTCGATGGCCAGCGCCTGCGCCTGCGCAACCAGTGCAGTGGCGCCAACGATGTCTCCGGCACCTGCACCACCTCGATGCTCGTGTCGGGGCGAATGGTCACCGCCACACCCGCCGGCTAACCGCAATACCGTTCAGTTAGACCCGTGCGATGTGAGATGAGCCGGCGGGGGACGCCCATCTCTCAACGCCGGGGGGGGGCGGGCGGGCGCGCTGAGACAGGAGCCGTCGGGGGTCGCACATCTCTCATAGCCCG
>JANNHY010000327.1:0-4941 GCA_031404635.1 Ilumatobacteraceae bacterium
GCCGGGGCCCGATCCGCTGAGCGAGCGAACCCGACGGTGCCGACAGCGCGAGCATGAGCAGCGTTGCCGGCAGCAGCGCCGTCCCGGCCTCGAATGCCGACCAATCACTGCCGACCTGCAATACGTAAGCGATCAGGAAAAACGACGCCCCGAGCGGGCCGTAGAGCAGCACGGTCGCCAGGTTCAACACCGTGAACGTACGGTTCCGGAACAGTGCCGGCGGCACCAGCGGGTTGGGTGTGCGCAGCATTCGTGACACGAAGGCCACGCTTGCGCTGACCGCAATCGCCAACGCCCCGACTACAACGAGGTCGGACCATCCATGTGCTCCCGCTTGAGTGAACGCCCATGTTCCCGAGGCCAACCCGATCACGGCGAGCGCGGCGCCTACGAAGTCGAGACGACCATGAGCAGTGGGGTCGCGGGTTTCGGGTACTGCGGCCCGCGCCGAGTAAATGACCACGGTGGCCACGGGCAGGTTGAGCAGAAAGGCCCATCGCCAACCGGGACCGTCGACGAGTCCACCGCCGACAAATGGTCCGATCGCCCCGGCCGCACCACCCAGACCTGACCACGCTCCCACGGCGGCAGCGCGATCAGACTCTCGGAAGCTTGCCTGCAAGATCGCCAGACTGCCCGGCGTGAGCAACGCCCCACCGACGCCCTGCAGGATCCGGGCGGCGACGAGTAACTCGATGCCGGGCGCCACCCCGCACAGCAACGAAGCGACGGCGAACCACACGGTGCCGGTCACGAAGACCTTCCGTCGACCGAAGCGATCGCCAAGTGCTCCACCGAGCAGGATCAGCGACGCGAGGGCGATCAGGTAGCCGGTGAGCACCCACTGCAGCGAGCCGACACTCGCACCAAACTCGTTACCAATATCGGGCAGTGCGACATTGACAACCGTCGCGTCGAGACTTGCCATCGCACTCGCGGCAACAGTCGCGATAAGTGCCACCCGTCCCTTCCTGGAACGTAGAACGAGGCCGTCTGACTCTCCTGGAGGCGCGGAGCGGCTCACATCACGCGTCCGCGAGCAGGCTCTTGAGTTGACGGCGCGAGGTCGCGGCAAGTTTTCGAGGCCTCACCACGGATCACGGTGCGGCTGAGCCCTTGCCGAGCGGAGGCGAGCAGCTCATCAAGCACAGCGCACTCCTCCAGCCGACCGACCCAAAGCCATGAGACGCGATAGTAGCGACCGGCCATTTGGCCATCGCCGGTGAGGTCTGTGAGCGTGCGGTCCCGCGGGGCAGTGACGCCCGTGTCGCTGATCCTCATCGGTTCTTCCAATACGGGACCGTTTGATCAGTCGGGGGCATCGACCGCAGCGAGAATCAGGTCCGTCACTGCAGTGGCGAGAGCCATGACCCGCACCACATCTCCTTCGCCCTCGACGGGCACAAGCTCTCCGGCCGATTCGGCCTGACCCGAACCGACGACCGTCAATGGATCCTGGTCAAGGCCAACGACGAGCAGGCGCGCCGAGGCTCCGACGTCATCGCCGAGCAGCCGGCGAGCGTGCGCAGCGGCAAGACCTGGCAGCAACTCGCCGCCCGTGAGGCGTGATACCCTGGTCGCTGACTAAGGTCAGAGATCGTGACTGACAGTGGTGCAACGGCGGATGGCAACGAATTCGAGGCGACATGCGACGTGTTGCGGCGGTTCAACCGCTCGTATACCCAGCGGATCGGGGTACTCGATGAGTCGTTCCTCGGCTCGGGGCGACCGCTCGGCCCGTCACGGCTGCTGTTCGAGATCGGCCCCCGCGGCGCCGGCGTGACCGACCTTCGACGCCGCCTCGGGCTCGACTCTGGCTACGTCAGCCGCATGCTCCGTCAGCTCGAGGCCGACGGGCTCGTTACGGTGCAGCCCGACCCCGACGACGGGCGCCGTCGAGTGGCAGCCCTAACGCCGGTCGGGACGAAGGAGTGGAGCGAGCTCGACGAGCGGTCCGACGAGTTGGCGGCGCGACTGATCGGGTCTCTGTCGGGTAGGCAACGCGACGAGCTGCGGCAGGCGCTGGCGACCGCCGACCGCCTGCTGCGCGCAGCCACCATCACCTTCGCCGTCGTCGACCCACGGAGTGACGACGCGATCTGGGCGATGACCCGCTACTTCGACGAACTCGACCTCCGCTTCCCCGACGGGTTCGACCCGGGCGAGACGTTGGTGGCCGACGCCCCGCAGTTCGCTCCGCCCCACGGCGTGTTCGTGCTGGCGTACGCCGACCACATGCCGGTCGGTTGCGGCGGCGTGCAACGGCTCGGCATCGCGATCGGCGAGGTGAAGCGGATGTGGGTGCACCCCGAGTGGCGACGCGTCGGCCTCGGGCGGCGTCTGCTGCGGCGTCTCGAGGACGAGGCGGTTGCGCACGGGTTGCACAGCGTGCGGCTCGACACGAACAACGTGCTTGTCGAGGCGATCGCGATGTACCAGAGCGCCGGCTATCGCTCCATCGCGCAGTACAACGACAATTCATATGCCCGATGCTGGTTCGAGAAGGATCTGCCCATAGGCGCCGCTGCTCGCGGAACGACAGCGACGTGATCCGGCCGTTCAGTGTCGCTTCACGCCCCCGTACTTCATGCGGGTGTCGCTCATCGACGCGGCCCGTGCCTGGTCATCGCGGATGCCGGCGTCGATCACCTCGCCGATGAACAGCGTGTGGGTGCCCAAGTCGTGAGTATGTCGGACCTCGCAGTCGAGATAGGCGATGGCCTCGTCGAACACGGGTGCGCCGGTGACGCCTTCGCGGACCGCCCGCTGGTTCAGGGCCATCTTCTCGAACGCCGCCGGCTTGGAGAACTTCACGAACACGCGGGTGTCGTCGGCCGACCACAAGTTGACGGTGAACGACCCGCCCGCGCTGATGAGCCGGTGGGTGACGGCCGTGTTGTCGACCCCGATGCCGACAAGCACCGGGTCCATCGACAGCTGCGTGATCCAGCTCGTGGTCATGGCGTTCCACTCGTCGCCCACCCGCGACCCCACCAGCGCCAACGCGTTGGGGATCTTCCACGTGACCTTGTTGACCAGTTCATCGTCGAGCGCCATGAGTCGAGACTACGCGGCTCTCAGCTGTGTTCCGTCGTCCTGGCGACCTCGTCGACGCCGAGCCACGCCGTGGTCCACCGTCCGCAGGCCCTTGCCAAGAAGTTCATGAGGTGGCAGGAGGCGAGCAGCATCGCCAGGCCGAGCGGCACCAGCAACCACGACCATGGCGAACTCGTGGCAACGTCCGCCATTGTTGAACTCAGGGTCCAGCCACCGAACGGGTGGTTGCTGCCGTACCGGGCATTGAACGGTGCGTACGCCACCACGACCGGTATCGCCGGGGCTGTCACCGCGGCGGTGAACGTAGCGGTGCCGACGGGGAATCGCAGCAACAGGTAGCCGAGCTCTCGCCAGCGATCGTGGTCACGGCTCAACGAGCGGAGCCGTGAATGGGCGAAGTAGGGGAGCTGGAGGCGCTTCTCAGCGGGCTATGGCGTCGAGGACGTCGAGACGGCCGGCCCGGCGGGCGGGTAGCCAGGCGGCGGCGACGCCAGCCACGGCGGCGACCAGAATCACAACGACGATCTGGACGACCGGGATCGAGAGCCCCGAGGCGAAAGAAGCCGGTAGCGCTGCGACCACGCCGAAGCCGAACAGCAGGCCGAGCCCAACTCCGAGGGTGGCGCCGAACGTGGCAACCAGTGCGGCCTCGAAGCGGACCATCCGACGGAGTTGGCGGCGGGTCATGCCGACAGCCCGAACCAGGCCGAGCTCACGAGTGCGCTCGAACACCGACAGGGCCAGGGTGTTGGCGATGCCGATCAGGGCGATTATCACGGCGAGGGCGACCATCACGTTCATCATCGTCAGCACCTTGTCGATATCGCCCTCGACCCGCTGACGGAACTCGGTCGTGGTTTCGACCGAGGCGTACGGGTACTCATTGGATAGGCCTGCAACGAGCGCCTCGACATCGGCGGGCGATGCGCCGTCGGCAATCGAGACGGCCAGCCACTCAGGCGTCTTGGCGACACCAGCGGCGGCGAGGACGCTGATGTCGAGCAAGTAGTCCTGGGTCAGGATGGCTTGGTCGTCGAACATTCCGACGATTGTCGTGTCGACTCGCGAACCGTTCGCGACCTCGATGGTCAGCGTGTCGCCGACGCCCGCATCGATCGCGGTCGCCTCGTCCACCGACACCACCACCGGGTTCGTAACGCTGCGGTCGAACCCACCCGCCTGCACACCGAGGTCGAGCACGGCCCCGATCTGATCGAAATCGAGCCCCACCACATCAGTCACTGTGCCGTCGACGCGTGCTTCGAGTTGTGTGAAACCCGTTGCTGCTGCCACGACCTCGGACTGGCGTATCTCGGTGACGAGCGTGTCGGGGAATTCGACCTCGTCGAGATCGTCGGTGAGGTAGTAGTCGGCCTCGGCCGATCTCTCGAGCGTCGAGCCGATGGTCGCCTTGACCGATGCGCCAACGACGAGTGTGGCCGACACGAGCGCCAGGCCGATCATCAACGCGGCTGCAGTCGTGGCGGTTCGGCGCGAGTTCCGAGCGGCATTCTTCTGGGCAAGTCGGCCGGCCACGCCGGCAACCTTGCGCATCGGCAATCCGAACAAGCTGGTTACGCCACGAACCGCGAGCGGGCTGAGCAGGGTGACACCCAGGAAGATCGCGATCGCGCCGAACGCCAGCCCGGCCACTGTTACCGAGGTCGGGCCGATCCCGGCCAGGCCGGCGGCGCCGGCGACCAGTCCGGCCCCGAACAGCCCGAAGCCAGAGATCTTGCGGGTGCGAGACCCGGCGGCTGCGGCTTCGGCGCCACCGGCGAGGACGGCGATGGGAGGCACCGTGGCCGCTCGGCGAGCCGGCCCGATCGCGGCCAGCATGGTGACGCCGACACCGATCACGGCGGCTGCGATCAGGGTGCGAGG
>JANNHY010000328.1:0-34594 GCA_031404635.1 Ilumatobacteraceae bacterium
GCGCCGCGTAGAACATCGTCACCGCGAAAGAGCCGGTCGGCCAGGTTGCCGATCGCCCCGCCGGCGATCAGACCTGCGGCGACGGCTGTGACCCTGCTGGTCAGCTTGCGACTTGTCCACGCCAGCCAGCCGATCACCACCAAGGCAGCGACGCCGATCAGCGGACCGATGCCTTGGGCCTGGGAAAATGCGATTCCGCTGTTGCGGGTGAGATTCCATTGCAGCGTCCACACGACATGGCGTGGCTCGCTGCCGGTGAGTTCGGACACGGCCCATCGCTTGGTCAGCTGGTCGACAGTCACGACGACCGGGACGATCGCTGCCGTCAACGCCGGAATCGGAAGCCGCAGTCTGGGTGCCGGACCTGAATCGGCGGAGCCGGTTTGCGTGGTCGAGAGTACCCCGGCCTCCGCGTCGTCGGTCATCGACGGCCGATCCCGCCGACTTTCTCCTCGACCAGCATGGTCGCCCACGGAATCGCTTCCAGACGCTCGCGCGGAATCGGTCGTCCGGACTCGGTCGAGTAGCCGTAGCGACCGGTCGTCAGCCGTGCGAGAGCGGCGTCGATGTCGGCGATGGTCTGGCGGGCTTGAGCCGAGAGGGTAAGGTCGCGCTCGCGCTCGACAACCATCGTGTCGCCTTCTCCACCCTCGTCGTCGAACTGCACATCGCCCATTTCCTGCTCCTCGATCAACGAATTGGCCTCGTCCTCGAGCCGGGTGGCCTGACCGAGTAGCGCAGTCTTTTCCTCCAGTAGCAACGCACGCTGAGCGGTGAGGAACTTGACATCGAAGTCTTTCGTATAGGCGACGCCGTCTTTGGTCACGCCCTTCACCGCCGGGATCTCGATCGTCGCCGGCGTCGTCGCTTTCTTTGCCGGAGCAGACTTCTTCGCCGCCGGTGGTGCCGGGACGGCCGGGGCGACTGCCTTATTCATCGCCGGGGGTGCTGCCTTCTTCGACCCAGCCGGGGGTGCCTTCTTCACCGGGACACGGGCCTCCGGCTGTTTGGCCGGCCTGGCGGCCTTCTTGGCCGGCGGCGACGCCTTCTTGAGGGTCGCTGCAGCCTTCTTCTTGACCGGTGCGGCCGCCTTCTTGACCGGTGCGGCCGCCTTCTTGACCGGTGCAGCCTTCTTCGCCGGCGCGGCTTTCTTCTTGGCCACCGTGGGAGCCTTCTTCGATGCGCTCGATTTGGCCGCTCGTGCGACCGCCTTTGCGGGAGCCTTCTTGGCGGGAGCCTTCTTGGCAGTTGCCATCTGTGTGAACCTCCGTCGACCCAGGGCCGCGATGATACCGCCGTGGAGGCTGGATGTGGTCGTTCGGGTGCCTCTGATCCGGGGGCAGATCAGACCGTGGTCACACCGATGAACACCGGTTCACCGTCGAGTTCGGCATTTGCTTTCCCCGCCTCGAAAGCCAATGACACGGCGAGCGTCGGCTCGGTGATCAGCGACGTAAATGGTGCCACCTGCCGGCGAATCGAATCGGGAACCCCGAGGCGAAGCGCAATGCGGTCGCTGACGTGAAGGCCGGCGTCGCGACGTGCCTGTTGCACGAGCCTGACCAGATCGCGGGCCACCCCTTCGGCCTCGAGCTCGGAAGTGAGGTCGATGTCGAGCACGACCACCCCGGTGTTGGCTGGGAGCGTCGTCGCCCGCGATGGATCGGCGGCAACGAGACGAAGCGAGTACTCACCTTCTTTAAGCTCGACCCCGCCCGCCGTGACGACACCGGTGATCTCGTCCTGGGTCCACAGGCCTTGTTTGACCGCGGCGATCACCTTCTGCACGTCGTTGCCGACCCGGGGGCCGAGAACGCTGGGAACGACCGTGAGTTGAAACGTGCCGACTGCATCGAGATCGGTTGACAGCACGACCTCTTTGACGTTGAGTTCATCGGCGATGATCCCGCGGAAGGGATCCAGCGACTCGGCATCCCGAGCTGCGATTGTCACCTTGGCGAGCGGCTGACGCACGCGACGCCCGGCAGCCTTGCGAACGGCGGACGATGCGCTGCACACGTCGCGAACGCGGTCCATCGCCGCGACGAGCGATAGCGAATCGGCCAGGTCAGCACTCGTCGGCCAGTCGGTGTGGTGCACGCTGCTGTCGTCTCCGATCAGACCTCGATAGACGGCTTCCGTTGTCAGCGGCAGCAGCGGCGCAGCGACCTGACACATCGTGGTGAGCACCGTCCACAGCACGTCGAGCGCCTCATGGTCGCCTGCCCAGAACCGCTCACGTGAGCGGCGCACATACCAGTTGGTCAAGGCATCCAGAAACGTGCGGATCGCGCCGCAAGCGGCAAAGAAGTCGTAGACGTCCATCGTCGTGGTGACGTCGACGATCAGTGCGTGGAGCTTGCCGAGGATGTACCGGTCGAGCGGATCGCTCGACTCGGTGCGCCGCTGCGCGGTGTAGCCGGCAGCGTTGGCATACATGGTGAAGAACGAGTAGGTGTTCCAGATCGGCAGCACGACGTGGCGCACGCTCTCGCGGATGCCGTTCTCGGTGACGGCGAGATCGCCCCCGCGCAGGATCGTTGACGACAGCAGATGCCAGCGCATGGCGTCGGCGCCATAGGTGTCGAAGACCATCATCGGGTCGGGATAGTTCTTGAGGCTCTTCGACATCTTCTGACCGTCGTCACCGAGCTCGATGCCGTGGCTGACACAGGTTCGAAAGGACGGTCGATCGAACAACGCGGTGGCCAACACGTGCAGCGTGTAGAACCAGCCACGGGTCTGGGGCATGTACTCGACGATGAAATCGCCCGGGTAGTGACTCTCGAACCAGTCGGCGTTCTCGAACGGATAGTGCACCTGAGCGAACGGCATCGAGCCCGACTCGAACCAGCAGTCGAGCACTTCGGCGACACGCCGCATCGTCGAGCGCCCGCTCGGATCGTCGGGGTTCGGGCGCACCAGATCGTCGATGTACGGGCGATGCAGGTCGTTGATCTCAACGCCGAAGTCACGCTGCAGGTCAGCGATCGATCCGTATACGTCGATCCGCGGATAGTTCGGATCGTCGCTCCTCCATACCGGGATCGGTGATCCCCAGAACCGGTTGCGGCTGATGCTCCAGTCGCGGGCATTGGCCAGCCACTTCCCGAAGCTGCCGTCCTTGACGTGCTCGGGTACCCAGTGGATCTGCTGGTTCAGCTCGCACATTCGATCCTTGAACGCGGTGACCTGCACGAACCAGCTGCTGATCGCCCGGTAGACCAGCGGCTCGGCGCATCGCCAGCAATGCGGGTACGAGTGGTGATAGCTGTCGTGGCGGACGACGACGCCTCGCGCCTTCAGGTCCTTGACGATCTCGGCGTTGGCGTCAAAGACGTGGAGGCCCGCCCACGGCGGGACTTCGGCGGTGAAGCGACCGTGTTCGTCCATCGGGCACACCGTCGGGATCCCGACAGCATTGCATGCGTTCTGGTCGTCCTCGCCGAAACCAGGGGCCATGTGCACCACGCCGGTTCCCTCCTCCGTGGAAACGAACCCACCGGCGAGCACCTGGAAAGCGTTGGCGGTGTCGGCGAAAAACGGGAACAACGGCACGTAACGGCGACCAACGAGCTCATTGCCCTTGATGGTGCCAACATGCACGGCGTCGGCAAGCTCTCGCTCGTAGGCGGCGAGGCGCGACTCGGCGAGGATGTAACGGACGCCGTGCTCCTCCATCACCGCGTAGTCGATCTCGGGACCGACTGCCAAAGCGAGGTTGCTCGGCAAAGTCCACGGTGTGGTTGTCCAGGCCAGAACGCGTTCGCCGGAGTCCAGTTGGAACTGCACCGTGATTGCCGGATCCTGACGGTCGTGGTAGACGTCGTCCATTCGTGTCTCGGTGTTGCTGAGCGGCGTTTCGCAGCGCCAGCAGTAGGCCAGCACCTTGAATCCCTCGTAGACCAAACCCTTGTCCCACAGCGTCTTGAACGCCCACATCACGCTCTCCATGTACGGGAGATCTAGTGTCTTGTAGTCGTTGTCGAAGTCGACCCAGCGGGCCTGGCGGGTGACGTAACGCTGCCACTCATCGGTGAACCGCAGCACGCTCGTTCGACAGGCATCATTGAACTTGTCGATACCGAACTTGGTGATCGCCGGGTGGCCGCTGATCCCGAGTTCCTTTTCGACAACCACCTCAGCGGGAAGACCGTGACAATCCCAGCCGAAGCGACGCTCGACGCGCCGGCCGCGCATGGTCTGATACCGGGGCACGGTGTCTTTGACGAAGCCGGTCAGAAGGTGCCCGTAATGGGGCAGTCCGTTGGCAAACGGCGGACCGTCGTAGAAAACGTACTCCTCCGCGTCGGCTCGACGACGAATTGACTCCGCAAACGAGTGGCGCACGGCCCACCAGGCAAGTACGTCGGCTTCGATGGCCGGAAACGAGGGTTGTGGATCGACTTCGGGGTACACGCCTGTGAAATGTTACCTGTCCGCAGAGATTCGCAGGCAGCGACTACTGCAGCTCGTCGCCGCTGATCAACGGGTCGTCTCCTGACGCCGACCGCATCGACGGCTTGGCCGAGCCGCCGTCGTGCGAATCGAGATCGAGTCGCATGATGCTGGTCTCGTCGGCAGAGTCGGAATCGGCGGCCGCAAACTCGGCGGGTGTGGCATCGATGGCCGACGCAAACTCGTTCGGCTCCGATGCTTCTTCGTCGCTGTCATCGTCGTCGTACATTGATGATTCGGGGATCTCGTCTGCGCCGTCGTTGCCTGCGTCGCTGATCTCTGCGGTCGGAGCCGAAGCCGAAGTCGAAAGCACCGACTCGGCGGACGCGGACAGCAGCGGACGACGCATCTCGCCCAGGCCCCCTGGCACCCGTTCGACGAGTTCCTGCAACGACACCGCAGCGTCGCGCAGGCGTTCGCGCTGTGCCCCGAGATGATGTTCGAGATGATCGACATCGGAGAGCAGGAAGTCGCGGCGGGCAAGCAGGGCCTGAACCTCGTTCTCGGCTTTGATGCGCTCGGATTCGGCAGAGCGACGGGCCTCGAGGCGCGCCTCGTCGAGCAACTTGTCAGCCATCGCCCTGGCGTTGTCGATCACGGTCGTCGCGTCGCCGCGGGCCCTGACCGTGATCGACTCGGCATCGGTGTTGGCCTGAGCAACTGTGGTGTCGGCCGTGCGCTGGGCCAAGAGCAGCGTGCGGCTGATTGTCTCGGCATCCTCATCGCTGGCCAACAGTGACGCGTTCGGATCTCTTGTGCCGCTGCTGACTTGCTGCGATACCTCCTGCAGCTTGGCGACCGCGGCACGAGCCCGTGCCTCCATTGCCGTCGCCTGGTTCTGGGCGTTCTCAATCGCCGATGCGACCTTTTCTTTGAAGTCGTCAACCTCGTTCGGGTCGTATCCCTTTTTGACGGTCTTGAAACCGGCACTGCGAACGGTCTGCGGGCTGAAGTCCATGTTCAGATGTTACGCATGGCTACGCCGCCACGGTGGACACTCAGCTGTCGAACTCGCCGCGGTCGTGCCCGCCATGGCGCGGTGGTATCGGCTTCAACAGATACACCCCGGTGGCAACCTTCTCCATCGAGCCGTTCAGCCCATAGCACAGCCCACTGGCGAAGTCGATGAGTCGCCGTGACACTTCGCGGTCGCTGGCCTCGAGATTCATTATCACCGGCTGACCCTCTTTGAACTTGTCGGCGACCTCCTGAGCGGAATCGAAGCGACGCGGCCGAACGGTATACGGATCAGCCGAGTTGGCCTGTGATTGCCGCTGGGTGTTGATCGGGCGCGGCTGCACATTGGAATCGTCGGGAGCAGGCATGGGACGGCGGCCGGACAGATCGGCATCGCGCGTCGGGTAACTCGGGCGTGCGGGCACCGTACGCACCGTGCCGTCGGACTCGTAGTCGCCCTGGGAGCGCTGACCACGTGGCGACGGTTCCTCGCGCTGGTGTCGGGGCGACCGGGAAGCACGCTCCGGCTCCTGCGCGGCGTCGTAGTCGTCATACGCATCGTCGGGCCCGAGACCCAACCAGTCCATTGCGTTTCTCCAGATCGGCATCGCGTCCTCCTCCGCCTGAGATTACCGCACTCGCGACGCTGGAGCAGGACGCATGCCAAACAGAACGCTCCCGAGCCGCACCCGAGTCGACCCCTCTTGCACGGCGACGACAAAGTCGTCGCTCATCCCCATCGAGCACGTCGCCAACCGAAGCTTGTCGCACAGCCCGCGCACGAGGCGAAAACCGGGGCGTGCGGCTTCAGGCCCACCCACTGTCGGGCCGACCGTCATCAACCCGTCCACAGACAAACCAGCCGATGCCGCCTGCGTGACCAGCGACTCGGTCTCTCCCGGCTCGCAACCACCCCTGGTGGCCCCACCGGTCGTGTTGACCTGAACGAGAACATGGGCGCCGGGCGCCCGCTTGCCCAATTCGATCGCCAGCGCCGGCCGGTCGAGCGTCTCGTAGACGTCGACCAGGTCGTGGATCTGGCGCACCTTGTTGGTCTGCAGTTGGCCGATGAAATGCACGGACAGGCCGAACGTTCTGCCGCCAAACTTGGCGACGAGCTCCTGCGCATAGTTCTCACCGACCGCCGTCAGTCCGACCTGCGCGGCTGCCTCGACGACCTCGACCGGATGGCCCTTGGTGACGGCCAGGATCTCGACATCAGTGCCGCCGGCGTCGGCGATCTGTCGACGCACCTGCTGTATCCGCTCGGCGAGGCCGCCGAGCTCGGTCACTTCAGGAACGACGGAACATCGAAATCGTCGTCACCATCGTCGAGCGGGTCGGCCGGCTCTTCGGCGAAGAGGTCTTTGAGTGAGGCCGCCGGCTTGTCGGGAGACTTACCGGTTCGTGTTGCGGGAGCGCCGCCGTCCCAACGGTCGAACCCTGCGGCGATGACGGTGACCTTGACCTCGTCGCCGGCCTCGTCGTCGATGACGGTGCCGAAGATGATGTTGGCGTCTTGATGGGCGACGCCGTGGATGATCTCTGCGGCGGCGTTCATCTCGAACAACGACATGCCCGACGGACCGGTGATGTTGAGCAGGATGCCCCGTGCGCCGTCGATGGCCGCCTCGAGCAGCGGACTGGAGATCGCCGCCTTCGCCGCTGTGACGGCCCGATTTTCGCCGCTTGCCTGGCCAATGCCCATCAATGCCGAGCCGGCACTCGACAGGATCATCTTGACGTCGGCGAAGTCGGTGTTGATCAAACCAGGGGTCGTGATCAGGTTGGTGATGCCAGACACACCCTGCAGGAGGACCTCGTCGGCCATCTTGAACGCGTTGAGCACGCTGGTCTTTTCGTTGGCCACCGTGAGCAGGCGATCGTTGGGAATGACGATGAGCGTGTCGACTTTTTCCTTCAAGCGCTGCACACCGGCGTCGGCTTGCACCGAACGGCGACGGCCCTCGAAGCTGAACGGGCGAGTGACCACGCCGATGGCCAACGCGCCGATGCTACGCGCCAACTCGGCGATGATCGGCGCCGCGCCGGTACCGGTGCCGCCACCTTCGCCGGCGGTGATGAAAACCATGTCGGCGCCCTTGAGCACTTCTTCGATCTCGTCGCGGTGAGACTCGGCAGCGTTACGGCCGACCTCGGGATCGCTGCCGGCGCCGAGCCCGCGGGTGAGATCACGACCGATATCGAGCTTGACGTCGGCGTCGCTCATCAACAGCGCCTGGGCGTCGGTGTTCACAGCGACGAACTCGACCCCTTTGAGACCGGCATCGATCATCCGGTTGACGGCATTGACACCGCCGCCGCCGATACCGATCACCTTGATGACCGCGAGATAATTTTGAGGTGCGCCTGCCATCAGGGAAGCCTCCGTAGTGCTGATTGGCGAATGGATTGAGGCATGTCAACGCTTGTTTCGTCAAGTCTCGCACGTCCGAGGGCACGAGCGGTGGACATCGTCGCTCATCCGCATGTCGTACGCGAAATCTCCGAGGTGGAGACATCGAGAGCACAGATCCCTTCCAGCCCGCCGCGGACCTCCGAGAGCAGGCGAACGAGCTTTGTCGACAGGTCTGTGGCCGGTCCGAGCTGCACCTCGATTCCGTCGCCTAGCTGCACCGTGAGGTCGCCGATCGTGGCATCGACGCCAATCGACTCGGTGAGCGCTCTGATTTCGGCTGGAAGAGCGATCGCCAGCTGGGCCGCAGAGGCAAACGGTCGGCCGGCGAACTGACCTCGCTCGACATCCGGGTTCGCCCCGGTGACCAGCATGTAGTCGATCGGAATACCGTCGATGACGTCAAGCACCCGACCGTCACGATCGATGACCCGAAACTGGCCGTCGGACCCGGCGAAGGTGGCGACCGGCTTGCGTTCTCTGATGTCGATGAAGACCCGGTGAGGGAACTCGGTGGAGACACGAGCGGACTCGACCCAGGCGATACTTTCCAACTGGTGCTCCACTTCGCGGGTGTCGACGAGCAGGATGGCTTCGCCCTGCAGTTCGTCGACGATCGCCGACAACTGCTGCGGACTCGTGTAAACGACGCCCTGCACGTCGATCGTTCTGACATCGAACAGCGACGAAGCCAACACGGCTACTGCGCCGACCAACACCAGCAGGATCGCCGCGCCGATGGCCACCCAGACCAGCCTCTTTCTCCCCTTCGCACGTCGCACGGCGATTCGTCTGGCACGCACCCGGGGATCCATCGATCCCGAAGACCGCGCCGGTAACGCCTCGATACTTCCGCCCTCGTCGAGGTCCTCGATGACGATCGTCGAACGACCACCAGAGTCGTCTTCGCCTGCTGCGTGCACCTCGCGCAGCCGCGAGCCGGATTCCCGGTCCAGATACAGGGCATCGGGGCGATCGTCGTCGCCGATCACGATCACCTTGCGCATCGGATTCAGGGCGACCGTGGATGCCGACGTCAACGAGTCGGTTGCCTCCGATGGTGCAGTCCGGTCGCCCTCGACGTCGCCGGGTTCGACGTGATCGACGACGTCGTCGCCGCCATCATCGTCACGGGCGACGAGGTCGTCGGTGGTGTCGGCGTTGCCTTCTGTGGTGTCGGGGTCATCGCCCAACCCCAACATTCGATCGATTGCTGGGTCGTCGAAGTCGATCGCATCGACGTCTGGGCCCGAGAATGCGGCCAACAGTTCTTCGAGAACGACGTCGGGCACCCCCTCCGGGGTGGACTTCGGCTCCTCAGCCACGAGACGAGCCCTCCGGATGTGCACCGTCGGCCTCGGCGAAACCGACTAGACGCACCTCGCTGCGCAATTCGAAACCGGTCTCGCGGGCGACTCGTTCGCGGACGTCGTCGATGACGGCCTTGACATCAGCGGCCGTCGCTCCCTCTCCAGCCTGAATGAAGTTGGCATGCTTGTCGGAGACGAAGGCGCCACCGACTCTGAAACCGCGAAGCCCGACCCGATCGATCAACTCGCCGGCCGACAGTTCGCCAGGGATCGGGTTGACGAAAACCGACCCGGCGTTTTGGCCACCAGGCTGGTTCTGGCGACGCCAGCGCACGATTTCGGCGATCTCCCGTTCCGAGCGCTCGACGTCGCCGATCGCCAACGTCAATCGGGCGGTGAGCACGATCTCGTGGTCGGCAAGATTCGAGCCGCGGAAACGCAGACCGAGCGATTCGGCGGGTCGCCATCGGGCCGCCAGGTCCCGCAGATCGTAGATCTCCGCCCGCACCAGACACGCAGCAATGTCGGAGCCGTGCCCGCCGGCGTTCATCCGCACCGCACCGCCGATCGAGCCAGGTACGCCCACCGCCCATTCGAAACCCGTCAGTCCAGCCGCTGCCGTTCTGCGCGCCAGGACCGGAAGGGCGACAGCGGAACCGGCCTGCACGTCTACGCCGCTCATTTCGATACCGTCGGCCCAGTCCGCCAAGCTCAATGCGACACCGGCGAAACCGGTATCCGCAACCAGCAGATTGGATCCACGACCGACAACCAACACCGCAAGCTCGTAGCGGGCGATCACGCCGGCCACCTCGTGCAGCTCGGCAATCGACCTCGGCGCGGCGAAGATGGCCGCAGAGCCGCCGACCCGATAGGTCGTCAACGGGGCGAGGGGCTCGTCGATGCGGCCCAGCGATCCAAGATCGCGCGCTGCCCGGTGCAGGCGGTCGTCGAGACTCAACCCGCCGTTACCCTCAACTCGGCCCGACGTTGCTGCAATTCATCGGGTAGCGAGGCGATGTCGCCGCAACCCATCGAGATGCACACATCGCCGTCGCGCAGCTCATTGGCGAGGTATTCGACCAGGTCACCGCGGCGCGGCATCCAGGCCACCCGCGTCGTCGGATGAGCGTCGAGCACGGCATTGACCACAAGCTTCCCAGTTACGCCTGGGATCGGCGTCGTCCCCGAGGCGTAGATGTCGGTGAGCACCACCAGGTCGGCGCCCAGGAAGGCATCACCATAAGCCGGCGACATGACCGCCATGCGGTTGAAGCGATTCGGTTGGAACACCGCGACAACTCGCCGCCAACCGTCGCCGCTGGAGCGTGCGGCCGACAGCACTGCGCTGATCTCGCTGGGCAGATGGGCGTAATCATCGACCAGCACTGCGCCGCCATCCACTCCGCGGATCTCGAAGCGACGGGCGACACCGCCGAACTTGGCCAACGCTCGCGCGGCGACGTCGAACTCGACACCGACCGAGCACGCCATGGCCAGAGCTCCGAGAGCGTTGCGCACGTTGTGGATGCCTCGCAACGGCAGGTCGACGGTGCCGAGCGAGATCCCGGAGCAGATGACGGTAAACGAGTGGGAGCCATGGTCGACTTGAACGTCGACGGCGCGATACTCCGCGGATGGCGACGTGCCGTAGCTGATCGCTGCGTGTCGGCCGGCGAGCTCGGCACAGACCGGATCGTCGATGCACAGCACCTTTGGCCCGGAGATCTGGGCGAGGTATCTGTCGAAGCCGGCGACGATCGCCTCTTGGGAGCCATAGAAGTCGAGATGATCGATCTCGACATTGGTCAGGATCGTGCCGTACAGCGGCAACTCCAAATGGGTTCCGTCGCTCTCGTCAGCCTCGACCACCAACCACTCGCCGTTGGTCCACTGCGCCCCAGTGCCCATGTCAGTCACGTCACCACCGACGATGAACGACGGCCGCAGACCGGCAGCGGCAAGAATCAGCATCAGCATCGACGTCGTCGATGTCTTGCCGTGCGTACCGGCAACACCGAGCGATTTGGCCTGGGCGCAGATCGACGAGAGCATTCCCGCACGCGTCAGCACCGCCAGCCCGGTCTTGGTGGCTTCATCGAGCTCGATGTTTCTCGCCGGTACCGCCGTCGATGCGGTCACGGCCGTGCAGCCATCGACATGACGGCGATCGTGGCCGACATGCACCTCTACACCGGCGGCGCGCACCCGCTCCAACACGGGCCGCTCACGAAGGTCGCTACCGCTGACGCGATGCCCCATCTCGGCCAAGACTATGGCGATAGCGCTCATACCTGGCCCACCGACACCGACGACATGTAGGCGCTGTGGCGTCGAGAGATCAAGAGGGACTCGCGGCGGATCGGTCACGGTGTTGCCACCCGTTCGATCAGATCGGCGAGAGCGCCGCTGCGGTGACGAGCACCGATCGCCGCGGCGGCTGCCGATATCTCGACCAGCCTGACCGGGTTCGCCGTCAGCTCGGCGATTTCGGTGATCAGCCGATCGACCGTGAGATCGACCTCCGCGATCATCACTGCAGCATGGTGGTCGCTCAACTCACGAGCGTTGTCGACTTGATGATTCTCCGCCGCTCCGGGCCACGGCACGATCAGCGCAGGCATTCCGACGGTGGCCAGCTCGGCGATCGTTGCCGCGCCTGCCCTGGTCAACATCAGATCGGCTGCGGCATAGACGAGCGGCATTCGGTCCTCGTATCCAAGCACTCGATACAGGATGCCGTGGCTGCCATCGCGACCGGGCGCGGCGCCGGCCAGATTGCGCTCGCCAACGACGTGATAGACGGCCAGGTCCTTCCGGTCGGCGAGGCGCTCGACGGCTGCCGAAACGACCTCATTGAGCCGCTGCGCACCCAGGGAACCGCCGAACACCGCGACAACGAAACGGTCGCCGGGCAGCCTGAGTTGCGTTCGCGCCGAGTGTCGGTCCCCCAGCCGGTCGATTCCCAGAATCTCTCGGCGAACCGGTGCGCCCGTGAGCTGCGCCCCTGGCAGTGTCGAGCCCTCGAAAGCCACGGCACACGCCGCCGCGCCACGCGCCATCAGTTTCGAGACCAGCCCGGGTCGAATGTCGTAGCTGACCACCACAATCGGTATCCGGCACAGCTTGCCCGCCGCGGTAGCCGGAAAGCTGGCGTAGCCACCGACGTTGACGATCACCTTCGGCTGCAGCCTGCGGATCAGCCTGAGCGCCTGCCAGGTCGAGCGCAGCAACTTCGGGGCGAACGCCAGATTGCGGATCGACAGACTGCGTTGGAGGCCGACGACGTCGAGCAGCGTGTGGTCGTACCCGGTTGGCGGCAGCAGCCGGCGCTCCACGCCACGCGTCGTACCGACGAAGTGAATAGTGTCGTGATCGTGACCACGGGCGACGAGTGCGTCGGCGACGGCGACCGCCGCGAGCACATGCCCCGAGGTGCCGCCACCGGTCACCACGGCGAAGGTGGTGTCGCCCCGAGGCCGGCTGACTGGGGCGTTCATGGACGGATCACCTCACGTTGCGAGCCACGTTGAGCAGCAGCCCGGCCGCCGTCATCGTGACGAACAGCGAACTGCCGCCGGCCGAGAAGAACGGCAGCGTCAAGCCGGTGACCGGCATCAGCCCTGTAACCCCGCCGACATTGATGATCGTCTGAACAACGAACCAGATGACGATGCCGCCGGCAAGCAGGCTGGCGAATCGGTCCTGCGTCGCCAACGCCACCTGCACCCCGGCGTACGCCAAGATCAGGAACCCGCCGAGCACGGCGACGACGCCGACCATTCCCAACTCCTCGGCGACGACGGCGAAGATGAAGTCGCTGTGCGCCAGCGGCACGAAATCGCCGAGTTTGTTCTTGCCCTGGCCGACGCCTTCTCCCGCCAGGCCACCCTGGGCCAGGGCGATCATCGCCTGGTAGGTCTGATAGCTCAGATGGTCCTTGTGGGCGGCGATGTCGAGGAACGCGGTGAACCGGGCCTGGCGGCGCGGACTCGAGATCACGAAGGCGAGAGCACAGACGGCACCCAATGCACCGGCGGCAGCCATCGGCCGCAGCGGTGCGCCGGCAATGAACGCGACGACGAACACGATCGACGCCAGCACGATCGCTGAACCGAGATCGCTCTGCACCAGGCACAACCCGGCCCCGACGATGGCAACAAGCATCACCGGAACGAGCGTGCGCGACGGATCTGCCATCTCGCCCTTGCGCGTAGCCAACAGATTGGCGCAGTACAGCAGGACCGACAGCTTCAAGAACTCCGATGGCTGCAGCGACAGCGGCCCGATCGCCACCCAGGCGTTGGCGTCGTTGACCCGATCGCCGATAGCCGGGATGAACGGAAGCAGCATCATTCCACACGAGAACACCAGCGCGGGGAGAACCAAACGGCGCCAGAAGTGGTACGGCACACGCATGCCTATCCACAGCCCGATCAAACCCAAGCCGGCCCAAACCACCTGCTTGTTGAAGACGCGGTACGGGGATTGGCCTTGGTGGAACTGGTTGATCGACGACGCCGACAGGACCATCACCAAGCCGAGCATGACGAAGACGGCGACGACGACGGCTATCGCGTAGAACGCAGCGTTGGGTGGCGAGGCCGGCTTCGCGGCGGTGCGCCGTACCGGATGCCTGCGCAGCGCCTCCGCTCGGGAAAGCGCTTGCCTGCGCCGATCACCGATGACGGTCGTCGGAGAACTCATCGTGCTCCCAACCCGAAGTGGTCGTGCACGAGGCGCTTGAAATCGTCACCGCGTGCTGTGTAGCCACCGTCGGGATACCAGTCGAAGCTGGCGCACCCAGGCGACAGCAAGACGGTGTCGCCGGGCGCGGCGAGCCCAGCCGCCGCGGCAACGGCAGCCTGCATCGAGC
The DNA here is from genome assembly GCA_031404635.1 of Ilumatobacteraceae bacterium. Lineage (GTDB taxonomy): Bacteria > Actinomycetota > Acidimicrobiia > Acidimicrobiales > Ilumatobacteraceae > JAENVT01. The sequence goes on from JANNHY010000328.1 coordinate 14,018, forward strand.
TCACCTCGACGACGGGGCACCACCGCGCGAACGCGTCGCGAATGATCGGCGCAGCTTCACCGAGGGCGACGACGGCCTTCACCCGATCGTGCTCGCCGGCCATGCTGGCCAGGTCGAGACCTTTGTTGCGGCCGCCTGCCAGCAGCACCACGCTGGTGAAGCCGCGGATGGCCGTGACCGCGGCGTGCGGCGTGGTGGCCTTGGAGTCGTCGTACCACCTTGCTCCGGCGAATTCGCCGACTGGTTCGATCCGGTGCGGCGGATGCTCGAAGGTCGCCAACGCCTCTGCCACCGCGGCGGTGCTCGCCAAGCCCGACTCGATCGCAATCGCCGCCGCGCCCAACGCGTTGCTGACGTCGTGAGGAAGGTCGCGGGTCATCATCGCCCGCTCGGCGAACGCTCCTCGCGGACCGGTCAGCGTCGAGCCCACCAGCCGGTAATCGGCGTCGTCGGCGCCAAAGCTGCACTTGCGGCCGGCCGCCGCGGCGAGGTAGCGCATCACGATCGGATCGGAGGCACAGCCGACGGCGACATCGTTCGGTCGGTTGTGTCTCCACATCCTGGCCTTGGCCTGTTCGTACGCTCGCATCGAAACATGCCAGTTCTGATGATCCTCAGCGAGGTTCAACCACACCGAGGCAACACTGCGGAAGTGGTCGATCCAGTTCAGCCGGAAGCTGCTGCACTCGACGACGAAGGCGTCGACGTCGGTCTCCAATGCGGCGATCAGCGGCACCTCGGTGTTGCCGACAGCGGCGACTTTCAGGCCGGCACACCGCAGCATCGCCGCCGCCATCATCGTGGTCGTCGTCTTGCCGTCGGTGCCCGTGACGGAGAGCATCGGCCGCGGACCGCCACCGCGTTGCTGCTCCCATTCATATGCCAGGTCGATCTCGGTGCGGATCGGCTTGGCGTGACGGTTGGCGGCATCAATCAGCGGATGTGTTTCCGGAACGCCCGGCGCCGGGCAGACGATGTCGGACATCGCCACCAACTTGTCGAGGGCAGCGGCATCGGGATGGGCGACCAACTCGGCACCGACGGCAGCGGCCGCCGCAAACTTGGTGTCGCTCGGTGAGTCGTCAGCTACGAGCACCCGGAATCCACGGTCGTGGAGCGCGTGGGCGACGGCGTTGCCGGTGATCGCCATGCCATACACGAGCGCGGTCGCGTTCATCGGCCGAGCTCCAAACGGGTGAAGTCACCGATGTAGATGGCCAGCGCTGTCGCCACGCAGATGCCCGCGATCAACCAGAAGCGGATGATGACTGTTGTCTCCGGCCAGCCGAGCAACTCGAAGTGATGGTGGATCGGCGACATTCTGAACAGGCGGCGTTTGCGGCCCGACGCCCTGAAAACCACCATCTGAACAGCCACCGACCCGGCCTCCATGACATTGATGCCGCAGATCAACACCAACAGCAACTGTGTGTCGGTCATCAAAGCCAGCAGGGCGAGTGCGGTTCCGATCGCCAACGCGCCGACGTCACCCATGAAGATGCGCGCTGGCGCGGCGTTGAACCACAGGAATCCCCCACATGCACCGGCAAATGCAGCAGCAAGAGCCGCGAGGTCGAGCGGATTGACCACACCCTTGCCGACAACTCCGTAGATGTCGGGGTTGCGGAAGGCCCAGTAGGCGATGATCGTGAACGCCATGAAGCCGAGCAGCGCCGCGCCGGCAGCGAGACCGTCGAGGCCGTCGGTGACGTTGACGGCATTCGACGTGCTCCAGATCGTCACGCCGGCGAAGATCACCCAGAGTGGCCAGGGGATGTGCCATCCCGGCCAGTTGTAACGAGTGAACGAGATTGTTTCGCTCACCCCGGTTGCGGCGACCAGCCACCAGGCGATTCCCATCGAGAGCGCCAGCGTGATGTAGCCCTTCTGCTTCCAGAAGATGCCGCGATTGCGCGATTTGGCGACCTTGATGTAGTCGTCGAGGAAACCCATGCCCGACAACACCAAGATACCGACCCAGGCGATCGCGGCCTGGTTGGAGAAGACCAGCCCACGGCGGAAATGGGCCACCACCCAGCCGAAAAATGCGGCGGCGACGATAGCCACACCGCCCATCGTCGGGGTCCCCTGCTTCGGTAAATGGTGCTCCGGGCCGCGATCCTCCTTGCCGAGGATCGGCTGACCCTTTCCACGATTGCGAAAGAAGGTGATCAGAAAGCGGGTGCCGAAGAGCGAGGCGACCATCGAGCACGCGCCGGTGATCATCACGGCGATCATCGACGAGCATCCAAGAGTTCGCGGGCGACCACCCGATCGTCGAACTCGAGCACCTGATCGCCGATGGTTTGGGTTCGTTCGTGACCCTTACCGGCGATGAGCACCACGTCTCCCGAACGCGCCCGACGAAGGGTGATCTCGATGGCCCGACGGCGATCTGGTTCCATCACAACGCGGCCACGGTAGTCCGAGGCGACCCCTTCCATCGTGGCATTGATTATCTCCATCGGGTCTTCCGAGCGCGGGTTGTCGGAGGTGATCACGACCAAATCGGCCAGCCTCGATGCCACCTCTCCCATCAGCGGCCGCTTCTCACGATCCCGATCACCACCACAGCCGAACACCACGTGGACGGTTGCGTCGCCGGCCGCGTTGCGGGCAGCTCCGATTGCTCTTTCCAACCCCTCAGGAGTGTGTGCATAGTCGACGATCACCGCGAACGGCTGACCGACCACCACCGCTTCGAAGCGACCGGGCACTGCCGCAGCCTGATGCAACCCGCGCTTGATCGTCGGCAGATCGACGGCGAGCCGAGCGCAGGCCGTCGCCGCGGCGAGGCTGTTCATCACGTTGAAATCGCCGCCAATCGGCACTTCGATGGACTGGCCGCGCCACGAATAGCTGTGGTGGGTCGCCGAGACGGTGACGCCGTCGATGTCGGAAAGACCGAACCCAACGGTCGGAATCGACCCGACGTCCATCAACAGTCGGCCGTGGGGATCATCGATGTTGACGATCGCTGCGTCCGACAGATCGGGCCGGAACAGCTTGGCCTTGGCAGCGAAGTAGCGCTCGTGTGTGCCATGCAGATCGAGATGATCGCGACCGAGGTTGGTGAACACAGCGAGGTCGAAATGACACCCGACGACGCGCTGCAACTCGAGGGCGTGCGACGACACCTCGATCACAACCGCAGTCACACCCTGCTCCACGAACTTCGCCAGGCGAGCCTGCAGATCGGGCGACTCGGGTGTGGTGTGGGCCCCCGTGAGGGTTCCGATCATCCCGGTCGTGCGTCCGGCAGCAACCAGGACTGAGCTGATCAAGCTGCTTGTCGTCGTCTTGCCGTTCGTGCCGGTGACGCCGACCATGGTCAACGCCCGGCTCGGGTGACTGTAGAACGAGGCTGCCAACCATCCCATCGCAAGTCGAGTGTCGGGCACAACGACCTGGGCCAGGTCGAGGTCGAGTCGATGGTCAACTAGCAACGCGGTCGCTCCGGCGTCGCAGGCCGCTGCGGCATAGGCGTGCCCGTCGACGTGGCCACCCCTCAGGCAACAGAACAGCGAACCTGGGTTCACGCAACGTGAATCGAAATCGATGGCGGCGATTGCGACGACATCGTCGCCGTGCACCTCGACCCGGTGCAGCCCCGCTTGCTCGACCACCTCGCCAAGCGTGCGAGCCATCGGTGTCACCCTCCGCTGTTCTGGCAGCCACCGTCGTTCGGTGATGGGCTGACCCGCAACTCGTGCATGGCGATCGTCGCCAGCGTCGAAAACAGCGGCCCAGCGGCCATGCCACCGAGGTGGTCGCGGTTCGCAGGGTTGGGCCGGTCGATCGAGACGAGGATCGTGACCTGCGGGTTGTCCGCCGGGAAGTAACCCACGAACGTCGAGTAGTACTCCTTGGAGCCGTCGTCGCCGACATAATCCGTCGCCGCTGAGGTCACGCCGGTCTGGTCGACCTGCGCAGGCGTTGCCTTCTTCTTGAGAAGTGTCGTGCCGGTCTTTCCGGCCACCGACATGCCCGGCACCTTGGCAAACCTGGCTGTTCCGTAGCACACGACATCGCGCATCATCGACGTCATGGTGGCAGCGGTCTCCGGTGTCACGACCTGGTGGGTCGGCGACGGGGGCGCCATGCGTGTCTGCCCGGTCGCATCGATGCTCGACAGCACCAAGCGAGGGGCGACGTAGACGCCATTGTTGGCAATGGTGTTGACGCCGGCTATGAGCTGCAGCGAGGTTGCCGCATAACCGTATCCGTAGCGCGGCGTGACCTTCTCGGTCGCCTCCCACTCTGCTGCCGGCCTGATGATGCCGGAACTCTCATCAGGCAGGCCAAGGCCGGTCGTGGAGCCGAAACCGAACTCGTGGAGATACCGGCCGAGCGGCAAGGTGCCGAGACCCTCGGTCATCAGCACGGTTCCGATGTTCGAGGAGTGGACGACGATGTCACGCAGGCTCATCGGCTTCGGGTTGTGCGGCTCGGCGTCGCGGATCGTGAACTTCCACTTCTCGTCGTTCTTGTTCACCGGCTTGTAGACCAGGTAGCCGGGCACCGTGATGGTGGTCTCCGGGGTGGCGAGGCCCTCGTTCACTGCAGCGGCGATGCTGAACACCTTGGCCACCGATCCGGGCTCGTGCGGCTCGACCGCGGCGAGATCAGCAGAGGTCACCTCGGCGGTACCGCTGTCGTCGCGGCGCACGTTGGCAATCGAATAGATGTCGCCAGTTCTGGCGCCCATGACGATGGCGGTGCCACCAAATGCCGACAGCGCCTGCACGCGCTGCAACAGAGCCCGCTCGACTTGGTACTGCAAACCACGGTCGAGGGTCAACACGATGTCGGATCCCGGGATCGGCGCCACCGTCTCGTCGCCGCCGGCGAGCGAGCGGAACTCGCGGTCGTGCTCGCGTGACAGCTCACCATCGACACCACGGAGTAGGTCGTTGTACTGCTTCTCCAGCCCGGCAGTGCCCTCCAGGTCTGGGTCGGTGCGGCCGATCACGCTCCGTCCGACGCCACCACTGGGGAGGATCCGCTTGTCGTCGCTGATCGACGAGACCCCGGCCAGGCGCAGGGCTACGACCGTCTCGGCCAGTTCGGTGTCGATCTGCCGAGCGACGTATACGAACGAGTTCCGCTTCGAGGTGAACGCCTCGGTGAGCGCCTGTTGGTTCGATTCTGACAGCTTCAGCAACGCCGCCAACGTGCGCACGGTTCCTACTGGATCGACGACCAGTTTCGGGTTGGCCGTGATGGTTCTGGACGGCACGGACAGGGCCAGATCTACTCCGTCGCGGTCGAAGATCGTGCCACGGTGCGCCTTTAGGACTTGCTCGGATGTTCGCTGGGACTTGCCGGCGAGACGCAACTCATCGGCCTGCACCGTCTGCAGCAACGTGACTCGCACGAACACCGCAAGGAACAACACCGCAGCGATGACGAATACAGCGACGAGCCGGCGCGACGACCGACCCGCCCGGTAGATGCGGGCCCGCCGTTGAGCGACCGCCCGCTTGCGGAACGCTTGGACGTTGCCCTGCTGCTTGCGACGCGCACCAGGGCGCGGCGACGGTCGCAAGGCCGGACCCTGTCGAGCCACTGGCCGTCGAGGAGCCGAGCGCGGCGCTGGCGGACGTCGCGTCGCGGACATCGGCGCGCGCCGGACGTGCTGAACCGAACCCGCTCTTTGTCGGTGGTGGCTCCTCGAACGAGGCAGATGGTTCACGTTCGTCACGATTGCCGCCCTATCCGCCTGCGATTGACTTGACTACCTTGAACTCCTCGAACACCGGATCGACAGCCTCGGACCCGGGGTCGAACACTCCGCCGGCGCTCTGCTGCACCACAGCAATCACCTCGGGAGCGATCTCGACGAACTCGGTCTCCGTCGCCGACCTCATGCCCAGCGCCGACCCGCTGGTCGCCAGCCGCTCGGGTGAGCGCAGTTCGGCACGCTGGCGGCGAAGGTCGTCGAAGTCGTTGCGAGCCGAACGAATCTGACGATCGACCCGATCGAGTTCGACCTGGCGGCGGGCCAATTGGGTCTGAAAGGCGGCTGCACCGAGCATCAGCGAGGAGGCGAAGAAGGATGCGAGGGCGACGACCCGTGCCGCCTGACGACGTCGCGGCACCACGGTGAGCTGGGCGCGGGGCGGAGCACTCACCACACCGACCGTCGTGCGAATCATCGGCCGGGCCATGACTCCCCCGTCGGAATGGACGCGGTCGCGGACGGTGCCGTGTCTCTCGGCCCGCAGCACCGTTGCCACTGATCAACCCACCGAACCGCGCCGAGGCGTATCGGCGATCCGCTCGACGACTCGCAGCCGGGCACTCGAGGCGCGTCGGTTCGCTTCCTGTTCGGTTGCGCTGGGAGTGCGCGGCACACGCCGAACGACTCGAACTGTCTGAATGGCGTCGCAAACGCAAGGCAGTTCAGGTGGACACGCGCACCCTCCTGTGACCGCCAGACGCATGCGTTCTTTCACAATTCGATCCTCGCCGGAGTGATACGAGACCACCGCGACGCGTCCGCCGGTGCCGGTGCAGGCGAGTGCCGCGTCGAGGGCCGGGGCCAGGGCGTCGAGTTCGCCGTTGACCTCGATCCGGATTGCCTGGAAGGTGCGCTTTGCAGGATGCCCACCCGTTCGACGCGCAGGCGCTGGAATTGCCGCGACGACGACGGCTGCGAGTTCGGTGGTTGTCTCGATCGGACGCGAGGCGGCAATGGCCTTGGCGATCCGGCGCGCGAAACGCTCGTCGCCGTATTGTTGCAAGACACGGGTCAATTGCTCGACCGGGTAGCCATTGACGACATCGGCGGCCGTCCACGCTTGCGTGCGGTCCATGCGCATGTCGAGGTCCGCTTCGTGTCGATACGAGAAGCCACGGGCGCCATTGTCGAGTTGCGGAGAACTGACTCCGAGATCGAACAAAGCCCCCGAGAGGTTGTCTATCGAGTATTTTTCCATGGCGTCTTCCAGGCGGTCGAATCGACAGTGATGGACCATCAGCCGATCTCCGAAACGGGCCAACCGCTGCCTCGCCGCGGCGAGTGCGAGTTCATCGCGATCGAGCCCGAGGATCCTTAGCCGCTCGTAGTTTTCGAGCAACCGCTCGGCATGGCCTCCGCCACCGAGTGTCGCATCCAGCACCACCCCGCTCGGCACCGACTCGAACACCTTGGTGATCTCGTCGACCATCACCGGCTGGTGGTGGAAGGGCTCGGTCATCGCACACCGCGATACGGTTCGCTCATCTGCAGTCCCCCGGCCCGCTGGTGTCGCCGGGATGTCTCCCCGGTCAAACTAGACGGAAGCGGGCGGAGTAGGGGCTGTCCATCTTGCAGGCCGGAGGACTGCAGATGAGCGAACAGATCGGATGATCCGTTTTGTCGGTCAATTCGTTGCCTTGCTCCTTTCCGTGAAATTTCGTTTCCTGAGACATGTCGATCGGCGTGTGTCATCGCTGCCGTTCACGCCGGATCTCCGGCGATGTCGTCGGTGCCTTCTGCATCGACGCGGGCATACCGTTGGGGTGACCAGATCTCGAGCCGGGTGAGGTTTCCGGCAACCACGACCTGGCTCTCCAGGGCTAGGTCGGCATATGCGCGAAGTTTCTCCTCGACATTCACCCGTCCCTGCTTGTCGACAGCGGCCAACACGGCGCTCGAAGCAAGGGCGCGTTGGCGGTTCAAGGTGAGATCGCCCCGTTCGACCTTGGCGATCAACTCCCTACCGAACTGTTCGAACGCCTCGGAAGGGATCACCTCGATGCATTTGTCGGTGCCCTTGACCAGATAGCAGTGCTCGCCGAGATGGGCGCGGTAGGTCGCAGGCAGAGCCACACGGCCCTTGTCGTCGACCTGGCGCTCATGCGCTCCAACGAACATCACTCTCGCGTCTCACCACCTTCTCATCTGGTCGACCTGCCTCGACGCGGAGATGGGAACAGACGCCCATGCTCCCCACAAGTCCCCATAATCTACCCCTTTTACCGCTCTTGTCAAACATAGTTCCCCACTATCACCCACCCCACGCCAGCAAGCCATCGTGAGGAGTGCCTCGGCGCACCCTGGTAACCCGGAAACACTCCACACCGCCCCACGCCGTCCGGGGGATGGGAGCCGGGGGGTGGGGGGGTTGACCTACAGCTGCAGCAGGGCGGCGGTCAGGCGACGGGTGATGGCCTCGGCAGACGCCGAGCAGGTCGCCACCAGCGGGGCCAGCTCGGCGACGGGCGGCGAGGCGGCGACCAGCGAGGCAACAACGTCAGGTCGCCACAGCAGATGGACCATGCTCTGAAACCTGGCCGCCTGACGAGTACGGCGCTGCGATATCCCGACCAGCTTGGCGCTCTCGCGGAGCACCTCCCCCGGCCCGGTGCCGGCGAAGCACACGTCGGGCGACCACCGCGTGCGCTTCATCGGACCGCGATGCACCGTGGCGAGGGGCTCGAACACTGCCAGCGCCGCACACCACAACTCGCCCACCCACCACATCGAGCGGCCGATGTCGTCGCACCACAGTTCGTCGGATACGGGGATGACCAGATCGAGCCAGACGAACTCGCCAGGCCACAACAGCACGCCGCCACCGCCGGAGCGCCGGCGGATGATATCGATCCCTTGCCGAGTCACCGCTTCGGTGTCGACGGACTCTTCGCGCTGCGACGAACCCAACACGAACGTCGGCGACTCGGCATGGAAGAACGTCGCCGAGCGTGCGGCGGTAGGCGACGCTCGGGCCTGGAACGCACCGACGTCACCGGCGATGTGTTCGATATGCCAGGACGGCATCGTCAGCTGGCGAGGGCGAGATACGGCTTCCAGGCCTCCGGGACGAGGTGGACGGATACCGTGATCCAGGCCAGCTGCTTGGGTGCGCTCGCCGGTCTGGCCAGCCGCATACCGGCCTCGTCGGGTGTGCGGTCGCGCTTGCGGAGGTTGCACGGCCTGCACGCCGCGGCGACGTTCTCCCAGATGTGCAGACCACCGCGCGACCGCGGCAGGATGTGGTCGATCGAGTCGGCGGTCTCACCGCAATACTGGCAGCAATGCCCGTCGCGTACGAACACGGCCCGGCGCGACATCGCCGTGCGGCGGTGGTACGGCACCTTGACCACATATCGGAGGCGAATCACCACTGGATTGGGAATGCTCAGCGTTGCCGCGTGCAGGTGGGTGCCGTCGTCTTCGATGATGTCGGCCTTGTCGGCGAGCACCAGACATGCGGCGCGGCGGGAGGGCACGACGGAGAGCGGCTCGTACGTTGCGTTCAAGACCAGCGCGCTCCTCATGACGAAGACCCTACCGATGCCTGCCGTCGGGTGCGGTCGAATTCGCGCTCGCACCGGTGGGTATCAGGAAGCCACTGCGCGGTGAAGCTTGCACCATGAGAGGTAGTTCAGCACATCGGCGGCTTCGATGCGATGGTCGGCGGTGCCGTACTGGGTCTGCAACCGGAAGCGCACATAGTCTGCTGGGGGAATCGGCAGGAACGGGCGTCGTGCCCACCACCGGCGCGGCAACCCCGCCCGGTATTGGCGCCACGCCGTCGCCCACAACCAGGGACGGGTGACTACCAGTGCCGCACAGCGGATGACCACCCATGATTTCATCGAGGCTCTTTCGGCAAACCGTGCTGGCTACCCACCCGCCCTGCCTCCGTCGCCTGCGGCTCCTTCGGCAAACCCAGCACCATCTCGCCGATGATGTTGCGCTGGATCTGCGACGACCCGGCGTAGATCGTGCCGGCTCGGGCGTTGAGGAACGTGCCGACCCAACTCCAAGAACTGTTCGCAGCGCCGGCGTCGTCGGCCCCGAAAGCTGTCGATGGCCGCCGCCCGGTGGGCGTCATCGCGTAAGGCCCAAGAATGTCGAGCGACAACTCGGTGACGATCTTGTGGTACTCGCTCCAGTACAACTTGGAGATCGCCGCGTCGGGCCCGGGGTGGTGCCCCTGAAGGAACTTGGTCAACGTGCGCATGCCGTTGTAGCGCATGATCTGCACCTTGGAATAGCACCAGGCCAATCGCTGGCGGATGACCGGATCGTTGATCCTTCCGGACTCCTTGGCCAACAGCAACAGCCGATCGAGTTCGGCCTGGTAGCGGATCGGCACGGTTGCCGCTGATTCGCCGCGCTCGTAACCGAGCAGCGTCATCGCCACCGCCCAGCCGTTGTTGACGCCACCCACCACTTCGTCCCTCGGTGCGGTGGCATCGGTGTAGAACACCTCGTTGAACTCGCTCTCGCCGGAGATCATCCTGATCGGGCGAACCTCGATGCCCGGTTGGCGCATGTCGACCAGGATGAACGAGATGCCCTTGTGCCGCGGCGCCTCAGGGTTCGTGCGCACGAGGGTGAAGATGTGGTCTGCCAGATGACCCGCAGACGTCCAGATCTTCTGGCCGTTGAGCACCCACTGGTCGCCGTCGAGCACGCCGCGCAACCCGAGGTTCGACAGGTCGCTGCCGGCGTCGGGCTCGGAATAGCCCTGGCACCAGGTGTCGGCGCCCGACAAGATCCGCGGGAGATAGCGGTGCTTTTGATCGTCCGTTCCCCACTGCAGCAAGGTGTTGCCGAGCATCTGGATGCCGAAGACGTCGTTCGGTCCGCCTGTCGGCACCCCTGCCTTGGCGAATTCCTCGGCGATGATCACCTGCTCCAGCGCCGACAGCCCGGCGCCGCCGTATGCGGTCGGCCAGCCCGGCGCCAGATATCCGGCACCGTACAAGATCTTGCGCCATTCGACCGCGAAGGCGGTGAGGTCATCGCCGTCGAGAGCGCCGATGCCACCCCACCTGGCGGGCAACTTCTCGGCCAAAAAGGCCTGGACCTTCTCGCGGTAGGCCTCGGCGTCGGCGGTGTAGGTGGGGCGCATCAGCCTAGGTTACCCGCCGGTAGGGCTGTGCCATGTACCGACACCGGGTGTCATCCAAACCCCCGCGATAGCTCCTGAGGCCGCCTGGCCAGCGCCGCCGCCCCGATCAACGGCGCCCGCGGACCCAACGTCGCCGGCATCACATGGAACCCACTGGTGAACGGCAATCTGGCTCGTTTGTCGAGTTCGTCCTGGGCGGCATGAAAGAAGGGTTCGCCGAACCCGAGCGCAACCGATCCACCGATGATCGCCAGCTTCAAGTCGCAGAGCGCGCCAACCGAAGCAAGAGCCCGGCCGACCATTACGCCGGTGCGTTCGACGATCGCCGCCGGGGCGCGCTGCGGCGGCCGGCCGGTCTCGGCCTCGATAGCTCGACCGCTGCAATACGTCTCCAGGCAACCCTTGCCACCGCAGATGCACGGTCGACCGTCGGGTTCGACGACGACATGGCCGATGTAGCCGGCGTTGCCGACCCGGCCTTGCAGAAGGTTGCCCCCGCTGACCACTCCCCCACCGACGCCGGTGCCCATCACCACACCGATGAAATCACTTACGCCCACCGCTCCGCCGCACCACGCTTCGGCCAACGCCAGTGCCCGGGCGTCGGTGTCGACTGAAACGCGAAGTTGTAGCAGCTCCTCCAGTTCTGCTGCTAGAGGAAATCGGCTCCAACTCGGGATGTAGAGAGGCGAGACGCTTCGCGTCGACGGATCCATCGGTCCACCGCAGCCAACACCGCAGGCGACAAGTTCTGTCGGTGCGGCGGCGACGACTCGGAGGATCAACCGCGACAGCGTCGGCCAGACATCGCGAGGCGGTGTGAGCAGGCTGTCTCGCACCACAATCCGTCCGGAATCGTCGACAACACCGGCGGCCAGCTTGGTACCACCGACGTCAACGGCGAGATAACAGGTCGTCACGCGGCCAGACCGTAGCGTCCCGCCGTGGCAATCCGTCGTGCGCCGTCTACCCTTCCATCCGTGACGGCCATCGAAACAGCACCAGCCCGTACCTTCGCATCGCTCTTCGATGCCGTCACGAGCAACATCGCCCGTGTCGTCCAGGGCAAGAAGGACGCGATCGATCTCGCCGTTTCCTGTCTGCTCGCCGAAGGACACCTGCTCATCGAGGACGTGCCGGGAGTCGGCAAGACCAGCCTTGCGAAGGCGATGGCTGCATCGGTCCATTGCACGTGGAAGCGCGTCCAGTTCACCCCCCGACCTGCTTCCCGCCGACCTCGTCGGCGTCAGCATCTTCCAGCGGTCGAGCGAATCCTTCGTATTTCAACGAGGGCCTCTGTTCGCCAACATCGTGTTGGCAGACGAGATCAACCGGGCGTCACCGAAGACTCAATCGGCTCTGCTCGAGGCCATGGAGGAACGCCAGGTCAGCGCCGATGGCGCCAGCCATATGCTGCCGGAGCCGTTCATGGTCATCGCCACCCAGAACCCGGTCGAGCAGGAAGGCACCTATCGCCTGCCGGAGAGCCAACTCGACCGATTCCTGATGCGCATCTCGCTCGGCTATCCCAACCGTGAGGCAGAACTGGCGATCGTGCAGACTCATGGCAGCAACGCGGTGATGAACGATCTGCAAGCTGTGATCACGACCGACGAAGTGCTTGCCCTGATCGATGCGGTGCGCACGGTTCATCTGGCGCTTCCGCTACAGGGCTATATGGTCGATCTGGCAGAAGCGAGCCGGCGCCATCCGTCGTTGCTGCTTGGCCTGTCGCCACGAGCGACCTTGCAGCTGTCGCGGGCGACGCGGGCACGCGCCGCCAGCCAGGGGCGGGAGTACGCCACGCCCGACGACGTCAAGGCGGTCGCCGAACCGGTACTCGCCCACCGACTGATGCTGCGACCCGATGTGATGTCTCGGGGTGTCACCGGCATCTCGGTCATCCGCGAACTCGTCGCCTCCGTCGCCGTGCCCGCCGGCCGATAGATGATCACACGGCACGGCTGGACGGCCATTGTCGGCGCCGCTGCCTGCTTCGCGATCGGGCGCGTCTTCGGCCTGATCGAGTTGTACGTCCTCGGCGTCGGCATCGTCATCGCCCTGCTCGTCGCCGTGATCTACGTGCAGCGTCGGCTGCCGCCTCTCAACGTCAGGCGGATCGTGAGTCCGCCGATGGTGTCAGTCGGCGAGCCGGCTCGGGTCGACATCCAACTGGCCAACCTCGGCCGGCAAGCGTCGCCCTACCTGCAACTGTGGGAGCCGGTCGGCAACAACGGCGGCGCGCCGATGCAACTGGCCAAGCTGGGCCCCGGGCAAGCGGCCAGCGCCGCGTATCGAGTACCGACCGCTCGGCGGGGGTTGATCCGCACCGGGCCGTTGCGGGCGCTGCGCCGTGACGTGCTCGGCCTGACCCAGCGAACCACGACGTTGGCTGGCACCGAAGAAGTGCTCATCGTTCCGCACACGATCGCCTTGCCCTTCCCTTCAGTGGGATCGTCAGGACGACTCGGACAACACCTGCGAATGAAGTCATGGGGGCAAGCCGGCTCCGAATTCCACTCGCTGCGCGAATACGTCCGCGGTGACGACATCCGCCGGATCAATTGGAAGGCGTCGGCGCGGGCAACGTCGCTGATCGTGCGCGAGACGGCGCTCGACGGCGTCAGGCGCTGTACCGTCGTGCTCGACACGACGGCATCGGAGTACACCGCCGGTTCATTCGAGCAGGCCGTGATCGCCGCTGCGAGTATCACCGCCAGTTCGGCCCACGCCGGCGTGAACACCCGCTTCGCCACCCACGATATCGACCTTCGTGGCCCCGATGTCGCTGCCAATACTCTCCGCTGGCTGGCAACGGTGGAGCCTGTGGTCGGGACGCCCGAGTTGGCGTCGATGAACAGCGGCATGTCGGAAGGCATGGGCCTCCTCGTCGTCGTGACCGGCGCGGCGTCGAGCGTCGCCGCCGCACAGCTTCGGGCGGTGGCCGGCCAGGACGAAACCCTGGTCGTCGTATGCGCGACGGAGTACACCGCCAGCAGCCGCTTCGTCGTCGACGCCACGTCGACCCAATCGATGGTCGCCTCGTGGACGGTACTCATCGTCGGGTCGAGCCAGGCGGTGCTGTCATGACCGCGACCGTTACGCCGCAGAATGGAACCGCGACCGACAAGGTGCAGCCGGTCTACGTCCACGGGCCCGCCACCGTCGCCCTCGCCTTGCTGACCGTCGTCACCGCGATCAGCCTGTGTCGCGTCTTCCCGGATTGGGCGTACCTGCGGCCGATGCTGGCCGTGTGTCTCGGCGTACACGCGGTGATGTGTGTGCTGCGTTTGTTCAAGGTGTCCGCATGGCTGGCCCTCCCGATCGGTCTGCTGGCACTGGCCGTACTGCTCGGACTGATCTACTTCCGCGACTCCACACGGTTCGGCCTCCCGACACGCGACACGATCGAACAATTCCGGATCAGCATCCGACTCGTCTGGCGCCAGTTCCCGCGAGCTGTGGCTCCGGTGCCAAGTGAAGGAAGTTTCGCGATCGCAGCGACGACCGCCCTGGCGTTGTGCGCCTGGCTGGCCGACTCATTCGCCTTCCGGGCCTTCGGCAGGGCCGAGGCGGTAGTACCTGCCGGGGTCGTGTTCATCTTCACCTCTGCACTCGGCGTCAATCGCAACCGGGTCCCGGTTGCCGCACTGTGGATCGGCGCGGCGATACTCACTATCGCCGCATTGCGAATGGCTCATGCCCGCGACGACTCGGCCTGGGTGGGCAAGCGCCGACAGTCGCTGTGGTCGGCGCTGCCGGCGGCGATCACCTGCGCGTTGTTTGCGACCACCGGCGCCGTTGCCTTGGCACCACAACTTCCAGGCGCGGGCGACAAGGCGTTACTCGACACCCGCAATCGGGAGGGAGGCGTCACCGAACTGGTCAGCCCGCTCGTCGACATCCGCTCGAGGCTCGTCAATCGCGGCAATGTCGAGTTGTTCACCGTAGCCACCGACACTCCGCGGTACCTCGGCTTGACAGCGCTCGCCGAATTCAACGGCACCACCTGGGAAGCGATGGGAGAACCACTCCTTCCCGCCGACGGACAGCTCGCCGAAGCGCGGCCCGACGCCGATTTCATCTTCCAGAGGATCACCGTCACGAAGCTCGGCGGCGACCTGGCACCGGCAGCGCGCACAGCCAATTCGGCCACCTGGCAGGGGGATCAGAACCTTCGGTGGGCAAACGAAGCCGGCGCACTGTACGTCGATGGCGGATTGCAGCCTGGGTACCAGTACCAGGTCATGTCGGCCGACAACTCTCCTTCGTCGGATCAGCTACGTAGCGCCACGGTGAACGATGCGCCGAACGCGGTCTACTACGCATTCCCCGACAGCTTGCCGGATCAGGTCATCGACCTGGCAACCAGCATCACCGCTCAGGCGCCTACGCCCTTCGATCAAGCCCGCGCCCTGTATGACTGGTTCCACACACAATTCGAGTACTCAACCACCATTCAACGCGGTCACGACAACGACGCGATGCTCAACTTCCTGAGTATTCGCAAAGGGTACTGCGAGCAGTTCGCGGCGACCTTCGCGGCGATGGCCCGCAGCATCGGTCTGCCCACTCGCGTGATGGTCGGCTTCACCTGGGGAATTCTGCGGTCCGACGGCCTCTACCACGTTGCCGGTCGCCAGGCCCACGCCTGGGACGAGGTGTGGTTCGACGGCTACGGCTGGGTGCAGTTCGACCCGACACCCACTCGGGGCGCACCCGGCGCTGAGCAGTACACCGGCACCCCAGCTCAACAGGAGGAAGGCAACGGCACGGCGGGGGGAAACACGGCTGACAACTCGCCGACACCGACGTTCAACCCGCTGTCAATCGAACGCGATCGGGTGGAGAATGCGCAGACGGGCGCTAGCACGCCACGGAACACCGCTCTCGACAACACCTCCGACGATGGTTCAGCCGGCGGTTGGATCATCACCGCGATCATTCTTGCGATCTTGGCGTGGGTCATCGCCATGCCGCGCGTCATCAACCGCTGGTCGCGGCACCGCGCCAAGGACCCAGCAGAACGGGTGACGTCGGCTTGGGCGGCCGCAGTGCGATCGCTGACGATGGCCGGCGCACCGCGGGTATCGGGGGCGACACCACTCGAATACGCGAGATCGGTCGACGTCGGCAAGGCGGAGACAATCGAGATCGCCCGGCTGGTGACCCGGGCGGTGTACTCGCCAAGGGGAGTCGACGCAGGCACTGCCGAGCGCAGTGAGCTGCTACGCAGTGAGGTCGACGCCGCTTGTCGGGCACGGATGAGCCTCGCCACCAGGTTGCTCGATCATCTCGATCCGCGATCAGCGTGGGGACGCGTCGCCGGCTAGTCGCGAGTGGCGCCGAGCGCGAGGCGTCAGTCGCCGCCTCTTCCGGTCGTGCCGCCCAGACGACTACGCACGGTGTCACTGAGATGGTTCAATCCGGCCTCACCGATTGCAGCCGCATGGCGCTCGGCGATCACCAACGCGGCGACGGCACCGAGGAATGCGGCGAACGACAGGTACGGGCTGAAGGCGAGTAGCACGACGGTCAGGACCAGGCATAACACCGTGGCGGCCGAGCCGACGATCACCGCCCGGCGGGAACCAACGTGGCGCGGCTTGGCGTCGCGACCGAAACTCGGGTCGCGTTGGAGCTGCTCTTCGATCTGTCGCAGAATGCGTTGTTCATCCTCTGAGAGCGGCATGGGCGAACTCCTGACCGGTTGCCTTACGACATCTTCCCACGATTCCTCGCCGGAGACAACGCAGGACTCGACGATTTAGGCGCTTGCTGTTCGTCGGGACCCCACTGTTGAGCGCCACGGCGGACGATCCGTAGGCCGCGTTCGCTGACGGCGCTCGCCGGGCCGATGGCAGCGGTGCCGAATCGCCTGCGAATGGCGTCAGCAGTCTCCTCAGCCAGCACCCACTGGGCGTTCGTCGTCGAGCACGTCGACGTGGAGAATCACTCGCTGATCGATCATCCGATGCGCTCGACCCGAGAGGTTGAACGATCGGCCCCGATCACTCGGAAGTGGAACGAGCCTGCGGGGTCGAGCGAGCCGGTCAGCCATTCGACAACGGGAACATGCACCCACTGCGGGCTGGTGGCCAGCAATGACACTGCCTCGGAACTGTCGACCTGGCGCACCTCCTCGACTATGCCGTCGGGGTCGGCAACGACGATGTCACCGACGACGTCGTCGGTCTCCCACGCCTCGACTCGCAGTCGCCAGCCCAACTGCGGAGCCTCGACGATCACCGAGTAGCGAAGCTCGGCCCAGCCGGCGACGGTGAGTCCGGTTTCCTCGAAGACCTCTCGAGCGAGCCCGTCGCGGATCAACTCGCCGCGGTCGATCACCCCGCCCGGGGGTGTCCATTCGACCGACCGATCCCGCCGACGGTTGCCGACCAGCACCAGGCCGTCGAGATCGACGCCGCCGACACGGGGGATCAACGCACCCCCGACGACCCAGTTCCTCATGCAGCTAGTGTGCCACAGGAACACGCGTTCGAACGGCTGCCGCCGGGCTCTCACCCACCCCTGGCTCGTCGCCGTCGCCGACCGCCGAAGTCGGCGACCCACAGCTTGAACACGAGCACCAGGGCCTCGCTGACGATCCCACGGGACATCTTCGAGACACCCTCGACTCGGTCACGAAACGTGATCGGGAACTCGACGACTTTGCCTCCGATGCGCACCAGCCGGTAGGTCATCTCTACCTGGAAGCCGTACCCCTCGGCCGTCACCGTGTCGAACTCCATCCGTTCCAACGCGTCGGTGCGGTAGGCCCGGTAGCCGGCCGTGACATCGTTGATCGCCAAGCCGAGGATCCCGGCGGCATAGCGATTTCCCCACCGCGAGATCCATCGGCGGCGGCGCGGCCAGTTCTCGGTGAGGCTGCCCGGCACGTAGCGGCTGCCGATGGTCAGATCGGCCCCGTTCTCGGCGTTGGCGATCAGCGCCGGCAGAACGGCCGGATCATGCGACAGATCGGCATCCATCTGGACGCAGATCTCTGCTCCGCCATCGATGGCGGCGCGCAACCCGGCCCGAAGAGCAGCGCCCAACCCATCCTTGCCCGAGCGACGGATGATGCCGATCTGACCGAGGGTGCTATCCAGATGGGCAGCAAGATCGGCAGTACAATCGGGACTGTCGTCGTCGACGATCAGCACGTCGGCGTGCGGCACCGCCAGTCGAATCTCGTGGCACAACCGTTCGATGTTGCCGGCTTCGTTGTATGTCGGCACGACCACGGTGACTCGCACGACCGCAGATCCTACGGGCTTGGCAAGGGACGATGGCGAGATGTCGAAGCGATTGGCGGCGCGCCCAGGACCACACCGTACGATGTCGGCTCGTGGCCGAATCAGACGTTCCGCTCTCCGCACTTCCGCCACCCAAGGCACGAGTTGCCGCGTTCGTGGCGATCCTCTTCGGCGGTTTGGCCGGCGGACTGATCGGCTACACACTGGTCGAGCTGCAATGCCATGGCACCTGCGCAACCCAGCGCGGGCTCGGCGCGCTGGTAGGCGCAATCCTCGCCGCTGTCGGGATGAGCGTGGTTGCGGTGCTGGTGTTGCGCGCCGTGGGCGAGTGGAAAGAGGTCGAGCGCCGCCAAGACGGCGGTGGGCCGTGACCGTCCTCGCCCGGCAGTTGTGTGACCTCGCTGCTCGCTTGGCCGTCGCAGCAGGCGACCTCGTCTTCGAGGGGCGCAAGAACGGCGTCACATCGGCGCTGACGAAGTCGTCGGACACCGACGTCGTCACCGAGTTCGATCGTGCCTCGGAACGCTTGATCGTCGACGGCTTACACGCCGAGCGGCCCGACGACGCCGTGGTCGGCGAGGAGGGAACCAACGCAGCCGGGGCATCGGGGGTTCGCTGGCTTATCGACCCGATCGATGGCACCACCAACTTCTTGTACGACCTGCCGGGGTACGCAGTGTCGATCGCTGCGCTGACTGAGAATCGTCCGCTGGCTGGGGTTGTCTACGTGCCGAGTAGCCGCGAACTGTTCACGGCGGTCGCCGGTGATGGCGCATTCCTGAACGGCTCCCCCATCCACTGCAGCACGACGTCGTCGCTACCAGTTGCCCTCGTTGCCACTGGTTTCTCCTATCAGGTCGAGCGGCGCCGCGACCAGGCCCTGCGGCTCGTGCAGGTCATCGCGCAGGTCCGCGACATCCGCCGATTGGGGGCAGCGGCAACCGACTTGTGTCATCTCGCGGCCGGTCGTGTCGATGCGTATTACGAACAGTGGCTCGGACCCTGGGATTGCGCCGCCGGCGAGCTGATCGCCCGTGAGGCCGGGTGCCGCACCGGACGGTTCGATGGCAGCCCGGTCGACCATGACGATGGCCGTCCGTCGGGCCACAGCGAGGTGCTCGCCACCAACCCGGCACTGTTCGAGCTGATGGTCGAGTTGCTGGCGGTCACCGAACCTGGTCGCAACCCTGGCATCATGTGAGCCGTGGGTACTCGCATCCTTACCGTCGAAGACGACGAGCGCATCCGTACGGCGGTCAAGCTGGCCCTTGAGGACGAAGGCTGGACGGTCGACGAGGCCGGCAGCGGCGAAGAAGCCATCGATCTGTTCCACCGCGTTCTGCCCGATGTCGTGCTGATCGACATCATGCTGCCTGGCATCGACGGGTTCGAGCTGTGCCGCACACTGCGCCGCCACAGCGATGTGCCGATCGTCATGGTGACCGCCCGCAACGACACCCACGATGTAGTCGCCGGTCTCGAGGCCGGCGCCGACGACTATCTGACCAAGCCATTCGCGCCGAAGGAACTCTCGGCGCGAATCCGAGCCCTGCTTCGCCGAATTCGCCCGATCAGTCCTTCGCACGCCCGGTTGGTCTTCGGGGATCTAGAGATCATCCCCGACGAGGGCAAGGTCTTGCGCTCCGGAACGGAGCTGCATCTCACCAAAACCGAGTTCCGCCTGCTGTGCGAACTGGCTCAAAACCCGGGCCGAGTGTTCAGCAGGGAGAGCCTGCTCGACAAGGTTTGGGGATACGACTACTTCGGCGACGGGCGACTGGTCGATGTTCACGTCCGCCGCCTACGCACCAAGGTGGAGACCGATGCCGCCAATCCGCGACACGTTGTGACCGTGCGCGGCCTCGGGTATCGCCTTCAGTCGTGACAGCTGCGGACGACAATGTCGGGACCGAGCCGCGACGCGGCGGTTTCCGGCGAGTGCTCGACCTGTTCACCAGATGGCGCCCGGCCAGGTTCGGGCTGCGCACTCGCATCCTGTTGATGTTCGGCGTTGGAGCGTTGCTGCTGTCGACGTTTCTCGCCGCCGTTGCGTACTCGTTCACACGCAGCAGCCTCATCAACGAGCGCGAGCGCACCACCACCGAGCAGGCATACCGCAACGCTCGGGTCGCTCAGCGAGAGATCAGCGCAGGGAGCACGAACGCCAACGCGATCATCGATCGGCTCCAGCAAGCCGGTGTCGCCCGACCGGCGATCAACGTCGCCGGCGAGTGGGCTTCACTATCGGCCAGGTTCACCCCCGACGTCATTCCGGCGGCAATGCAGGCCAGGGTGATCCGCGACCGTGTCCCAGCGAAGATGATCATCTCCTTCGACGGCGTTCCCACGCTGGTCATCGGTATCCCCCTGGAGTCGTCGACCGCGGGCTATTTCGAATTCGCCAACCTTGCCGATGCCAACACGACCTTGCGTAACGTCGGTCTCAGCTTGTTGTTCGGCGGGTT
>JANNHY010000329.1:0-6477 GCA_031404635.1 Ilumatobacteraceae bacterium
CCGCTCCCGAATTCGCCCGGGTCCGTGCCGCCGAAGCCGATGGAGCCGGCGTGCGCGTGCTCGTTGTGCCCTCCGTCGCCGCCGGTGACTACGGACAGATCCGCTTCGAGCAGCTCGTGCCCGATCCGGATGTGCTGCGAAGGATCGCGGAGTATCTCGATGCGCGTCCCACCGTCGGGGCGCGAGTGGTGGTCGAGCCGCCTCGCTATCAAGGCATCACGGTGGTTGCTCGGGTCCGGGCCCGACCGCGGTTCGTTCCCGACGAGCTGCGCAGCGAGTGCCTGACGGCGCTGTTCAACTACTTTCATCCGGTCGGCGGCGGGCCGGACGGCGATGGCTGGCCGTTCGGGCGAGCGATTCACGTCGGCGACGTGTACTCGGTGCTGCAGCGGCTTGCCGGTGTGGCCGTGATCGACGACGCCCGGCTGTTCGCGGCCGACCCGGTCTCGGGCGAGCGCGGCCAGGCGGTGCAGCGGCTCGACATCGACCCGGAAGCATTGGTGTTCTCGTACGAGCACCAGGTCATGGTCACGGAAGGCTGAGATGGGTCGAGGGTCCGCGCCACGGGTAGCAGTGCGTCACCGCCTGGGCGACGCCTTGCCGGCGATGTTCCTCGACGACGCGTTCATCCAACGGTTCTGCGACGGCCTCGACGAGGTATTGACGCCGGTGCCGAGCGCCCTCGACAACTTCTCGGCCTTCCTCGATCCGCAGCTCACGCCGCCCGACTTCCTCGAGTGGCTGGCCGGCTGGGTGGGCATCGACATCGACCACACCTGGCCGATCGAGCGGCGGCGGGCAATGGTGGCCAGGGCCACCGAGCTGTACCGGCGACGGGGCACGATCAGCGGGCTCGCCGACCTGGTCGAGCTGTTCATCGGCGTCAGGCCCGAGATCGTCGAGGGTGGTGGAGTGGCGTGGTCGCAGGCACCCGGCGCGGCGCTCCCCGGGGCAGCCGATGCCCCACTTGTCGTACGGCTACGGATGGCACAGCCCAGCCCGGCCATGCAGTCGAAGCTCGATAAGCTCGTCGCAGCCAACAAGCCGGCACATCTGGCCCATCGTGTCGAGTTCGTGGCAACCAAGTCGAAACCACTGCCACCTCCGACGAAGGAGCAAGCGTGATTGTCTGCAAGCGGTGCGGGAACCACAACCCGGCGGGCGATGACTTCTGTGGTTCCTGCGGCGCATTCCTGGAGTGGGAGGGCGAGCGCATCGCCGAAGAGGTGATCGAGGCACCGGTTGCCGAGTTGCCGCCGCCTTCTGGCTTGGTAACCCGCATCAGGCAAGCGGTACTTGGCGACGGGCCGCCGCTGCCCCCGCCGACGGTGCCCGGCGCCGCGCCATCGGCTCAGACGCTCGCCGCGCAGGTGGCTCCCCTACAGCCGCCGCCGCCGACACCGGCGGCATCCAGCGAGTCAGCTTCGATTGCTGCGGCGCTCGTCGCCAAGACACCATCCGCGCCGGCGCCCCAGGCGCCACGCCAGCCCACCGCGCAGACCCCGTCGGCCGCCGTGGCGCGGCCGAAGCCACAGGTCAAGCAGGCGCCGACGCGCACGATCAACCCCGGCGACCTGGTCTGCGGAAGCTGTGGCGAGCCGAACTCGGCGGAGCGCAACTTCTGCCGGCGATGCGGCACATCGCTGGCCGAGGTCGTGCCGGTCAAGCAGAGGTGGTGGAAGCGCTCGGGCGCGGCCAAGAAATCGAAAAACACGGTGGTGCAAGCCGGTGCGCGCCCGATGGTTGCCGGCGGCCGGGGCGGCGGCATGGCCAAGGGTGCCAAACGTGGCGGTCGCAAGCTGAAGGGGGGTATCTTCGGTGGGTTCACCAGCGTTCGCCGCGTGCTGGCCTTGCTGGCGATCGTCGGTATCGGCACCGGCCTCGCCGTTCCAGGGTTGCGTTCGACGATCACCGACAAGGGCGGCGACATCCTCAGGTCAGTGAAGAACCGGATCAGCCCCGAGTTCACGCAGGTCAGCCCCGACAATTCGCTGTCGGTCGCCACTTCGGCAACACCCGGTCGAGAGGCGACGATGATCGCCGACGGCGCCAGCAACACCTTCTGGCTCGGCGCACCCGAGGATGCGGCAGCGAAAGCCACCGTCACGTTTGCTCCGCCGACCGACCTCGCCAAGGTGTTGATCACACCGGGGGATCAGGAGAACAAGGAGAACTTCAAGGCCCAACCGCGCCCCAAGGACCTGTTCATCGAGGCCTTCGACGCCACCGGGGCCACCCTCGCATCGAAGCAGCTCACCCTCGAAGACAAGGCCGATCCGCAGAAGTTCGACCTGGGAGCTAGCGACGCCGTGTCGGTCAGCGTCACCGTGCAGAGCTGCTACCCCGATCCGGCCTTGCACGTCTGCGCGATAACTGAAGTCGAGTTCTTCAAGAAGAAGTAGCGCTCAGGGAACCTGTTCCTTGGTCGCGCCGGGGTTGGTGATCTGGATCACCCCTCCGTAGGAACACATGCACGTGCACGTGTTGTTGAGGGCTGGCGCGCCACCGACCATCACGGTCGGCGAACCCGGCGTCCACGGCGCCGTCGTCATCGGCGTGCAAGCCCCCGGCGTGAGCACCCCGAGCGCGGCCGAGGTCTGCGATGCGGTGATCGGATTGGCCAGGCTCATGCACACCCCGAACGGGGCGATGTTGACGAACGGCTTGGAATCGTTGATGTTGGCCAGCGGCTGGTTCTCGGCCATCACCCGGCCGACCGGCAACACCGTGAGGGTCGACGGGGCGGCGCCGAACGAGCAGGCCATCATCGCCCCGTTGACGACAGGCAGGCCCATCGGTCAGATTCCGATGCGCTGGGCCAGTAGCTCGCGGTGGTACGTCGGGTCGCCGAACAGCAACTCCGACGACTTGGCCCGCTTGAAGTACAGGTGCGCCGGGTGCTCCCAGGTGAAGCCGATGCCGCCGTGGATCTGGATGTTCTCGGCGGTGGCGTGGAAGTAGGCCTCGCTGCAATACGCCTTGGCCAGCGAAGCGACCGAGGGCAATTCGTCGTTCATCTCGGCGGCGCACCACATTCCGTAGTAGGCGGCGCTCTTCGCCGACTCGACCTCGAGCAGCATGTCGGCGCACTTGTGCTTGATCGCCTGGAACGAGCCGATCGGGCGGCCGAACTGCACCCGCACCTTGGCGTACTCGACGGCCATCTCCAGCACCTTCTGGGCGCCACCGACCTGCTCGGCGGCCAGGCCGATCGCCGCAAGATCGAGCACGGTCGACAGCACCTTCCAACCCTCGCCTTCGGTCCCGACGAGAGTCGCCGGTGTGTCGGCGAACTCGAGCTTGGCCTGCTTTCGGGTCTGGTCCATGGTCGACAGCGATGTGCGGGTGAGACCGCCTGCAGCACCGTCGACGGCGAACAGGCTCACACCTTTGTCGGTACAGGCAGCGACGATGATCAGGCCGGCGGTGTGCCCGTCGAGCACGAACATCTTCGTGCCGTTGAGCGTGAACTCGCCGCCGGAGCCGGAAGCCTGCATGGTGATGCCCGCTTCGTCCCACTTGCCCGACGGCTCGGTGAACGCCAGGGTGGCGATCGTCTCGCCGCTGGCGATGCCGGGCAGGTGAGTCTTCTTGGCTGCATCGTCGCCGCTGTGCAGCAAGGTGTTGGCGGCCAGCACGACCGATGAGAAGAACGGCGCGCACAGCAGGGCGCGGCCCATCTCCTCGAGAACGATTCCGAGTTCGACGTAGCTGTAGCCCGACCCGCCGTACTCCTCGGGGATGTGCAGACCCTGCAAGCCCATCTGCTCGCCCATCTGGCTCCACACAGCAGGATCGACCCCGTTGTCGGTCTCCATCTGCTCGCGCACGGCGCTCTCCGGGCTCTTGGCTTCGAGAAACGCTCGCACGGTCTTGCGCAGTTCGTCTTGTTCTTCGGTGAAGGCAAAGTTCATAGGGCCCAAGTGTGGCTGATTCCACAGCGTGGTCGCCATGGCAACTGTGTACACTGTTGTACACATGATTGGGATTCGCGAACTACGTGCCGACCTGGCGGCTCACGTCCGCCGCGCTGCGGGCGGCGAGACGACGGTCATCTCGATCGCCGGCACCCCCGTCGCCGCCCTCACCCCCCTGGCGATGAGCGATGAGCCGTCGGGCGACGCACATCTCTCATCGCTGGTCGCTTCGGGGGCGCTGATCGCCCCGCGACGGCCCGACGGCCGGGTCGCCGATGGAACGGTCTCGACGTGGGCCAACGTGCGCCTCGACCGACTGCTGCGCGAGATCCGCGGATGACCGTCTACCTCGACACCAGCGCCTTGGTCGGTCTGCATCTCGACGGCGCGGCGCGCCCGGTGGTACTCGACGCGCTGGGCCGCGACCCCGATTGGTGCAGCAGCGGGTTGACGCTGATGGAGTCGCTCGCCCTCGTCGACCGGGTCACCGATGAAGCGGTGCTGCGCAGCGATCTCGAAGATCTCGTCCGCCTGTCGTGGGACCGGGTGGCGGTGGTGCCCGTCGACCAACGCTGTCTTGATCGCGCCGGCGCATTGATGCGCGAGCAACCCTTGCGCCTGGCCGATGCCATCCACCTCGCCGCCGCCGACCGGCTGCCTCGGCCGGTCAGGTTCGTGACATTCGATCCCGCGCAGATTCCTGTAGCGATGTCGATGGGCTTCGACGTCACCTCGACCTGAATCACTACGGTGACCATCGTGCAGTTCGGCCTGTTCAGCTTGACCACGTTGTCGGCGGCGCGTGGCAACTCCGCCCAGTTGCTGGCCGAGACCCGCGCCGAGGTGCAGTTGGCCGAGGAACTCGGCTTCGATATCGCCTGGTTCGCCGAGCACCACTTCTCCAATTACTCGATCACCACTTCCCCGCTGCTGCTCGTTGCCCACATGGCTGCGGCCACAACGCGCATTCGCCTCGGTCCGGCGGTGATCGTGCTGCCGTTCTACGAGCCGTTGCGGCTCGCCGAGGATGTCTGCCTGATCGACGCGCTGACCGCCGGCCGATTGGTGCTGGGTCTCGGCTTCGGGTACCAGCCACGCGAGTTCATCAAGTTCGGCATCCCGTTCGACGAGCGCTACCGGCGTGGTCTCGAGGCGTGGGATCTGATCGACCAAGCGGTCGGTGGGCGTATTGACCATCGCGGCGCGTTCGTGACGGCGAAGGTCGATGTTGCCGTGACCGCCGCTCAGGCTCACATCCCAACGTTCGTCGTCGGCTCCGACCCGGCTGTGATGAGGACCGTCGCCCAGCGCCGAGCGACACCCTTTGTCACGCCCGGCCTGCAAACCCTCTCGGCCTCACAGCGAATGCGCGACGCCTTCGCCGAGGTCTATGGCGATCCGATGCCGTTTGCGGTGCAGCGCTACGTGTTCGTTGCCGACGACCGCACCGAGCGGCGCGCCGCGGCCGAACAGGTGCGCAACATCGCCCGGATGGCCGGCAACCTTCGTCGTCGCGCGCCGCTGATCAAGGGTGCCCATCTCGAGCGGCCGCCGCTCGACGACGAGCCGTCACTCGACGACATCGAGGCCGGTGCCCTGATCGGAACAGCGTCGCAGGTCGCCGAGCGGATCATCGCCGAGGCGGGTGCGCTGGGCTTGTCGCACCTGTCGTGTTTCATGCGCCTCGCCGACATGCCCCACGACGTGGCGATGCGCTCGATCGAACGCTTCGGCCGCGACGTGATCCCCGCCGTCCACCAAGAATTGCGTGGGCGCGATCAGACGGCGATGGGTGGGACGGAGTAGCCGCCGACGAGGTCGGTGATCAGACCGGCCACCGTGATCGAGCGGTGATCGTGGAGATACGGCGACACCACCTGAACACTCACCGGCAGGCCGGCCGCTGTAAGGCCGACCGGCGCCGCGGTCGACGGTAAGTACACCGATCCGATCAGCGCCGGCCACGCTCCCAGCGTGTAATAAGGCACGGTCTCGCCATTGACGAGGATGTCGCGCGTTGCCCACGTGCCTTCCTGTTGATGCGCGAAAGCGGGTGTCAACGTGACGGGGCACAGCAGCACGTCGACATCCTCGAAGAACTCCGCCCACCGCTGCCGGCGACGAGCCCGATCGCGGTCGGCGAACAGCCAGTCGGTGTGGTTCACCGTTTCGCCGTCGCCGTGCACCTGCGTGGCCGACGAGATCAACCAATCGCCGGCTCGCCACGCCTCGGTGAAGTCGATCTGCGGGCGAGCAACCCGATCCACCGCGACCCCCACCTCGACCAGCCGATCGGCCACACCGTCGAGCACGGTGATCATCTCTGCATCCATCGGGATCGACGGCTCTTCGAACCACGTCGTCACGCGCAGCGAACGCAAGTCGGCGATGTCGGCGGGTGGGAGATCGAGCCGCCAACCGACGGCACGATCGGGTGCCGGGCCGGCAAGCACGCCCAGCAGCAAAGCCAAGTCATCGGCACTGCGAGCGATCGGCCCGAAGACGTTGACGTCGCTCTCGGTCTCGCCACCGTTGGGCTCGTCGAGGTAGCCGAGGGTCG
>JANNHY010000330.1:0-9786 GCA_031404635.1 Ilumatobacteraceae bacterium
TGGGCGACACGTACGGCCTGATGATTTATCAGGAGAGCGTCATGCGTGTTGCCCAGAAGTTTGCCGGCTACTCGTTGGCCGAGGCCGACAACCTTCGCAAGGCGATGGGCAAGAAATCCCGCGAGGTGATGGCTGACGCACGCGCTGCATTCGAGGCGGGGGCCGAACGCTGCGGGTATGGCCAGGTGCTCGGCAAGCAGCTGTTCGACGTGATCGAGAAGTTTGCCGACTACGCCTTCAACAAGAGCCATACGTTCGGTTACGGCCTGGTCACCTACCAGACCGCCTACCTCAAGGCTCATTATCCGGTCGAGTTCTTCGCCTGCTTGTTGTCCAGCGTCAAGAGCAACCTCGACAAGGCTGCGGTCTACCTGTCCGATGCCCGTAGCGCCGGCATCAAGGTGCTGACCCCCGACGTCAACCGCTCGGTGACCGACTTTGCCACGGTCGGAGCCGATGAACTCGCCGCGGACATCACGATCGCCGCCGGATCAGCGGGCGCCATCACGTTCGGTTTGTCGGCCATTCGCAACGTCGGTGAGGGCTTGGTCGAACTGCTGCTCGGCGAGCGCAACGCCAACGGGACGTTCCATTCGTTCCACGACTTCGCCGAGCGGGTTCCCGAGCCAGTACTCAACAAGCGCACGGTCGAGTCGTTGATCAAGGCCGGCGCATTCGACTCTCTCGGTCACCCCCGCCGCGGGTTGCTGATGGTCTTCGAACAGATCATCGACGCCACCCTGGTGCGTCGTCGCGAGCGTGACCAAGGGGTGATGAGCCTGTTCGGTGACCTCGGCGGCGAGGCCGTCGAGGGTTTCGACGAACGCGTCTCGATCCCGACCAACGAGTTCGACAAGAGCGACCGGTTGCGATTCGAGAAAGAGATGCTCGGGTTGTATGTCTCGGATCATCCGCTGCTCGGCGTCGAGTCGGCGTTGCGCCGCAGGGTCGACTGCGGGATCGCCGAAGCGCCCGAACGCGACGACGGCGTCGTGCTGGTGCTCGGCGGGGTGATCACCAACCTGGCCCGCAAGTTCACCAAGAAAGGCGACCAGATGGCGATGTTCGTCCTCGAAGACCTCGACAGCACCATCGAGGTCACCGTCTTCCCGCGGGCATTGATGGAACTCGGGCACAAGTTGGTCGACGATGCCATCGTCACGGTCAAGGGGCGGATCGACAAGCGCGACGAATCTCGTGTCGGATTCATGGCCATGAACGTCGATATCGTCGAGGGACTCGACACTGCCTCGGCGGCACCGTTGCGACTGATTGTGCCGTCGACGTCGCTCAACGAACTGAAAATTCATCAGATCCGAAAGATTCTTCGCGATCACCCCGGCGAGTCGCCGGTGTACCTGCATATCGGTCAAGGAAAGATATTGCGCCTGGCAGACGAGTTTTGTGTCGACCTCGATCGGGCTGTCGGCGAGCTGCGAATGCTGCTCGGCCACGATGCCGTGATGCTCTAATTACCCGTCCGCCTTTTCGAAATCGACGATTTTCTGGCACAATGGAGGCCACGCACGACGATATGGGGGAGCTTTACAGCATGCCAATCCAGGTGGAAACCAGGGACTGTGCAGCGCTCACCGACGCCGATCTCGATGAAATGGCGTCAATGGGAGGCGCGTTCGACATCGGAGTGTTGTCGAAGGCCAAAGAAGACTGGGTGCTGTGCACGACGGCGCGCATCGACGACAAACTGCACGGCTGCACGTTCTCGACCCTCGAGCGCATCGGTGGCACGCCGTGCGTGCTGGTCGGGCTGATGAGCGTCAAGCGCACCGGCAAGCGCGATCAGGTATTGAAGGGCCTGATGGGCGAGGCCTTCCACAGGGCGCTGATGGCGTTTCCGGACGAAGACGTCGTCCTCGGCTCACGGTTTGTGTCGGTCGACGCCCTCGAGGCGTTCAAGCAGGTCGACGAGTTGATCCCCCGACCAGGGCACCGCGCCGTTGGCGAGGAGCGAGCCTGGGGTCGGCGGCTGGCCAAGCGGTTCGGGGTCGATTCGAGCTACGACGAGCAGTCGTTCGTGGTCAAGTCCAACGGCCAAACCGGGTTTCTCGACCACGAGACGCTGAAACCGGAGAAGATCAAGCCCGACCTCGTCGCCCTGTTCGCCACGGTCAACCCTAACAAGGGCGCCTCGCTGGTGGTGCACGGCTGGGTGATGGCCGAGGATCTGCTCAAGTTGGGCGCCCGCTGAGCAGCGAATTCGCAGCTGTCGAGGCGGTTGTGCGCCGCCGACGGATGACTCGGGATTTCAGTAGCGTCCCTCTCGACCGTCAAGTTGTGGCCGACCTCGTCGATACAGCTCGCAGGGCTCCTTCGGCCGGCTATAGCCAGGGTGTTCACTTCGTCGTTCTGACTGGCGATGCTGTTGGCAGGTTCTGGCAGACCACCAAGGCCGAGGCCTGGTTCGCCGAGACCCAAGATGGCGTGTTGCGCGCTCCGGTGATCGTGCTTCCCATCGCCGACCCCGGTGCCTACACGTCGCGATATGCCGAGACCGACAAGGCCGGCCACGGGTTGGAGATCGCAGCCAACTGGCCGGTGCCGTTCTGGTTGACCGACACCGCGATGGCGGTTCAGAACCTGCTGCTGCTCGCCGAGGCCCAGCAACTCGGAGCGTTGTACTTCGGCATCTTCCGCAACGTCGAACTGCTGTTTACCGACCTCGGCGTGCCTGCCGACATGTTGTCGGTCGGCGCACTGGCGCTCGGATGTCGAGCCGTGACCGACCGCCCCAGCGGATCGGCCACCACCCGATCGAGACGACCAGCAACAGAGGTTGTCCACTACGACCACTGGTGAGCCGGCGCCGAAGATCTCTGGTTCGTGCCGGACCGACAGGCGCCGTTCTATGAGCTGACGCTGAGTTGAGCGAGCAGGGTCTCGACCGTGTCGGCCGGGGTCTGGCAGGTGTAGTGGCGGCACACGTAGGCGTAGCCGTCGCTTCGGTGTTGCCACAGCGGTGAGTCGTACGGCACCCCCCAGGCCAACACCGCATTGGGCAGCCAGCGACTTTGCACAGCGCTTACGAGGTCGGGGCGATCACCGACGACCGCGATCTCGGTGGTCCCGGTGGCGACCATATCGACAGCAGTCAGAGCATTGGAGAAGGCTGTCGGGGCTTGCGGGATGATTCGCCCGAGCAATCGCAGGATCTGATCGGCGTGGTTGCCGTAGCGAGCCTCCCCTGTGAGCGCGCCGAGGCGCACCAGGGCCACAGCGGCGATCGAGTTCGCTGACGGTGTGGCGTTGTCCATTAGGTCCTTCTGGCGGGCGACGAGCTGTTCGCCGTCGTCTGCGGTGGTGAACAAGCCGCCGTTGTCGACATCCCAGAAGTGATCGAGCATCGTGTCGGCCACTCTGCGAGCGTGCTCGATCCACGCGCCGTCGCCCGTCGCTTCTGCCAACCGGGTGAAGGCATCGACCAGCGCGGCGTGATCGGCGGCGAGCCCGGCGTGGCGGGCAGGCGGCTGCCCGTCGGCTTGCCACGAACGGTGCCAACGGTCGTCGGGTTGGCGAAGGTGCTCGACGAGAAAGCGACCATTGGCAGCGGCTGCATCGAGCCAGTCGTCTCGGTCGAGAGCCGCGGCGGCCTCGGCCAACGAGGCCAGCATCAGGCCGTTCCATTCGGTCAGGACCTTGTCGTCGAGTCCCGGCCGGCGACGTTCCGATCGGGCCTGGAACAGCCGCTGCCGAGCCGACTCGACCTGCGGAGGGCGCAGCAGCTCGCCGCGGTGGTTCAACCGAGCCGGAATCGTCCGCCCCTCGAAGTTGCCGCCCTCGGCGAACTCGTACCATTCCAAGGCCACCGCCGCATCGGAGCCGAGCACCTCGGTGACCTCGTCGATCGTCCAGGTGTGGAACAGACCTTCATGGCCGTGCCCGTGTTCGTCGGGCGAGTCGGCATCCTCGGCGGAGAAGAATCCGCCTGAGGCGTGCCGCAGATCGCGTAGCACGTAGTCGATGGTCTCCTCGACGACCTGCTTCCAACGCTGTTCGCCGAAGACGAGATAGGCGTGCAGGTACACCCGTATCAGCAGGGCTTGGTCGTAGAGCATCTTCTCGAAGTGAGGCACCAGCCATTCGTCGTCGACCGAGTAGCGGGCGAAGCCGCCGCCGATGTGGTCGTACATGCCGCCGCTGGCCATGGCGTCGAGCGATGTGGTCACGATCGTCCTGGCATCGTCCTGCGGCGTACGCCGGTAGGCCCGCAAGATCAGATCGAGGCTCATCGTCGACGGGAACTTCGGAGCGTTGCCGAAGCCGCCCCACGTCGCGTCGAACGAGCCGGCGAGTTGCTGCATCGCCTCGTTGAATGCAGCGACGCCCGGCAGATCGGTCACCGGCTCGATCTGCGCCGTCCTGCGGATCGCATTCCCGAGCGCCTCGACGTTCTGACGCACATCGGCCGGCCGGTTGACCCAGACGTCGTCGATGGCCGCCATCAGGCTCAAGAAATTCGGTTTCGGAAAGTACGTGCCGCCGTAGAACGGGTGGCCGTCGGGCGTGAGAAACACCGTCATCGGCCAACCGCCGCGGCCGCTCATCGCCTGTACCGCATCCATGTAGATCGAGTCGACATCGGGCCGCTCCTCACGGTCGACTTTGATGTTGACGAATCGGCGGTTCATCTCGCCGGCGACCTCACTGTCCTCGAAGCACTCGTGGGCCATCACGTGGCACCAGTGGCAGGCCGAGTAGCCGACGCTCAGCAGGATCGGTACCTTTCGCTCGGCGGCAGCGGAGAACGCCTCTGCTCCCCACGGATACCAATCGACGGGGTTGTCGCGGTGCTGGCGAAGATACGGCGAGGTCTCGCCGGCAAGGCGATTCACACCTCGACCCTACGCACCCACGGCGTGAAAGCCGCCGTCGACATGCACGATCTCGCCGGTGGTTGCCGGGAACCAGTCGCTGAGCAGGACGATGCAGGCCTTGGCGACGGCCGAGGAGTCGGTGACGTCCCAACCGAGCGGGGCACGGTCGTCCCACGCGTCTTCGAACTTCTTGAAACCGGGGATGCTCTTGGCCGCGACGGTCTTGATCGGTCCGGCAGCAACCAGGTTGGAGCGGATCCCCCTCGCGCCCAGAGCAACAGCGAGGTAGCGGCTGATGCTCTCCAACGCCGACTTCGAGACACCCATCCAGTTGTAGGCGGGCCAGGCGACGGTGTTGTCGAAGTCGAGTCCTACGAACGATCCGCCGCTGGTCATCAACGGGGCGAATGCGTCGGCCAGGGCTTTCAACGAGTAGGAGCTGATGTGCAGCGCAACTGACACGTCGGCCCAAGTGGGTGCCATGAAGTCGTCGCCGAGGCACGCTTCCGGAGCGAAACCGATGGCGTGCAGCACGCCGTCGATCCGGCCCCATTTGGCGGCCAGGGCGTCGCGCACGTTGTCGAGATGATCAGTCATGGTGACATCCAGCTCGAACACGTCGACCGGCACCGGCAGCTTGCGGGCGACTCGCTCGGTCAGGCTCAGTGCTCGGCCGGCACCGGTCAGCACAATGTCGGCACCTTCCTCCTGGGCGAGCTTGGCCACCCCGAAGGCCAAAGAGGCGTCGGTGAGGACGCCGGTGATCACGATGTTCTTGCCGTCGAGCAGACCCATGTCTGTGATCGTAGTCACCACGGTCGGCCAGACCTTGGGGGCCAGACCTTGGGGAGCGGGGCCAATGTTGTGCAAGGCTGCGACGATGCGTATTGGCATCGTTGGTGGTACTGGGCCTGCGGGCAGCGCGCTCGCCGGCCGTCTTGCGTCGATCGGGTATTCGGTCGTGATCGGTTCGCGCTCCAAGTACCGGGCGATGGAGGCTCGCGACGGGTTGGTGGCGAAGTGGCCAGATCTGGAGCCGCTGCTGGCTTTCGGCGACAACCACGCAGCAGCGGACTGTGATGTGGTGGTCATTGCCACCCCGTGGGACTCCGCAGCCACCACGGCGCAGGAGAACGCCGACGTTCTGGCGGGCAAGGTCGTGGTCAGCATGGCCAACGCGCTCGTGCGTGTCGGACACGAGTTCCAGCCGCTCGTGCCACCTCGCGGCAGTGTTGCCGCTCATGTGCAGGCCGCTGTGCCCGGTTGCCGAGTTGTTGCCGCCTTTCATCACCTTCCGGCGACCGAACTCGGCCATCTCGGCCAGCCGATCGACTCAGACGTGCTGATCTGCGGCGACGACCGCGCCGCAGTCGAAACGATCAGCGAGATCGTTGCCAAGATTCCCGGTTGTCGCCCTCTCGATGCGGGTGAACTGTCCAACGCCACCGCCATCGAGGCCTTCACCGCTGTGCTCCTGCAACTCAACGTGCGCTACAAGACCCGCGTCGCGCCGAAGCTGACAGGAATCCGTGACGACCCGAGGGCGTTGGGTTGACGATGCGGCTTTACGACACGGCGCGGCGCGCCGTCGTGCCATTCGAGGTCGGCGAGCAGGTGCTGATGTACACCTGCGGGATCACGCCCTACGACGCCACCCACGTAGGTCACGCCGCCACGTTCATTGCCTACGATGTGCTGCAGCGGCGACTGATCGACAAGGGCCACGCGGTGAAGTGCGTACGCAACGTCACCGATGTCGACGACCCGTTGTTCGTCAGGGCTCGCGAACGTGGTGTGCATTACCTTGACCTTGCCGCGGGAGAAGAAGCCCGCTTCGAGCGCGACATGGACGCGTTGAATGCCCTACCGGTGTACTCGACGCCTCGGGCGTCGTCGGCGATTGCCGACATCCGCGGCTTCATCGGCATGGTGTTGGACCGCGGCTACGCCTACCAGGCTGGCGGCAGCGTCTACTTCGACGTTTCCGAGTTCCCGTCGTTCGGTGCGATCAGCCGCTACACCACCGAGCAGATGATCGAGTTCGCCCGTGAGCGTGGCGGCAACGTCGATGACCCGCACAAGCGAAATCCACTCGATTTCGTACTCTGGCAACGCTCGGCGCCCGACGAGCCGAGTTGGGACACGATGTGGGGGCCTGGTCGCCCCGGCTGGCACATCGAGTGCTCGGCGCTGGCGCTTCGGGAACTGGGCACGACCATCGACCTGCATGGTGGCGGCACAGACTTGATCTTTCCGCACCACGAATGCGAGCGCGCTCAGAGCGAAGCCGCAACCGGTGAACAGTTCGTTCGCCACTGGATGCACGTGGCGATGGTCCACCTCGACGGTCACAAGATGTCGAAGAGCCGGGGCAATCTGGTCTTCGTCGACGCATTGCGCAAGGAGTGGGATCCACGGGCCATCCGGCTGGCGATCATCGAACATCACTACCGGCACGAGTGGGAGTGGGATGACACGTTGATGCGTCGAAACACCGAGCGGTTGGCCCGTTGGTGCGCAGCAGGTCCCGGTGCGGATGCCCTCGGTGACGTGCGGGCCGCCCTCGACGACGACCTCGACACCCCAGGCGCCTTGGCGGCGATCGACGCCGCCGCTGCCGCTGGGCACGGTGTTGGCGACGCCGCGGCGTTGCTCGGCGTCGATCTATGACCATGTGACACGTGGATTCGCCAGCAATTCGGTGTTACTTGAACATCGCGCCGGACGGCCGCTCTATCATGGGACCGTGAACACGGAGGGGGCCGGCAAGGCGCAGCAGCGCGTTCGCAGCATCGTGCGCCCGATCACCAAGAAGCTGTGGAAGTTCCAGCTCGACGGTTTCGAGCGCTTGCCGGCCGAGGGTCCGGCGATCTTGTGCCCCAATCACGTCAGTTTTCTTGACAGTGCCTTCTTGATGCTGCACGTGTCGCGCAACATCAGCTTCGTCGGTAAGTCCGAGTACATGGATTCATGGAAGACCAAGTATCTGTTCCCGTTGATGGGGATGATCCCGATCGACCGCAGTGGTGCCGCCAAGAGCCAGGCGGCGCTCGATACTGCCGAGGCGGTGCTGCGCCGCGGCGAGTTGTTCGGCATCTTTCCGGAAGGTACCCGTAGTCGCGATGGTGTACTGCACAAGGGTCGCACCGGGGCGGCGCGGCTGGCGCTGAAGGTCGGCTGCCCGATCTATCCGGTCGGAATGATCGGTACCCGCGAGATTCAACCGCCCGAGGCGAAGGTCCCGAAGTTGCGCGGTGACTGCACGATCAAGATCGGCCGGCCGATCAACGTCGAGCGGTACCGCAATCGAGGCGACCTGCATCTGGTGCTGCGTCAGATCACCGACGAGTTGATGTACGAGATCCGCGATCTGACCGGGCAGGACTACCGCAACGTCTATGCCGGAAAGACTTCTGATTCCGAGCCAACCGATGTCGCCAAGGTCGCCCAGATGAGTGAGCAGCGCCCCGAACTGGTCGGCGCCGGCACTCGTCCGTGATCTAATCGCGGGCATCGGTTATCGATGCACTCGTAGACTTGCCGACCTATGGTTGATATCACGATCACTCTTCCCGATGGTTCGCAACGCACTCTCGCCCAGGGTGCCACCGCGACCACTGTGGCTGAGTCGATCGGCTCACGCCTTGCCAAGGCAGCAGTAGCCGCCGTCGTCAACGGTGAGGAGTGGGATCTTGGCCGGGCGTTGCCGGATGGCGCGGCCGTGGCCATTGTCACCGGCGACAGCGACCAGGGTCGCCATGTGCTTCGTCACTCGACTGCACACGTAATGGCTCAAGCCGTCACGCGGCTGTTTCCCGGTGCCAAATTCTCGATCGGGCCGGCCATCGAGAACGGCTTCTACTATGACTTCGAACTGCCTGGCGGCAAGACGTTCAGCGACGACGACCTTGTTGCGATCGAGGCCAAGATGGCCGAGATCGTCAAGGCTGATCAGCCGTTCGTTCGCGATGAGCTGTCGCCTGCCGACGCCTTGAAGCTGTTCGCCGATCAACCGTACAAATGCGAGATCATCGAGCGCGTTTCCACCGGTGCCGCCGACAGCGACGACGCCGCCGAGATCGGTGGCGGCGAGACCATCAGCATCTACCGCAACACACCCGAGTTCGTCGATCTCTGTCGAGGGCCGCATGTGCCTTCGACCAGCAAGCTCGGCCACTACAAGCTGATGAAAGTCGCCGGCGCCTATTGGCGCGGCAACGAGAAGGGGCCGATGCTGCAGCGCATCTACGGCACGGCGTGGGAGAGCAAGGCGGCGCTCGCCGAGCATCTGCACCGCCTCGTCGAGGCCGAGAAGCGAGATCACCGCAAGCTTGCCACCGAACTCGACCTGCTCAGCTTCCCGCAGGAGTTGGGCGGCGGTCTGGCGGTGTGGCACCCGAAGGGGGCCACCGTGCGCAAGCTGATGGAGGACTACAGCCGCGAACGCCACACCAACGGCGGCTACCAGTTCGTGTTCACACCGCACCTGGCCAATGGCAATCTGTTCCAGACCTCGGGGCACCTCGATTTCTACAAAGACGGTATGTACCCGCCGATGGAGATGGACAACGGCACGTACTACATGAAGCCGATGAACTGCCCGATGCATTGCCTGATTTTCCGTGGTAGGCAGCGCAGCTATCGCGAACTCCCGATGCGGTTGTTCGAGCTCGGAACCGTGTATCGCTACGAGGGGGCCGGCACGTTGCACGGTCTAATGCGGATCCGCGGCTTCACCCAGGACGACAGCCACATCTTCTGCACCGAGGATCAGCTGCAGGACGAGATCGCTTCCTTGCTCGACTTCGTGATGCGCGTGCTGCGGGCATTCGGCTTCGACGAGTTCACCGCCAACCTGTCGACCAAGGACCCGGCGAAGTACGTCGGCGAGGATGCGATGTGGGACACGGCTACCGAGGCGCTGCGCGCCGCCCTGGTCAAGTACGGCCTGCCG
>JANNHY010000331.1:0-1651 GCA_031404635.1 Ilumatobacteraceae bacterium
GGTGAGGCGCGGCGACCCTTCACACCTTTGGACAGCGGTGATCGATTCGGCGCGCACGCCCACGGTGATCGTTCGGCCGACCCACTCGCCGAAGTCGTCGATCAACGTCGACGGATCGAGCGGGATCACCACCTCGGCGACAACGGCAACAAGCCCTGCGTCTCGGCGTTCAACCGTCGCCGTGAAGAAGTTCATCGACGGCGAGCCGATGAAAGCAGCGACGAACAGGTTCGCCGGCTGGTCGTAGAGATCGCGGGGCCGATCGCACTGCTCGATCTGGCCTGCGTTGAGCACGGCGACGCGGTCACCCATCGTCATCGCTTCGACCTGATCGTGGGTGACGTAGATGGTGGTCGTGCGGAACTCGCGCTGCAGTCGGCAGATCTCGGCGCGCATCTGCACGCGCAGTTTGGCATCGAGGTTCGACAGCGGCTCGTCCATCAAGAACGCCGACGGGTTGCGGACGATCGCCCTGCCCATCGCCACCCGCTGACGTTGGCCGCCCGAGAGCTGCGCGGGCTTGCGGTCGAGCACCGCTTCGAGTTGCAGCGTGCGCGCGGCCTCGGCCACCCGCGCCTGCAGGTCTTGCGCCGGGACACCGGCAAGTTTCAAGGGGTAGCCGATGTTCTTGCGGACGGTCATGTGCGGGTACAGCGCATAGCTTTGGAAAACCATCGCGACGTCACGTTGGCGGGGCTGCGCGTCGGTGATGTCGCGCCAGTCGATGAACAACGCCCCCGCCGTCACCTCCTCGAGCCCGGCGATCATCCTGAGCAGAGTGGACTTGCCGCAGCCCGAGGGTCCGACGAGGACGAGGAACTCGCCGTCGGCAACCTCGAGACGTGCATCGCGAACCGCGACCACGCCGTTCGGGTAAACCTTCGACAGGCCGCGGATACTGATCTCGGCCATCTAAGCTAAGACTCCTTCTCGAAAAGACAGTCGAGCACGGCCTGGGTGCTGGAGCGCGCCGCTCCATGGGTGACGACAAAGGCGGCACAACCGGCCGGACGAACGCTCGGCCAGCCGAACTCGACGACCACGACCGAATTCGGCCGAGCGTCGACAAAGGCATCGATCACGGCGGTCTGCCATGGGTGCACGCAGGCGTCGCGAACGACCACCAGCACCGGCATTTCGCCGGCGAAGCCGAGTACGGCAGCAACCGCCGGTTCGATCGGATCCGACTCGGTGAGCAATGCAGCCGGCCAGCCTCGCTCGCCCAACTGATCGGCGATGCCCCAGCAAACGTTGGAGCTGGCCATGCTGCCCAACGGGCGACATTCGAGCACGGCGAACGGACCGGCAGGGAGCGCACCATCGATGACGATCGCCCGCTCCGCGAGAGACGGCGACGCCGGCGACGACGATCTCGACATGCCTTCACTCCGCCATTTCAACCGAACTCGGCCTGTTGATCGATATCGCGCTATCTGAGGTTAATACAACGCTGAACGTCGGCTTTCACGCCGGGGGCGTAAGGCTCTTGGGCCTGCTAGGGGGGTACCAAAGTGCACCTTAGGTCCAGGGGCTAAAGACCGATTTGACATTGGCGAAATTTATACGTTCTTTATACGGAGTTCCTGCCTTTGGGCGCAGGACACAACATTGAGGGACGGAAACATGTTCGGGAAAGAGCTGTATTCAGCGC